>NZ_JBEXGT010000001.1:0-474974 GCF_040607475.1 Sphaerisporangium sp. NPDC005288 | reverse complement strand
GTAAGGTGTGGAGCTGACCGGTACTAATAGGCCGAGGACTTGATCACAAAGCTTCTTGCTCGCGTCCATTATGCAACTCAGAGACAACAAACCCCTGCCCGGGTTGGTTCGGGTGGGTGTGGTTTGGTCTCGGAGGGTTACGGCGGTCATAGCGGAAGGGAAACACCCGGTTACATTCCGAACCCGGAAGTTAAGCTTTCCAGCGCCGATGGTACTGCACCGGGGACGGTGTGGGAGAGTAGGACACCGCCGGACAAAACTTGATAGATAGATATATGTGTAACGCAAGGTAGGCCATCCACGATGTGGATGGCCTACCTGCATTTATGGACCATTTCCGCCACAGCCCCCGGATCGGTGAACCGGCCTAACCGACTGCCCGTCCACCCGAGGGGCTGAGAGGACCGGCACAACGGCCGACTGTCCCACCGGCCGGTACATCCACTGACCGTCCTGCCGGCTGATCGGCCCGCTGACGGTCCGGCAGGCTTACTACCCCCGGGTTCAAAAGCCGACTGGAATCACCCGGCAGAAGACCGGCTATATGCCGCTGGCACAGCGGGACGATGGCCGACAGCACCGATGCCGTCCAACGGCGCCCCACCCAACATCCCCCCATCCCGTACACCCATCCCCAGTTCGATCAGGATCGGGACCAGGAGAACCGGCGCAGCGGTGAAGCCGAATGGGCCCGCCCGGCACGCGGGTGGGGGGTCCGAGGGTCGCTGCCCACCCCGGTCGTCCATCAGATGGCGCGGTAGTGGGGCTGGTACGGCGGGACGATGGTTGGCGGCGGCACCGGCACCGTCTTGCGACGTCACACTGGACACTCGCACCCAGACCGGCACACCCATCCCCGGGTCGACCCGAAGCGGGACCAGAGAGACCAGCCTGACCGTGCCGTCAGCAAAGGATTGGATAGGCCCGCCGGAGAAGCCGAATGGCCCCGCCAGGCATGCGGGTGGGTGGTCCGAGGGTTGTTGCGCACCCCGTCGTCAGTCCATCAGATGGGGCGGTAGTGGTGTGGGACGGCGGGACGATGGTCGGCGGTGTAGGCGCGATGGTATGGCGCCCCACCACCAGACGCTCGGCCCCACCCCCGCACACCCATCCCCCAGGCCGACCTGAACCAGGAGCAGGAGAACCGGCCCATCCGTGTCCGCCCGGGAGACGTGAATGGGGCCCACCCGGCACGCGGGTGGGGGTCCCAAGAGTCGCTGCCCACCCCGGTCGTCAGTTCGTTGGACGGGGCGCAGGGGGCGGAGGTCGGTGGAGCCGGCGCCTTCCGGCGGCACCTCCGGTTGGCTGCCCATCCCGCACGTCGCTTCCTCTCTGCAGACCCGGATCAGGAGCAGAGAAGCCCGTTTGGCCCTACCGTCACCGGAGGAGTGGGTGAGGCCCGCCCGGCATGCGGGTGGGTGGTCCGAGGGTTGCTGCCCGCCCAGCTCGTTAGTCCATCTGATGGAGCGGTATGGAGACGGATGGCCGGTGTCGCGGCCGGTGCGGGGGACCGTTTCGCCGGCTGGGGAGCTTGAGGGCGGTCATTGTGGGCGTACGTCGTAGCTGAGGTGGGTGACCCGGTCGCTTTCCACGATGCGTGGGTTGTTCAGCATCGTGGTGGGGATCTTGTGCTCTCCGAAGAAGCGGATGCCGTCGCCGAACAGGACCGGAACGACGTACATGTCGATTTGATCCACCAGCCCCGCGGAGATCGCCTGCCCGGCGAGGTCGCCCGGGGGCATGGAGACGTCGCGGTCGCCGGCCGCCTGCTTGGCACGGGCCACGGCTTCTTCCAGGCCGCCGGTCACGAAGTGGAACGGGGCGTCGGGATAACGGCTCGGCCAGTCGCCGGGGGACCGGTGGGTGACGACGAAGACGTGATCGCCCACGGCGGGCTTGCCGCCCCAGCCGTCGGTGAGGTCGAACAGGCGGCGCCCCATGATGGTCGCGCCGACGCTCGCCCAGGTGGCGCGTAGGAAGTCGGCGCTTGCGGCGGCCGGCCGGTATCCGTCCTTCGGCCGGTACTGGTTCGGTGCGGCCGGCAGCTCCTGCGGGCCGTTGAAGTACCAGTCGAACAACGGTCCCACGCCGTCGTTCCGGTCGGCGATGAAACCGTCCGCTGACACGGCCGCACCGATGATCACCTTGCTCATGTGCCGTCTCCTGTCTGGATATGTCTACTCGGCCGTCGAGCGGCGAACCCGGTCGTAGACCATGGCCATCTCGCCCAGCTCGCCGGTCTCCTGGTGGACGAGCGTCCACGTGGTGGCCGGCAGGCCGTCGTCGAACAGTCGCTGCCCCCCTCCGGTGATCTCTGGGAAGATCATGAGGTACAGCCGGTCGATCAGGTCCGCCGACAGGAGCGCCTTGATGACGCCGGCGCTGCTGTTGACGAGGATGTCGCCCCCGCCGGTCGCCTTGAGGTCGGTGACGACGTCGGCGGCGGGGGCGTTCACCACTCGGGTGCGTTCCCACGGAGCTTCGGTCAAGGTGGTCGACAGAACCACCTTCTCCGTGTCGACCAGCCATTTGGCATATCCGCGATCACGCGGGTCGGCGTTCGCGTCTTCGGCGACCGACGGCCAGTACCCCATGAATCCCTCGGCATTGATCCGGCCGAGCAGCGCCGTCGTCGCGGCCTCCCACATGCGATTCATGTGGTCGCGCGCGACCTCGGTGGTCACATAGGGAGCGAACGCGGCGAAATCGCCGGGTCCGCCGGGACCGTTGTAACGTCCGTCGAGGGTGAGACTCAGGTTCGCGGTCACCCTGCGTCCGGTCGAGTCGGTCATCGTGAGCTCCTTTTATCGGTGGTGTGCGAATGCGCGGACAGGGTCGCTGCGAGCTTGTCGAGGCTCTGGCCGAAGCCGATCTCGATGCCCGCGACGAAGTCCGCGGATTCGACGGTGCTGTCGGTGATGTGGAAGAGAACTTCCAGGTCGGTGCCGGTGCCGCTGCTGGTGCCCGGGCCGGTGCCGGTGGGACGGAGGTCGAGGTCGAGGTGGGCGGTGAAGGCGTGGCTGCCGTCGGGAAGCAGCGGAGACAGCCGGTAGGCGAGGTGTTCATGAGGCCGGACCTCGTCGACGATTCCCTCCGCGTGCCCGGCGACCTGGTCGGAGCCGTCGACGTCCTCGGCGTCGCGATACTCATGGGCGATCCGTCCACCCGGCCGCGCCTCGAATACGAGCTCGGAGACGCGTAGGTCGTCGGGTGTCCACCAGTGGGCGAGCAGGGAGGGCTCGGTCAGGTGGCGCCAGACCGACTCGGGGTCGCCTGTCAGCG
Source organism: Sphaerisporangium sp. NPDC005288 (assembly GCF_040607475.1). NCBI lineage: Bacteria > Bacillati > Actinomycetota > Actinomycetes > Streptosporangiales > Streptosporangiaceae > Sphaerisporangium > Sphaerisporangium sp. NPDC005288. The sequence continues at coordinate 471,692 of NZ_JBEXGT010000001.1, read as the reverse complement.
ACCGGTGGAACCTGAACGAGCGGCCGTCGGCCCACCCCGGCCGTTCCGCGGCGAGCCGCTCCGCGTGGACGCTGAGCCCGTGGCGGTCGAAGGTCTCGCGCGTGCCGCCGGCCTGCTCAGTGGTGTCGGCGAGCCGGTTGAGCTCGGCCGCCAGCTCCCGTAGAGGCTCGGACCGGAGCGCGTAGATGCGGCGCTGGCCGGTGCGCTGGGAGGTGACGATGCCGGCGCGTTCGAGGGTCTGCAGGTGCTTGGTCGTCTGCGGCTGACGTGCCTCGGCGAGCCGAGCCAGGACGCCGACCGGCCGGGGCCGCTCGGCCAGCAGGATCACGAGCCGCCAGCGAGCCGGGTCGGCCAGTGCGGTGAAGAGTGCGTCCATGGAAATAAGCATTCACCACCGAGAATATTCGTGTCAAGGAATATGTCGGGGCAGATGTCGGCCGGTGGTGACCAGTCGGTCAGCCGACGAAGGGATCGGGCAGGTCAGGCCGCAGGTCGGCTGGCCGACGAGACCAAGAGAACTCTGGAGCACATGACCGGTCGCCCGGCCGACCGGATTGGCGGGAACAGGGTCGGCCGGCCGGCCGGTGTGGGAGTGGAAGCCGGGGTGGGTCGGCTACTTGATGGGAAGCGGGTGGACGGTCGACCCGTCGATGGAGGGCGGGAGGACAGGGCGGTCGGCCGGCGTGGGGGCGGGAGGGCAGGGCGGTCGGCCGGCGTGGGGTCGGGAGGGTCAGGTTGGGGCGCCGGAGGCGGCGTCGCCGACGTAGGGGAGTCGAACACCGGTCGGGTCCATGGCCGCCCGCGAATCCATTGTGCCGGATGCAGGCCGTTCAACTCGTTCGCGCCGAATCCGTTCCCGGTCGAACTCGTGGATTCTCTCGCGAATCATTGAAGAACCGCTCGTCGAATCGCTTGTGAAAGCGCGTGAACTCGCCCGGGACTTCGCCCGTGAATCGGATCTCCGGTAGAGCAGCGGGGGCCGCCCGGAGGTGATCCGCTCCTCCGGGGCGCGGGATATCGCAGCGCGGGTACGGGGGGATGGCATATCGCGATGCCCCCGGAGGGACGGGTTAGGGGACGATGAGGACGGCGTCGCCCACGCCGCGTTCGACGCCGTCGGAGGGGTGGTTGACGACCTTGCCCTTGACGACCATCGCGCTGGAGCCGCCGCCGTCGAGGTTGATGGCCTGACGGGCGCCGAGCCACATCATCAAATGGGCGGCTTCGATCATCGAGGCTCCGACGGTGACGCCCGGCTTGCGGCCGTCCACGACGGCGAGGATCAGCCGGCCGGACTTGGTGACGCCCGCGAGGGTGCGGGGGTGACGGCGGAGGATCATGTTGATGTTCGCCTGGCCGTCCGCCTGCGCGGTGACGCGCTCGCGGCCGTCGCGGACCAGGCCGACGCCGCCGCCGATGACGCTGGTCTCGGGGGTGAGGGGGATGGCCTTGCCGGAACGCATGTCGGTCACCTTGGTGGTGATCTTCAGGCTCCAGTTCTCCCAGGCGTGCGACCAGATCCAGTCGGCCATGATGCCGGTGCCGTGCAGGACGCGGGTGCCGGCGGCGACCTTGCCGCCGGCAGGGCGCAGTTCGAGGACCTGTCCCTCGGCGTCCAGCACGGCTTCGGCGCCCTCGTCGGCGGGGGTCTTCTCCCCGAACTCCTCGGTGTACAGGACGAGCTCGTCGGCGGCGGCGGCGCGGTTCACGCCGTTGATGACGGTCTTCTCGCCGTCGGCGGAGGTGGCGGTGACGGCCGTGGCCACCTCGGATATGCGCGCGGTGCGGCCCTTGAGGATGAGGGCGCTGCGGCCGAGAACGGCCTCGCTGAGCAGGCGGCCGTTGACGACCGAGACGCCGACGGGTTCGCCGCGGAGGTTCTTGTCGGTGTGGATGTTGAAGAAGCCGCCGTTGACGGCGACGACGGCGCCCGCCTTCTTGGCCATCGAGGACGTGGTCTCGCGCGTGGCGACGCTCGTCCCGAGGCTCGCGTGGTAGGAGCCGCCGAAGACCCGCGGGTCGACGGTGAGGACGCGCATGTCCCAGGGGCCGGTGGTCTGGAAGCCGTCGTCGCCGAGGAAGTCGACCTTCGCCTTGACGCCGGCCTCGCCGAGCTTCTTGGCGATCTTGCCGGCCTCGGCCTTCTCCTCCGGCTTCCACATGCCGACGCGGACCATGTAGCTGACGCCCGCGGGGTAGTCGGCGACGGCCGGGCGGGTGAACTCCTGGATGCCGGCGGGGAGCCCGGCCGCCTGGACGGCCTCGGCGGCGGCGTCGGCCTGCTCCCGCGAGCCGTAGTCCTTGCCGTTCATGAGCACCGACACCGTGTATCCGTCGGTCGCCTCGCCGTGCACGACGGTGAAGAAGTCGATGCCTTTCGTCACGGACTTCTTCTTCTGGGTGACCGGGCCTGGCTGCCCCAGCGGGAAGTCCTTCGTCGGGAGGGCGAACTGGACGCGCGTGGCCGTCGTGCCGGCCGGCCGGGTCGCCCGCGCCGTTTCGGCCGGCACCGCCGACGCGGCCGACCGGGCGCTGGCGGCTGTGGGGGCCGCCGCCGCGAGGAACGACAGCGCGGCGAGTCCGGCGGCGAGACGACGTGGCATCAAGGGCTCCCGTGGGTGATCCGATTCCTCGATGACCATCGTCTTGTCCGCAGAAGGTCAAGGCCGGGTGAACACGCCAACGTCTACGAGAATGTGACCAGAGGCCCGGCCGGGGGCGTGGGCAGGGATCCCGCGGGCCGCCTTCTACCGGTGGTGGGGGCGAGTGTCCGTAAGGGGCTACGCAAATCGGGTCAACGCCCTGGTCATTACGGGTCAACCGATGGCGATCGGCTGCCGGCGCCCGTGTTCCGGGGTTACGGTTCGTCAGGCCGCGATCACGAGCCGGCGGCACACCATCCTCGAGAGGCACCCGTTATGGGGCTCAACGTAGTTTTCGTGATAATCCTGGCGAGCATGAGCCTTGGTTTCATCCTTGGAGTGATCATGGCTCGGCCGCGCCGGTGGGACGCCTACGTCTGCGCCGACGACGCGGCCCACGCCGCACGGCGGGACACCGTCCCCGACTCCTGACGCTCGTCACCACCCGGGACCTGTCACCACCTGGGACCCGTCGCCGGACGACGGCCGGTCGCCATGCGCCGCGGCAGGCGGCGCGTCGCCCGCTGGACGATCCGCGCGCCGTCAGTGCGTCCCTCGCGGTGCGGTCAGCGGGTCTCTCTGCGGAAGGACTCCAGTGCCAGCAGGGCGACGTGCAAGGACAGGCAGGAGTCGACGTCGTCCAGGTTGGTGTCCAGGACGCGCTCCAGGCGGCGCAGCCGGTCGTAGAACGCGGGCCTGGACAGGTGGGCGCGCTGTGCCGCGACCGCCTTGTTGCGTCCGGAGTCCAGGTAGACGCGCAGGATGCCGGTCAGGTCGCCGCCGCGGTGGGCGTCGTGGGCGAGCAGCGGGCCGAGCTCGCGTTCGGCGAAGGTCTGCAGGCGCGCGTCGTCGCGCAGCAGATGGAGCAGGCCGCGCAGGCGCAGGTCGGGCAGCCGGTAGAACGGGCGGCGGTCGGGCTGGCGCGCGGCGGCCTCGGCGACCTGTTCGGCTTCCAGGAAGCTGCGCCGCACCTCTTTGATCGACTCGACCACCGAGCCGGCCGCCAGGACGAACGGCGTGGTGAAGGTCGTGCGGAGCCGTTCGGCGAGGGCGGTGAGCGCGCCTTCGGCCAGGGTGCGCGGCGGCAGGGGCAGCAGGACGCCGATGCGGTGCTGGTCGAGCGCGCCCACCAGGGCGGGCAGCCTGGCGTCCCGGCATGCGGCCGCGGCGGCCTCGGCCAGCTCGCTCAGCTTGGCCTGCAGGTTGAGCACCGTCTCGGCCGGCGGCTCCGCGAGGCGGAGCACCAGGCCGATGAGCTTGCGTCCGGTCAGCGGGACGCCGACCGCGCGGGCGCGGGCGGCGACCTCCTCCGGGTCGGCGTACGCGTGGGTCAGGATGCCGGCGATGATCGTGCCGTGGGCCTGGCGTTCGAGGCTCTCCTGGTGCCGCTCCAGCAGCCGGCCCAGGGCGAGCGTGGTGGCGGCGCGCTCGGCGAGGACGATGTCGCGCGGGCTCGGCGGCGAGTCGCAGAGCAGGATGAGCCGCCCCCAGTCGTGGCCGCGCGCGCCGACCATGGTGACCAGCCAGCCGGAGGAGGGGTCGTAGGCCGTGCGCTCGCCGAGGACGACGGCGCGCGACCGGGCCTCCCAGTTGGCGAGCAGGATGCCGGTGTCGCGCCCGGCGGACTCGCAGGCGAGCACCTGGTGGGCGAGGTTCTCCAGCAACGCGGGCCGGGCCGAGAGCCTCGCGACCTGGGTCAGCACCTCGGCGGGCGAGGCGCCCTCGACCGACAGCTCGGTGAACACCTCGTGCAGCTGCTCGGAGGCGCGCAGCTCCTCCAACTGGATGTCGATGATGCGGGCGTGCACCGACTCGGTGATCTGCACGAACGGCGTCTCGCGCGCGAGGGTGACCAGCGGCAGCCCGTGGGTCTCCGCGGCGTCCACGACGGCGGAGGGCAACTCGTGGATGAACCTGCGGCCGAGCTCGACGATCAGGCCGGAGGTGCCCACGCTCGCCAGGTCGGCGATGTAGTCGACGAGTTTGTCCGGTTCGTCGGGCAGGGCGACGCCGGTGGTGAGGATGAGCTCGCCGCCGCGCAGCAGGTGGGCGATGTCGCTGACCTCTCCGACGTGCACCCAGCGCACGCGCGTGTCCAGCCGGTCGGCCCCCGCGACCACGCGGGGGTTGCCTCGGCGCACGGCGTCCAGGGCGAGGACGTCGGCCAAGGTCGGTAGCATATTTCCGAGCCTAGCTGATCACGGTGTAACAGCGACCGTCCCCTATGTGGCATAGTGACCGCCCGTTATGCGGCCGTTCTCGCCGGCCGTCCCGCGTGGGCCGGCCCTCGCCGCCAGGTCCGCTCCCGCTGTCCGCCCCGCGCCCGTCCTCGGTCTGTCCGCCCCGCTCTCGCTGTTCGCCCCGCGCCCGTCCTCCGTCTGTTCGGCCCGCGCCCGTCCTCCGTCTGTCCGCCCTGCGCCCGTCCTTGGTCAGGTCTGGTGGAGGCGGAGCGCCAGGCCGTCCAGGAGGGCGGACAGGCCGTAGTCGAAGCTGAGGCGGCGCATCTGGGTGACGTCGAGGTCGTGGAGACTGTCGTAGCGGGCGATCAGCTCCGGATGCTCGGCGCCGGCGATGTGGAGCTGGGCGCTCATGTCGGCCACCCATTCGGCCTGGTCGGCGCCACTGCGGCCCACGGTGTTGATCCAGCCGGCCTCGGGTGTGGTGGCGCCCAGGGTGTAGGAGACGATCGAGCTGACGGCGAACTCGAGGGTCACGCCGGCGAAGCCGCCGAGCTGCATGGCGGTGGAGAGCGCGGAGATCGCCTTGAGCGCGTTGGGCCCGATGCTCGGCATGGAGCCGATGAGCGTGACCGACCACGGGTGCCCGAGCACCGCCTCGCGCATCCCGTAGGCGAACGCCGCGGCGGTGTCATGCCAGCCCGTGACGTCCGGGTCGGGCAGCCGCACCTCGGAGTACACCTCGTCGAGCGCCAGCTCCAGCAGTTGGTCCTTGTTGGAGACGTGCCAGTAGATGCTGGTCGCTCCTGAGCCGAGGCGTGAGCCGAGCCTGCGCATGCTGAGGGCGTCGAGGCCTTCGGCGTCGAGCAGTTCGACGGCGGCCTTGACGATGTGGTCGCGGCTCAGCGCGGGGTGTTCGCGGACGGGCGTGGCCTTGGGCGCGCTCTGGCGTGACCAGACCGAGGTGAAGCGTTGCTTTGGCGGCACGTGCGCGGGCTCCTTCGTTCGCTCCAGGATAAATCTGTCGCACACCGTGCGAGGCTCATCGTACGCTGTGCGAGTGAACTCGAACGATGTACGAGAAGAGGCCGGTCCGACTCCGGCCAAGCACCCGCGCCGCTGGTGGATCCTCGGCGTGCTGTGCGTGAGCCTGCTGGTGCTCGTGGTCGACAACACGGTGCTCAACCTGGCCATCCCCTCGCTGATCCGTGACCTCGGCGCCACCCCGTCCGACGTGCAGTGGATCATCGACGCCTACGTGCTGGTCTTCGCCGGCCTGCTGCTGACCGCCGGCAGCCTGTCCGACCGCTACGGGCGGCGCCGATTCCTGATCATCGGCCTGGCCGCGTTCGGAGCCGCCTCGCTGGTCGCGACGATCGCGCAGGAGCCGTGGCAGCTCATCGGCGCCCGCGCGCTCATGGGCGTGGGCGGGTCGTTCCTGATGCCGAGCACGCTGTCGATCCTGATCACGGTCTTCGACGAGTCCGAGCGCCGCAAGGCGTTCGCCGCGTGGAGCGCCGTCGCCATGGTGGGCGTGATCGCCGGTCCGACGCTCGGCGGCTTCCTGCTGGAGCACTACTGGTGGGGCTCGGTGTTCCTGCTGAACGTGCCCATCGCCGTCGTCGCGATCGTCGCCGCGGTGCTGCTGATGCCCGAGTCCCGGGGCCCGGCCCGCCCCGTCGACCCGCTCGGCGCGCTGCTGTCGACGGCCGGCATGACCGCGCTGGTGTACGTGGTCATCGCGGCGCCCCGCGATGGCTGGAGCTCGGGCGGGTCGGTGGCCGCGATGGCCGTCGCGGTCGTGGCGCTCGGCGCGTTCGTGCTCTGGGAGCGCAGGTCGGAGCATCCCATGCTGCCGCTGGCGCTGTTCCGCGACCGTGACTTCGGCGGGTCGTCGTTCTCGATCGTGCTGATGTCGTTCGGCACCGGCGCGCTGCTGCTCATGCTCACCCAGTACCTGCAGTTCGTCCTCGCGTACGGGCCGATGAAGGCGGGGCTCGCGCTGCTGCCGTACGCGGTGGCGGCGGCGGTCTTCAACGGGGTGGGCGCCGGGCTCGGGCAGCGGGTGAGCAACCGCGTGCTGATCGCCGGCGGCATGCTCGTGATGGCGGGCGGGTTCGCCGTGCTCGGGACGATCGGCCCGGCCGACGGGTACGGCAAGCTGATCGCCGGTCTGCTCGTCATGGGCGTCGGCGGCGGTCTCGCCGGGCCGGCCGCGTACGCGACGTTGATGGGGGCGGTGCCGCCCGAGCACGCGGGCGTCGGCTCGGCGCTGAACGACACCGTTCAACAGGTCGGCATGGCGCTCAGCGTGGCCGTTCTCGGCAGCGTGCTGGCCGGCGTCTACACCGCGAGCATGCCGGACGGCGCGCCGGCGGCGGCCCGCGACTCCATCGGCGCGGCGCTGCAGATGGGCGATCCGGGGCTGGCCAGGACCGCCAGGGAGGCGTTCGTGTCCGCGATGTCGTTCGGCTCGTGGGTCGGCGTCGCCTTCACCCTGGCCGCGGCCGTCCTGGCCTTTTCCGTCCTGCGTCCCGGGCGGCCGGCGCCCGCGCCCCAGCCCGAGCCGGAGAAGGTCGCCTGAGCGCGCCCGCCCGCGCGCTCGGCACGACCGCGCCCCTCGCGCCGGCCACGACGGCGCCGGTGATCAGCGCCGGAGCGTCGGCGCGAGGGGCTTTCGCGCGCAGGAGGCCCCGACGGGCCTGCGCCGCCGAGGAGCCATGAGGACTCGGCTCGGAGCAGGCTGTGAGTTAATGTCCTGACATACTATCTACTGGACCGCACGACATTTTAGCCTGACACTGCCAGCATGTAAGGTGATTTCGGGGTACGCCGACACCTTGGAGGTGGGAGCGGTGGCAACGAGTGGACATAATCGGTCTATGTCCGACCTGCTTCCGCGCCATCGTGCGGTCATGCCCAACTGGTTGTCCCTCTACTACGACGAGCCCATCGAGATCGTGCGAGGTAAGGGCAACCGCGTCGTCGACGCCGAAGGCCACACCTACCTCGACTTCTTCGCCGGCATCCTGACCAACATGATCGGATACGACGTCCCGGAGGTCCGTGACGCCGTCGAGCGCCAGCTCGCCACCGGGGTCGTTCACACCAGCACGGTCTACCTCCTGCGCGCCCAGGTCGAGCTGGCCGAGAAGATCGCCAGGCTGTCGGGCATCGAGAACGCCAAGGTCTTCTTCACCAACTCCGGCACCGAGGCCAACGAGACGGCTCTGCTGCTGGCCACCTACGCCCGCAGGTCCGACCAGGTACTCGCCATGCGGCAGAGCTACCACGGCCGCAGCTTCGGCGCCCTGGCCGTCACCAGCAACCGCGGCTGGAAGAACAACTCGCTGTCGCCGCTGAACGTGCACTTCCTGCACGGCGCCGACCGCCACCTGACCCAGTTCCGCGGCCTGTCGGACGCCGACTACATCGCCGCCTGCGTGGACGACCTGCGGCACGTGCTCGCCACCGCGGTGTCCAACGACGTGGCCGCGCTGATCGCCGAGCCGATCCAGGGCGTCGGCGGTTTCACCATGGCGCCCGACGGGCTGTTCCGGGCGTACAAGGAGGTGCTGGACGAGGAAGGCATCCTTTTCATCTCCGACGAGGTGCAGACCGGGTGGGGCCGCACCGGCTCGGCCTTCTTCGGCATCCAGGACCACGGCGTGACCCCCGACATGATGACCTTCGCCAAGGGGCTCGGCAACGGCTTCGCGGTCGGCGGCGTCGTCGCGCGCGGCGACCTGATGGACGGGCCGCACGCCATCGGCCTTGCCACCTTCGGCGGCAACCCGGTCTCGATGGCCGCGGCGAACGCGACCCTGGACTACGTCCTGGACCACGACCTGCAGACCCGCGCCGCCACCACCGGCGCCATCCTCATCGACGGGCTGCGCGCGGCCAAGGACCGGCTGCCGATCGTCGGCGACATCCGCGGCAAGGGCCTGATGTTCGCGGTGGAGCTGGTCGACCCGGGCAGCGGGGCGCCGTCGCCCGCGCTGGCCGCGCGGTTCATGGAGGAGACCAAGAAGCTCGGCCTGCTGGCCGGCAAGGGCGGTCTGTACGGCAACGTGCTGCGCATGGCGCCGCCGCTGACGCTGAGCGAGGAAGAGGCGCGCGAGGGGCTGGGCATCATCCTCGCCGCGCTGGAGACGATCAACGAGGAGACGGGCAAGTGAACCACGGGCCGGCGCACGGGCCGCTCGACCACGAGGGCGACGGGCGGGACGGCGCGGTGAAGCGGGTCGCGCACTGGATCGGCGGCGCCGAGACGCCCGGCGGCTCCGGACGCCGGGGCGAGGTGTTCAACCCGGCCACCGGCGAGGTGCGTGCCCTGGTCGACCTGGCGGCCGTCCAGGACGTCGACGCCGCGGTGGCCGCGGCGGCGGCGGCCTTCCCCGCCTGGCGCGACGCCTCGCTGATGAAGCGGGCGCAGGTGCTGTTCCGGTTCCGGGAGCTGATGGACGCCCACCGCGACGACCTGGCCGCGCTGATCAGCGCCGAGCACGGAAAGGTGCGCTCCGACGCGCTCGGCGAGGTCGCCCGCGGCCTGGAGGTCGTGGAGTTCGCGTGCGGCATCCCGCACCTGCTCAAGGGCGGCTTCTCGGAGAACGTCTCGACGAACGTCGACTCCTTCTCGATCAGGCAGCCGCTGGGCGTCGTCGCCGGGATCACCCCCTTCAACTTCCCGGCGATGGTGCCCATGTGGATGTACCCGGTCGCCATCGCCTGCGGCAACACCTTCGTGCTCAAGCCCTCCGAGCGCGACCCGTCGGCGTCGCTGCTGATGGCGTCCCTGTGGAAGCGGGCCGGGCTGCCCGGCGGGGTGTTCAACGTCGTCCAGGGCGACAAGGTGGCTGTGGACCGGCTGCTGGAGCACCCCGACGTGCGCGCCGTCTCCTTCGTCGGTTCCACGCCGATCGCCCGGTACGTCTACGAGACCGGCACCCGGCACGGCAAGCGGGTGCAGGCGCTCGGCGGCGCGAAGAACCACATGCTCGTGCTGCCCGACGCCGATCTCGACCTGGTCGCCGACGCGGCGGTGAACGCCGGCTTCGGCTCGGCGGGGGAGCGGTGCATGGCGATCTCCGTCGTGCTCGCCGTGGACCCGGTCGGGGACGAGCTGGTCGCCAAGATCGTCGACCGGGTGGGCCGGCTGACCGTCGGCGCCGGCGACGACCCCGACGCCGACATGGGCCCGCTGGTCACCGGCGCGCACCGCGACAAGGTGGCCTCCTACCTCGACACGGCGCTGGCCGAGGGGGCCAAGCTGGTCGTCGACGGCAGGGAGACGCCGGTCAAGGGCGGCACCACGGCGGCCGGGACGCCGGGGTTCTGGCTCGGCCCGACCCTGGTCGACCACGTCACCCCCGGTTCCGCCGTGCACCGCGACGAGATCTTCGGCCCGGTCCTGTCGGTGATCCGCGTCCGCTCCTACGAGGAGGGCCTGCGCATCATCAACGGCACCGAGTACGGCAACGGCACCGCGGTGTTCACCAACGACGGCGGCGCGGCGCGGCGTTTCCAGAACGAGGTGGAGGTCGGCATGGTCGGCATCAACGTGCCGATCCCGGTGCCGATGGCGTTCTACAGCTTCGGCGGCTGGAAGGCCTCGCTGTTCGGCGACACGCACGTCCACGGCGCCGAGGGCGTCCACTTCTACACCCGCGGCAAGGTCGTCACCTCCCGCTGGCTGGACCCGAGCCACGGCGGCGTCAACCTCGGCTTCCCCACCAACGCCTAGCGCGCTGTCCACGAACGTCGACCGGGCCGGGCGCCGTAGGAGCGGCGCCGGCATCGCCGTACCACGCCTCGCCGACCCGGCGCCGATCACATCCAGCACATTCCGGGTGGAGAGCCGCGGCCGGTGAAGGTGTGCGGTCACCGCACTGACGGTGCCCCGCCGCCCTCGTGCTCGCGCACGTTGCCGCCGGGGCACCGCCGGGCCGCACGACGGCCCGCCGAGGTCGACGGGCGCCGAGGTCGACGGGCGCCGAGGTCGACGGGCGCCGAGGTCGACGGGCGCCGAGGTCGACGGCCCGCCGAGGTCGACGGGCGCCGAGGTCGATGGGCGCCGAGGTCGGCGGGCGCCGAGGTCGGCGGGCTGGCACCCTCGCCGCGGGTCTCGCCGCCGGCGCATGACGCGCCCCCCGCCCGCCCGGCCGGTAGGCTGCCCGCAAAGGGCTGAGAACGAGGGGGACGGCCGGCGTGAGCACATCGACGAGGCGTCCTCGATGGCTGCCGGCGCTGCTCGCCTCGGCCGCCGTCGCGCTCGCCGGGTGCGGCGGCGCGAGGGGGCCCGCCACGGTCGACGCGGGGGCGGCGCCCAGCGCCTCGGGGTCCGCTTCCATCTCCGCCTCTCCCTCCGCCTCCGGGATGGGGCCGTCGGGCGCCGCCTCCTCGGCGGCCGCGACGCCGTCCCCGTCGTCCTCGCCCACCCCGGCGGCGACGCCGTCCCCTGCGGTCACCACCCTCGGGCCGGGGGAGGGGTCGGTCACCGTGCTGTCCTACCGCGGTTACGCCGAGTACGGCGGCACCGATCCGGCCTACAACTGGGTGGGGCGGTTCGAGACCACCACCGGCTGCCGGGTCAACCTGCGCTTCCCGGCGTCGGACGACCAGCTCGACACGATGGCGGCCGGCACCGCGTTCGATGTGGTGTCCGCGCCCCCGCAGGTCGGCGGTCGCCTGATCGCCGAGCGCAAGGTCGCCCCGATCACCACCTCGCTCCTGCGCAACTACGGCGAGATCCCCTCGTGGTTGCGCTCCCAGCGCGCGATCACGGCCGGCTCCCAGGTGTACGGCGTGCCGTACCTGTGGGGGTGGTACGCGACGCTGTACGACAGCGTCGAGACGCGCCCGCCGGCGGGCGCCGGGCTGTACTCCGCCCGCGGCCCGGTCATGCTCAAGGACAGCCCGCTGACCATCGCCGACGCCGCGCTCGCGGTGAAGCGCCAGCGGCCGAAGCTCGGCATCGGCGACCCGTTCAACCTCACCCGGCCCCAGCTCGACGCGGCGATGGCGCTCCTCGGCGAACGGGGCGGCGGCGACCGGTTCTACTACGCCAGGCAGGTCCAGGCGTTGCAGGCGTTCGCCGGCGGCTCTGTCTCCGCAGGGCGGGGCCTGCCGTTCCTGATGGAGACCCTTCGCGCGGGCGGCCACTCCGTCAAGGCGGTGCGGGACGACCCGGCCACCGGCTGGGTGGACGCGTGGATGGTCTCGGCGACGGCCGCCTCGCCCAACTGCGCCTACCGCTGGATCGACTGGGCCTCCTCCAAGGACGTGCAGCAGCAGGCGTCGGCGCGCAACATGCTGGCGCCGGCCAACCCCGGGGCCTGCGCCTACCACGGCAAGGGGCCGGCGGCGGCGGGCCGCGCCAGGCTCGCCAAGGCCGTGTGCGCGGCGTTCCGGGTCCCCGACGCCTCCTGGGGCAAGAAGGTCGTCTTCGCCGTCCTCCCGGGGAGTGACTGCGAAGACCGGGACGGACCATGCACCGACTACGCCGAGTGGGCGGCCCGCTGGCGCTCGCTCGCCGGTTAGACGGGGCGCCGCCGGGGTTTCCGGTATCGGTCGTGCCGGCGGCCGGCTGCCCTCCTTCTCGTCGCCGTCTGGGGTCGTCGGCGACGAAATCCATGGTGGAAAGGGGTGGCCGGGTGGCGGGCATCATATTGATTGGTTGACCAGTCAGTTGATACGGTCCCGGCATGCGCATCCTTCTCGTAGGCGCGGGCGGCGTGGGTTCCGCCGTGGTGCCGATCGCCGCCCGCCGTGACTTCTTCGACCACATCGTCGTCGCCGACTATGACCGCTCACGCGCCGAGGCCGTCGTCTCCAAACAGGTCGGCGCGTCCGAACGCATCGGCGCGTCAGAACAGGTGCCGCCCTCTGGGCCGGGACGCGCCCCGGGCCGGCGCGTGGCCTCCGCGCGCCCGGTGGAGGACCGGTTCAGCGCGATCGGGCTGGACGCCTCCGACCAGGCCGCGGTGGAGGCCGCCCTGCGCGAGCACCGCTGCGACGTGCTGTTCAACGCCGTCGATCCCCGGTTCGACATGCCGCTGTTCCGCGCGGCCCTCGCCGCGGGCGCCGACTACCTCGACATGGCCATGTCGCTGTCGCGGCCGCACCCCTCCCGGCCGTACGAGCTGCCCGGCGTCAAGCTCGGCGACGAGCAGTTCGCCATGTCACGGCGCTGGGAGGCCGAGGGCAGGCTCGCCCTGGTGGGCATGGGGGTCGAGCCGGGCCTGGCCGACGTCTTCGCCCGGTACGCGGCCGACCACCTGTTCGAGAGCATCGACGAGATCGGCATCCGCGACGGCGCCAACCTGGTCGTGCGAGGTCCCGGCGGGCAGGAGGCGTTCGCGCCCACCTTCTCCATCTGGACCACCATCGAGGAGTGCCTCAACCCGCCGGTGGTCTGGGAGGACGGCGGCTGGCACACCACCGAGCCGTTCAGCGAGCCGGAGATGTTCGACTTCCCCGAGGGCATCGGCCCGGTCGAGTGCGTGAACGTCGAGCACGAGGAGGTACTGCTGGTCCCGCGCTGGGTGAAGGCCCGGCGGGTGACCTTCAAGTACGGCCTGGGCGCCGAGTTCATCGAGGTGCTGCGCACCCTGCACAAGCTCGGCCTGGACTCGACCGAGCCGGTGCGGATCAAGGGCGTCGAGGTGTCCCCGCGCGACGTGGTGGCCGCTTCGCTGCCGGACCCGGCGACACTGGGCGACCGGATGCGCGGCAAGACCTGCGCGGGCACCTGGATCAGGGGCACCGGCAAGGACGGCCGGCCGCGGGAGGTCTACCTGTACCACGTCGTGGACAACGAATGGTCGATGCGCGAGTACGGAGCCCAGGCGGTGGTGTGGCAGACGGCGGTCCATCCGGTCGTGGCGCTGGAACTGCTGGCGCGCGGCACCTGGAGCGGACGCGGCGTCCTCGGCCCCGAGGCCTTCGACCCGGTGCCCTTCCTTGACCTGCTCGGCGAGTACGGCTCCCCCTGGGGCATGCGTGAGGAAGGCGCCGCAGCGGCCTAGGGGAGGGCGGCCTTGCGCGGGGCGGGCTTCTTGCGGGGTGCGGGGGGCGCGGGCAGAAGGGCTTCGGCGCAGTCCTCGCAGGCCATGACGGGGGCGTCGTCGGGCAGCCGGCCGACGCGGACCCGTGGCCGTGGCCACTTCTTGTGGCAGACCACGCAGGCGTCCCCCTCGCGCTGCGGGCCGGTCAGATCGTTGGGGTCGAAGGTCAGGTTGAGCCGTGCCGCTCCGGTCGGATCCCAGCTCATCACGCTCCCGTGGCTCGAATGGCTCCTACCCGAACCGTTATAACCCCGTTACTGAAAGTGATCGACTAGGGCGATGTCAAGGACGGGTTAAATCGCGTCCCTCGCCCCGCCCGTTCAATGACAAAAGGGACACCTCGGGTGAAACCCGGGTGCCCCTTTTGTGGTGCTCCTAAACGGACGCGATGGCCTTCTCCAGGATGGACAGGCCCTCTTCCAGCAGGGAGTCCGGGATGGACAGCGGCGGAAGGAAGCGCAGCACGTTGCCGTAGGTGCCCGCCGTGAGCACGACCAGGCCCTCCGCGTGGCAGCGCCGGACGATCTCCCCGGTGACGGCCGCGTCGGGCTTCTTGGTGCCCGGCACGACCAGCTCGATGGCGATCATGGCGCCGCGCCCCCGCACGTCCCCGATGATGTCGAACCGCTCCGCCAGCGCCCTGAGCCGGGGGAGCATGATGGCGCCGACCTGCCGCGCGCGCTCCACCAGGCCGTCGGCCTCGATCGTGTCCAGCACGGCCAGCGCCGCCTCGCAGGCCAGCGGGTTGCCGCCGTAGGTGCCGCCGAGGCCGCCGACGTGCACGGCGTCCAGGAGCTCGGCCCGGCCGGTGACCGCCGCGAGCGGCAGGCCGCCCGCGATGCCCTTGGCCGTGCAGATGATGTCCGGCACGATGCCCTCGTCCTCGCAGGCGAACAGGTGCCCGGTGCGGGCGAACCCGGTCTGCACCTCGTCGGCGACGAACACGATGCCGTTGGCCCGGGCGTACTCCAGCAGCGCGGGCAGGAAGCCCCGCGCGGGCTCGATGAAGCCGCCCTCGCCCTGGATCGGCTCGATCACGATGGCGGCCACGTTCTGCGCGCCGATCTGCTTGTCGATCGCGTCGATGGCCTGGGCCACGGCCTCCTCGGCGCAGTTGTCCGGGCCGGTGGGCCACCGGTAGGGGTAGGCCATCGGCATGCGGTACACCTCCGGCGCGTAGGGGCCGAACCGGTGCTTGTAGGGCATGTTCTTGGCCGTCAGCGTCATGGTGAGCAGCGTGCGGCCGTGGTAGCCGTGGTCGAACACGACGACCGCCTGCCGCCCGGTGGCGTGGCGGGCCACCTTGACGGCGTTCTCCACGGCTTCGGCGCCGCTGTTGACCAGGAACGAGCGCTTGTCGTGGTCGCCGGGGGTGAGGGCGTTGAGCCGCTCGCAGACCTCCAGGTACGACTCGTACGGCGTCACCATGAAGCAGGTGTGGGTGAAGTCGGCGACCTGCTTTGTGACGCGCTCCACGACGCGGGGCGCGGCGTTGCCGACGGTGGTCACCGCGATGCCCGAGCCGAAGTCGATGAGAGAGTTGCCGTCGGCGTCCACGAGCACGCCGCCGCCGGCGTGGGTCACGAACACCGGCAGGGTGGTGCCGATGCCCGGCGGCACCGCCGACCGCTTGCGCGCGAACATCTCGCGGGACTTCGGGCCGGGGACCTCGGTGACCAGGCGGCGCACCTGGGGCAGGGACGGGCCGCCGTGCGTGACGGGCTGGTCGGGAGCCACGCCCGGCTGCTGGTGTACCTCACGCTCGATGCTCATGCCTGTGACGTTACGGCCGCCGCCTCCAGGTGCCGACCTGGCGACATGTCACAATATGTCGGTCCAGCTTGTCCAGGTTGTACAACTCCGGACCCCCGGTGGATCCGGCCCTCTTCGCGGAGGAGCCGCGAGGCTCCGGGAACGGAGTCGTCCGCCTCCGGCGTCCCGAGGAAGTGACATGGCACCAACCCTGCGGCGGGTGGTCGCGCTCGCGCGGCTGCGGCTCCGCGTGCGCGCGGGCCATGACGCGCTGGAACGCCCGGTGCGCTGGGTGGCGGTGAGCGAACTGGAGGACCCCACGCCGTTCCTGGAGGGCGACGAGCTCGTCCTCACCACCGGCATGCGGCTCGCCCCGGACGACGCGCCCGCCTACGTCTCGCGGCTGGTCGGCCGGGGAGCGGCCGGCCTCGGGTTCGGCGTGGGCCTGGGCCACGAGAGCGTGCCGCCCGAGTTCGTCGCCGCCGCCGCGGACGCCGGGCTCCCGCTGGTCGAGGTGCCCAGGGAGACCCCGTTCATCTCCATCGGCAAGGCCGTCAGCGACATGCTCGCGGCCGAGCGGTACGAGGAGCTCGGCGACGCCTTCGCCGCCCAGGGCCGGCTGACCCGCGCCGCACTCCGGGCGGGGGGAATGGCGGGGGTGGTCCGGCGGCTGGCCCGTGAGATCCACGGCTGGGCCGTCCTGTTCGACGAGACGGGCGGCGTCCTGCACGCGGCCGGTGAGGGCGCCGACAAGGCCGCGGCCCTGGTGCGGGGCGAGCTCCACCGCCTGCGCGCCCCCGACGGCGCGCCCGCGAGCCTCGCGCTGTCCGGGCCGCACGAACACGTGATCGTCCAGCCGCTCGGAGACCAGCGGCGCGTCACCGGCTTCTTCGCGGTCGGCGCGCAGCGGCCCTTCTCACCGGTCGGGCACACCGTCGTCAACACCGCCGGATCGCTGCTCGCCCTGTCGCTGGAGCAGCGGCGCGACCGCCTGGCCGCCGTGCGCCGCGTCCGCTCCGCCGTGCTGCGGCTGCTGCTGGCCGGCGAGCGCGAGGCCGCGCGTGAGACCTTGGCGGCGCTGCCCGGCGGCCCCGCCGAGACGGCGTTCATGGACGGCGGCCCGTTCGTGGTGCTGGCCTGCGAGGCCGGTGACGCCGAGGAGCTCCAGGACGCGCTGCCGGGGTTCACCGCTCCGTGGGGCGGCGTCGTGATCGCGCTTGCGCCCGCCGAGCAGGCCGGCCCGATGGCCGAGGCGGCGGCCCGGCGAGGCAGGGTCGGGGTCAGCGAACCGGTGGAGTCGTCCGGGCCGTCCGGGCTGGCCGCCGGCCTGGAGCAGGCGCAGCGCGCCCTGCTGTCGGCCCGCCCGGTCATGCGCTTCGCCGACCTCGCCGGGCAGGGGTTGCTCTCGCTGGTGGAGCCGAACCTGCTGTCCGGGTTCGCCGCCTCGCTGCTGGCCCCGCTCCGCGAGTACGGCTCGCGCGCCGACCTCGTGGAGTCGCTGCGCGCCTACCTGGCGTGCAACGGCCACTGGGACGCGGCGGCCCAACGGCTCGGCGTCCACCGGCACACCCTGCGCTACCGCATGCGGCGGGTCGCCGAACTGCTCGGCCGTGACCTGGACGACCCGGCCGTGCGCGCGGAGCTGTGGATGGCGCTGGCGGTCCGGCCCCCCGCGCCTCGGTGAGGGCCGGCAGGGCGTCCCCCCGGTGAGGTGTCAGTAAGGGGCCGGCAGGGTGTCCTTGTGGACGAGGTAGCGGCTGATGGCGGCCAGGGTGACGGAGGTGTAGACGCGGTCGTCGCGCAGGTGGCCGGCGCGTTCGAGGCTCACGGCGCCCTGCGCCGCCGCCCACAGGCAGTCGGCGATCTTGCGCGGCTGGGTCGGCACCAGGTAGCCGGCCGAGATGCAGTCGGCGATGGCCCGGTCGAGGATGTTCACCGCGGCCCTGGCGAGGGTGCGCGCCCGCTCGCTCGGCTCGAAGCCGGGGATGGCCTTCTCGAACATCACGCTGTAGTAGCCGGGCTCGGCAAGGCACGCCTCGCGGTAGGCGGGCCCGAGCGAGGTGAGGTACTCCAGCGGGTCGGGGTGGCGGGGGACCGCCGCGAGCCTGCGGCGAAACCGCTCGAAGCCCTCCAGGTAAAGCGCCTCGGCCAGGCCCTCCTTGTTGCCGAACATGGTGTACACCACCGTGGTGGCGCACCCGGCCTCGGTGGCGATGCGCCGGACGGTCAGGCTGTCGGCGCCGCGGGTGACCAGCAGCTCGCCGGCCACCGCGATCAGCCGCGCGCGCAGCTCGTCCTGGGAGCTCTGGCCGCCCATCGCATAGGCGCCTTGGAGACCGAGCGGCGCAGGCGAACCCATGAGCGACTCAGCCCCTTCTCCCCAAGGGTCCCGCGCGGACCCGCATGTTGACTTAACCATGTGTCGCGACCTTCAAACCGCCATGCAACAGAAAACATCCCGAAATTGCGGCATGCTCGTTACGGAACGGGGAAAGAACGTTTCTTATGCGGAATGTAGCGGTGCCAGGGCGCACTTGTCCGTACCGGAGTAGCGTCCCGGACCGCGGGAAGGCATAGCGTCGGGACATGGACGTACGCCCCTTCTGGCTCGCCGGTTCGCCCGCGACGGGCGATGACGAGCTCACGGTGACCAATCCCCACGACGGCCGCGTCGTCGGCGTCGGCTCGGTGCCGACCCCTGACCAGGTGGAGCAGGCGGTGGCGGCCGCGCACGCCGTCCGCAAGGAGGCCGCCGCGCTGCCGATCCACGCCCGCGCCGAGGCGCTGGCCCACGTCTCGCGCCGCCTGGCCGAGCGCTCGGAGGAGGTCGCCCGGCTGATCAGCGCCGAGAACGGCAAGCCGATCTTCTGGGCGCGCGGCGAGGTCGCCCGCGCCGTCTCCACCTTCCGCTTCGCCGCCGAGGAGACGCGGCGCTTCAGCGGCGAGGCCCAGCGGCTGGACACCGAGCCCGCCGCCGCCGGCCGCCTGGCCTACGTCTCGCGCCAGCCGTACGGGCCGGTGCTGGCCGTCACGCCGTTCAACTTCCCGCTCAACCTGGTGGCTCACAAGGTGGCGCCCGCCATCGCGGTCGGCGCGCCCGTGATCGTCAAGCCCGCCCCGGCGACCCCGCTGTCGGCGCTGGTGCTCGGCGAGATCCTCGCCGAGACCGGTCTGCCTGAGGGCATGTTCTCGGTGCTGCCGGTGCCCAACGACCGCGCGGGGGCGCTGGTGGAGGACCCGCGCCTGCCGGTGGTGTCGTTCACCGGCTCCGGGCCGGTCGGCTACGCCATCAAGGACCGGGTGCCGCGCAAGCACGTCACGCTGGAGCTCGGCGGGAACGCCGCCGCGATCGTGCTCGCCGACGCCGACCTCGACTGGGCGGCCACCCGCGTCGCGTTGTTCTCCAACTACCAGGCCGGGCAGAGCTGCATCGCGGTCCAGCGGGTGATCGTGGAGGAGCCGGTGGCCGAGGCGTTCACCGCCAAGCTCGTCGCCGCCGTCGACAGCCTGGTCGTCGGCGACCCCGCCGACGACAAGACGCAGGTGGGGCCGATGGTGTCGGTCGAGGCCGCCGAACGGGTCGAGCAGTGGGTGGCCGAGGCGGTCGCCGCGGGCGGCCGGGTGCTCACCGGGGGCGGCCGGGACGGGGCGACCGTCGCCCCCACCGTGCTCGCCGACGTGCCGGGCGAGGCCAAGGTCGTGCGCGAGGAGGTCTTCGGCCCGGTGCTGGTCGTCCAGCCGGTCGGCTCGGCCGACGAGGCGTTCGCCGCCGCCAACGACTCCAAGTACGGGCTCCAGGCGGGGGTGTTCACCCGCAGCATCGAGGCGGCCTTCCGCGCCGCCAAGGAACTGGAGGTCGGCGGTGTGATCATCGGCGACGTGCCGTCCTACCGCGCCGACCAGATGCCCTACGGCGGCGTCAAGGAGTCGGGCATCGGACGCGAGGGTCTGCGCTCGGCCATGGAGGACTACACCTACGAGAAGGTCATGGTGCTCACCGGCCTTACCCTGTGAGCCGGTCGCGTCCTCGGCGTCCGCCGGACTGTCGTCCACCTCAGGCTCGCTGCGCCGCCTCGAACAGCCGGCGGGCCTGATCGCCGAAGTAGGGCCCGTACATCGTGCGCGGGTCGTCGCTGTACTTGAAGCTGCTCACCGAGGTGACCACGCCCTGCCCGGTCGCCGGGTCGAAGGAGCTCAGCCACGGGCCGCCGCTCGACCCGGCGGTGAGGTCACAACGCATGCCCTGGTCGCGGGTCTGGCCGTGCGGGTCGGCGTGCGTTGCGCCCGAGCAGTAGATCAGGTGCTCGCCGTCGTAGGGAGGGTCGGCGGGGAAGCCGAACCCGAAGGCGCGCTCGCCGCGCGGCGCGTCGAAGGCGATCTCCTGGCCGCCGACGACCTGCCCGAGGTGGCGCCCGTCCACCGGGTTGACCGCGACCATGCCGATGTCGTGGCTGTCGTCGCCCTTGGCCGACCAGGGCTCCGGCACGAGCGTCCGCCGGGCGGTGAACACCCCGAAGGGCCGCTCGCCCGCCTCGTAACCCGGCACGAACGTCCAGTTCTCGGCCCAGGGGCCCCGGCCGTCCTTGACGCAGTGGCCGGCGGTGACGACCACGTCCATGGTGCGGCTGCGCACCGCCCCCGCCGAGCAGACGTAGTCGACGCCGCGCATGGTGAGGAACACCCGGCCGGTGGTGCGCGTCACCGCGCCCCCCGCCGCCCACCGGGCGCCGCTGGTGCTGACGCCGGGCGTCCGCGCGGCCGGCCGCGCGGCCACCGGCGCGGTGGACGCGCGGCCGGTGGTGGACCGGCCCTGCCCGGCCGGCCTCTCACGGGACGGGGCGGCGGGACGCGACGGGGCCGGGGGCCGGGTGTGCCCCGGGGGCCTGGTGTGCGGAGGACGGGCGGCGGCGATGCGCAGGGGCAGGCCGCCGGAGCCGAGCCCGCCCAGCCTGGCGACCGAGCCGAGCAGCCCGCCGGGCAGCGCCCGCGCCATGCGCCGGGGCGTCCAGTAGGCGAGGACCCTGCGCTGCTCGGCCTCGGTGAGGGCGGCCACGTGCTGGACCACCCCCGCCGGGACCGAGGCCACCTGCTGGAGGACGCCCGCCCCGGCGACCGGAACGAGCGCGGCGGGCGGTGAGAACGGCGTGGCCGGCAGGCCGGAGCCCGCCGGTGGAAGGACCCGTGCGGAGGCGGCGGGCGCGGCACCGGCCAGCCCCGTGATGAGCGACGCGGCGGCGATCAAGGGGAGGATCGGGGTCATGGATCCCGAGTGTGGACTACGCAAGGTCGCCTTGTGGATACTTTCGGTGAATCAGGTGGCGTCCTGGTTCTGCGCCGTGGTGTAGACCGCCTGCGCCTCCGGGCCGAAGTACGGGCCGAACATCCAGTACGACGCGAAGTTGTACTTGAAGCTGTTCACCGAGTTCAGGGTGCCCGTGCCGGTCGCCTCGCTGAAGCCGAGGAACCACCCGCCGCCGCTGGAGCCGCCGGTCATGTCGCAGGTGAGGCCCTGGTCACTGGAGACCAGGAAGTCGTCGAACACCCGGCCGCTGCAGTAGATCAGCTTCGAGCCGTTGTAAGGGCCGGCCGCCGGGTAGCCGAAGGCGTACATCTGCCGCCCGCGCGGCTGGTTGAAGGCCACGCCCTGGCCGCCGACGACGTCGACCAGGCGCCGGCCGTTCAGCGGCGCCACGACGGCGGCGGCCACGTCGAAGTTCATGTCCTCACTGGCGTTCCACTGCGGCGTGGTGAGCAGGCTGGTGGCGACCCAGGTGCCGTAGGGGCGGGCGCCGTTGTCGTAGCCGGGGACGAACACCCAGTTGGTGTGGAAGGCGCCGCCGAGCTTCACGCAGTGGCCGGCGGTGAGCACGACGCTCTTGTTGGCGCTGGTGACCGCGGTGCCCGAGCAGGAGGCGCTGCGCCCCTGGTAGGTGAAGAAGACCCGTCCCTCGGTCCTGACGATCGTGCCGCCCGCCGTCCACGCGGCGCCCGGCGAGCGGGCCGACAGCGTGGCGGCCGGCGAGGTCGGCGAGGGCGTGGGGGCCGGGGTCTCGGCCTGCGCCGTCGGCGTGGGCGTGGCCGGCGCGGTCGGCGCCGCCTGGGTGGGCGAGGCGGAGGCGGTGGGCTCGGCCGGGGTGTCGGCGCGCTTCACGGCGTGCGCGCCGGGAGCCGGCAGGGTGATCGTCCTGCCGCCGCCGGGCGTGGCGGTCGTGCGCCCGCCGCGCGACCGCACCAGGTCCAGCGGCCTGGCGGCGGCCATCTTGGCCGGGGTCCAGAACTGCTTGACGACGCGCTGTTCCTTGGTGCTGTCGGCCGCGTCGTGAACGGCCGGCCGGGGCGCGGCGGACGGCTTGGCCGCCTCGGCGGTCGAGGCGTTCAGCAGGATTCCCGCCGCCGCCACGGGGGTGATGGCGAGGATGGGGATGAGACGTCGTGCCGTGGGGTGCATGCGGGGTCCTCCATGCGGTGGTCGCGGGAGCCGGGCGCCGCGCCGGCGGGGCGCCCGCCCGGTGTCGGGCCGGCGCGGGACGCTGGACGCGGGCCCGGCTCCCGCGTGATCGGGTGCCGTGCTCTGACGCGGGAAGGTAGTGCGGTGGAATGCGGCATTTCTCGTGATTCGCCGAGACGGGTATGGCGGGTTTCGGGCATTGAGCTGCTGTTTTCTCACCAGTCGCAGTGGTGACACGGAACGGCCCCCGCGGACCTCTCCTCGGCGGTCCGGCGGGCGGGGCCGGGGCGGGCCGCGATAATGGGGGCATGCAGACCCCTCTCGCCGCGCCGGCCGGTCCCGCGGACTCCACCGCCGCCCTCGCGCGCGCCGGCCGTCCCGGCGCCGCGGAGCCGCGCTCGATCGTCGTGCTCGGTTCCACCGGCTCGGTGGGCACCCAGGCCCTGGAGGTCATCGAGCGCGACCCCGCGAGCTTCCGCGTCGCCGGGCTCGTCGCCGGCGGCGGCCAGGTCGACCTGCTGGCCCAGCAGGTGCGGCGGTTCCGTCCCGAGGTCGTCGCGGTCGCCGACGAGCGGGCCGTGCCCGCGCTTCGCGAGGCGATCGGCCCGGTGCCGGTCGTGGCGGGCGCCGAAGGGGTGGCGCAGGTCGCCGCCTGGCCCTGCGACATCGTGCTGAACGGCATCACCGGCGCGGTAGGGCTGACCTCCACGCTGGCCGCGCTGTCGGCGGGGCGGGTGCTGGCCCTGGCCAACAAAGAGTCGCTCATCATCGGCGGGCCGCTGGTCAAGCGGCTGGCCGGGCCGGGCAGCATCCTGCCGGTCGACTCCGAGCACTCGGCCCTGGCCCAGTGCCTGTGGGCGGCGGGGCCCTCCGGCCACGACCCCGCGCAGGTGCGGCGGCTGGTGATCACCGCCAGCGGCGGCCCCTTCCGCGGCCGCGCGCGGGCGGAGCTGACCGGCGTGACCCCCGAGCAGGCGCTGAAGCACCCCACCTGGGACATGGGCACGATGATCACGCTCAACTCGGCGACGCTCGTCAACAAGGGCCTGGAGGTCATCGAGGCCAACCTGCTGTTCGACATCCCCTTCGACCGCATCACCGTGGTCGTCCACCCGCAGTCGGTCGTCCACTCGATGGTCGAGTTCGTCGACGGGTCCACCATCGCCCAGGCCAGCCCGCCCGACATGCGGCTGCCCATCTCGCTGACGCTGGGCTGGCCGTCGCGCGTGCCGGGGGCGGCCGGCGCCGTCGACTGGACCAAGGCCCACACCTGGACGTTCGAGCCGCTGGACGACGAGGCGTTCCCGTCCGTGGCGCTGGCCCGGCACGTCGGCACGCAAGGCGGCACGGCGCCGGCCGTCTACAACGCCGCCAACGAGGAGTGCGCGGAGGCGTTCCTGGCCCGGCGGCTGCCGTTCCTCGGCATCGTCGACACCGTCGCGGCCGTGGTCGGCGAGCATTCCGTGACGCCGGCGGGGTCGGTGGAGGAGGTCCTGGACGCCGACGCCTGGGCCCGCGCCCGGGCCCGCGAACTGGTGGCCGCCCAGGAGGGCTGAGCCGCGCCCGGTCACCGGGGTGTGGCGGGAGTCACAGGTGGCCGGGAACTCCGGCTTTGTCGGCGGGCGGAGCCCACCGGTGCGCGGGGGTCCTTAGACTGGGGGGCGTCTTAGCGCGTCGCCACTATCAAGGTGCTGGAAAAGATGACATCTGTTGATCTGGGGATTCCCTCGGTACGGAGCAAGCCGATCGCCGAGCGGCGGGTGTCGCGGCAGATCATGGTGGGCTCGGTGCCCGTGGGCGGGGGCGCGCCGGTGACGGTGCAGTCCATGACCACCACGCTGACCGCCGACGTGAACGCGACGCTGCAGCAGATCGCCGAGCTCACCGCCTCCGGCTGCCAGATCGTCCGCGTGGCCGTGCCCTCGCAGGACGACGCCGACGCGCTGCCGGCCATCGCGCGCAAGTCGCAGATCCCGGTGATCGCCGACATCCACTTCCAGCCGAAGTACGTCTTCGCCGCCATCGAGGCCGGGTGCGCGGCCGTCCGGGTGAATCCGGGCAACATCAAGAAGTTCGACGACAAGGTCGGCGAGATCGCCAGGGCCGCCGCCGACGCGGGCGTCCCCATCCGCATCGGCGTCAACGCCGGTTCGCTCGACCCCCGCCTGCTGGCCAAATACGGCAAGGCGACCCCCGAGGCGCTGGTGGAGTCGGCGCTGTGGGAGTGCTCGCTGTTCGAGGAGCACGGCTTCCGCGACATCAAGATCTCCGTCAAGCACCACGACCCCGTCGTCATGATCCAGGCGTACCGCCTGCTCGCGGCCCAGTGCGACTACCCGCTGCACCTCGGCGTGACCGAGGCCGGCCCGGCGTTCCAGGGCACGATCAAGTCGGCGGTGGCCTTCGGCGCGCTGCTCGCCGAGGGCATCGGCGACACGATCCGCGTCTCGCTGTCGGCGCCCCCGGTCGAGGAGGTCAAGGTCGGCATCGGCATCCTGGAGTCGCTGAACCTCCGCGAGCGCGGCCTGGAGATCGTCTCCTGCCCCTCCTGCGGGCGCGCCCAGGTGGACGTCTACACCCTGGCCGAGCAGGTGCACGCCGGGCTCGACGGGCTGAAGGTCCCGCTGCGGGTGGCCGTGATGGGCTGCGTGGTGAACGGTCCCGGCGAGGCCCGCGAGGCCGACCTCGGCGTCGCCTCCGGCAACGGCAAGGGGCAGATCTTCGTCAAGGGCGAGGTCGTCAAGACCGTCCCCGAGTCGCAGATCGTCGAGACGCTCATCGAGGAGGCCCTGCGCCTGGCCGAGGAGATGGGCGTGGAGGTCGACCTCGACGACGACGAGGCGTCCGGCCCGCAGGTCGTCGTCGGCTGATCTCCGCCCGCCCCCGGCTGTCTCACCATTCGGGACGGCGGCCGGTCGGCGGCACAGGGCGAAATCCCCTGCAGTGCAGGCGTTTCCGCAGGTCACAGCGGGCACGGGTTTTTCGCCCGGGCTCGTGCTGGTGTATGCATGAAGGGTGCGGCACGCGCGGGGCAGAACGGACGGGCACCGGCCGTGGCGGACGGGCCACGCGCTGGTGGCGATCCCGCTCGTGCTCATCTTCGTGATCACCGTGGCCGACCTGCTGACGCCGCGCGAGATCGAGCTGAGCCCCCTGCTGATCACCGCTCCGGCGATCACCGCCTCGTTCTCCGGGCCGTGGGTCACCGGGAGCGTGGGCGTGCTGTCCTTCGCCGGCGAGATGGTCGTCAGCGCGCACGACGGCACCATCGCCGACCGGCCCGTGCAGACGCAGTTCGCCGCGGCCGTCGTGGTCACGGTGTTCCTGGTGCTGTTCTCCTACCTGCGCGAGCGGCACCAGCAGGTCCTCACGCGCGTGCGGTCGGTCTCCGAGGCCGCCCAGCGGGCGCTGCTGCGCCCCCTGCCCGCGCGGCTCGGGTCGTTGCGGCTGGCCTCCATGTACCTGGCGGCCGAGGAGGAGGCGCAGATCGGCGGCGACCTGTACGCCGCGGCCCGCACCGATTCCCGGGCGCGCATCGTCATCGGCGACGTCCGTGGCAAGGGGCTTCCCTCGGTGTCCGACGCCGCCCTGCTCCTCGGCTCCTTCCGCGAGGCGGCGCGCAGGCACGCCACCCTGCCCGACGTGGCCCGGTACCTGGACCAGAGCGTGCGGTCCGACCTCGACGAGCACACAGAGGACCTCGAGCAGGCGCAGGAGAACTTCATCACCGCGGCCGTCATCGAGATCCCGCACGACCGGGCGGTGATCGAGATGATCGACTGCGGCCACCCGCCGCCGCTGCTCCTGCGCGACCACCAGGTCATGACGCTGGACGCGGCCAGGCCCGCGCCGCCGCTCGGCCTCGGCGAGCTGGCCGACCCGCTGTACGAGGTGGAGACCTTCGACTTCAAGGCCGGTGACACGCTGCTGCTCTACACCGACGGCGTCATCGAGGCCCGCGGCCGCGGCGGCGAGTTCTACCCGCTGGCCGACCGGCTGATGAGCTGGGAGGGCGACGGTCCCGAGACGCTGGTGCGGCACGTCCGCGACGACCTGCTCGCCTATGTCGGGGGGCGGCTCGGCGACGACGCCGCGATGGTCGCGATCCAGCGCCTGCCGGACTGACCTTCCACCGTCATCATCCGGGTCATTCCGTCATGCCTTCGATCCGCCCGAGCGCGACCGCGCGCGAAGCGTTGGATAACGGTGCGCAATCGAATGACTACAGATCGGTAAACATTGGGCCGGGTCGCCGGTCGTCGCGCGGCCGGGTCCGGGAGCATCGGCTTCTGCCACAGCCGCAGAGGGGAGTCAACGGGTGAGACGGGTTGTCAGTGTCATGGCCGGCGTGACCTTGCTGGTCACCGGGCTGACGGGAGCGACGGCGCGCGGAGCGGCCGCCGAGCCCAAGGGCGGGCCGACGTGGGCCGAGTGCCCCGGGCCGAAGTCGGTGGTCACGGTCGAGTGCGCGTCGCTGAACGTGCCGCTGAACCCGGCCGCGCCGGACGGGCGCGCCATCGCCCTGGCGCTCAGCCGCGTCCGGGGCGCGGAGTCCCACGACCACCGCCGAGGGCTCGGCGTCCTGCTGGTCAACCCCGGCGGTCCCGGCGCGCCCGGGGTGAACCTGGCCCGGTACGTGGCCGCCGCCCTGCCCAAGGACGTCGCCGCGCGCTACGACATCGTGGGCTTCGACCCCAGGGGCGTCGGGGCCAGCGAGCCGGCGCTCCACTGCGTGGACCCCAAGACGCACTTCGCCGCGCCGCGCCCGGACCAGGTGCCGGCCAACGACGCGGCAGAGGCGGCGCTGCTCGCCCGGGCCAAGGGGTACGCCGAGGCGTGCGCGACGCGCTGGTCGTGGCTGCTGCCGCACATGACCACGGAGAACTCCGCCCGGGACATGGACGCCATCCGGCGGGCGCTCGGCGAGGACAAGATCAGCTACCTGGGGTACTCCTACGGCACCTACCTCGGCTCGGTGTACGCGACGCTGTTCCCCAACCGGGTCAGGCGGCTGGTGCTCGACAGCGTGGTCGACCCCGAGGGGGTCTGGTACGACTCGAACATCGCCCAGGACTACTCCTTCGACCGGCGGCACCGCCAGTTCCTCGCCTGGGTCGCCCGGCACGACGACGCCTACCACCTGGGCGACACCGAGACCGAGGTGGCCAGGGCCTGGTACGGCATGCGCCGGCGGCTCGGCCTGCGGCCCGCCGGGGGCCTGGTCGGCCCGAGCGAGCTGGACGACATCTACACCGTCGGCGGGTACACCAACGCCGTCTGGCCGCTGTTCGCGGCCGTCTTCTCCGCCTACGTCAAGAAGGGGCGGCCGGAGGGCCTGGTGGCCGCCTACCGCCGCCACGTGGACCACGACGCCGCCGCCGAGAACAACTACGCCGTCTACCTGGCGGTGCAGTGCCGTGACGCCGCATGGCCGCGCGACTGGGCGCGCTGGCAGGCCGACACCGCCAAGGTGAACGCCAAGGCGCCGTTCATGGCCTGGCCGAACGCCTGGTACAACGCGCCCTGCGCGTTCTGGCCGGAGAAGGGCGGCACGCCGGTGCACGTCGGCGACGTCGCCCACCTGCCTTCGATCCTGCTCGTCCAGTCCAGGCACGACGCCGCCACGCCCTACGCGGGCGCGGTGCGGGTGCGCGAACGCTTCCCGACGGCCCGGCTGCTGGTGGAGGGCGGCGGCAACCACGGGGTCTCTCTCGGGGACAACTCCTGCGTCGACCGGCACCTGGCCGCCTACCTGCGGGACGGCACCGTTCCCGGCGGCAGGGCCGAGCAGCGCACCGGGCGGCGGCCGGACGCCTTCTGCGCCGCCTCGGCCGAGCCCCGCCCGCCGCAGCCGGCCGAGGCCAACCCCGCGCACCCAAGGCCGGCGCAGGCGATCAACGGCCAGTAGGGTCGGTTCGTTCCAAAATCGGGGCTGTCGCGTAGGCTAAGCCCGTGATGCTGCGAACATCGGCGTCGCGGGTGCTCGACGATCAGGACCGCGACGAGGTGCTCACGCTCCTCGACGCGGACCCCGTCGCCAACGTCTTCGTCGCCTCCCGGGTCCGGTCCGTCGGGCTGAGCCCGGCCCGGCTCGGCGGACAGATGTGGGGGTTCGGCCCGCGCGGTGGGCTGACCTCGCTGTGCTATGCCGGCGCCAACCTGGTCCCGGTCAACGCCGGCCCCGAGGCCGTGCAGGCCTTCGCCGACCGTGCCCGCAGGCAGGGCCGGCGGTGTTCCTCGATCGTGGGCCCGGCCGACGCGGTGGAGAAGCTGTGGGAGCGGCTGGAGCCCTACTGGGGGTCCGCGCGGGCGATCCGCTGGGCCCAGCCGGTGATGGCCACCTCCTCGCCCTCTCCGGTGCCGCCCGACCCGCTGGTCCGCCAGGTACGCCCGGAGGAGTTCGCCACGCTGCTGCCCGCATGCGTGGCGATGTTCACCGAGGAGGTCGGCATCTCGCCCGATTTGGGGGACGGCGGCGCGCTCTACCGCTCCCGGGTGGCCGAGTTGATCCGCATCGGCCGCTCGTTCGCCCGCATCGAGGACGGCCAGGTCGTCTTCAAGGCCGAGGTCGGGGCGGTGACGCCGCAGGTCTGCCAGATCCAGGGCGTGTGGGTGCATCCCGACCGCCGCGGCCAGGGGCACGCCGTCTCGGGCATGGCCGCCATCGTGGACCTGACGCTGCGCCACTTCGCCCCGGTGGTGTCGCTCTACGTCAACGACTTCAACGTCCCCGCTCGCGCGGCCTACCGCAGAGTCGGCTTCAAAGAGGTCGACACCTTCATGTCCGTCCTTTTCTGAACCCGTCAGGCGTGCCTCCCCGGGGGCGCGGGGTGGGGCGGAGAGCTGGGTACCCTTGGCGGGTGCTCGAACTGGTGACCGCGACGCGCTATGTGACCCCCCTCCGGGAGGGGGGATCGCTGCCCGGCGTCGTCGAGGCGGACGATCTTGGTACCTATGTCGTGAAATTCCGCGGTGCGGGGCAGGGGCGGCGGGTGCTGGTCGCCGAGATCATCTGCGCGGAGCTGGCCCGGCGGATCGGGCTGCGCACCCCTGAGCTGAAGGTCGTCGACCTCGACCCGCGCATCGGCGCGCGCGAGCCCGACCAGGAGATCCAAGATCTGCTCCAGGCCAGCGAGGGCCACAACCTGGGCGTCGACTTCCTGCCCGGGTCGCTCGGCTTCGACCCGCTGGCCTGGACCGCCGACGCCGACCTCGCCTCCCGCGTCCTGTGGTTCGACGCGCTGGTCCACAACGTCGACCGCAGCTGGCGCAACCCCAACCTGCTGGTCTGGCACGGCGACATCTGGCTGATCGACCACGGCGCCGCGCTGTGGTTCCACCACAACTGGCGCACCGCCGACCCGCAGCGCCGCTTCGACGCCGGCGACCACGTGCTCGCGCCCTTCGCCACGCGCGTCAAGCAGGCCGACGCCGAGCTGCCCGGCCTGATCACCGAGGAGCTGCTCGGCGAGGTCGTCGCCCTGGTCCCCGACGAGTGGCTGGAGGGCGAGCCCGGCTTCCCCGACGCCGCCTCCGTGCGCCGCGCCTACGTCGACCACCTGCTCGCGCGCGCCCACGGCCCGCGCGCCTGGCTGCCGGAGGCCGGCCGATGACCACCGCGCTCCCGCCCGAGCACCGCGCCGGCTCCGTCGATACCCGCGAGACGATGGCCGTCTACGAGTACGCGGTGATCCGCGTCATGCCCTGCGTGGTCCGCGGCGAGTTCCTCAACGTGGGGGTGATCCTCTACTCCCAGCCGAACGGCTACCTGTGCGCCCGCGCCGAGCTGGAGGAGTCCCGGCTCCGCGCGCTGGACGAGACCGTGGACGTGGGGGAGGTCGGCAAGGCGCTGGCGGCCTACGAGCGCGCGTGCTCGGCCGACGCGGGGCCGCTGCGCGGCGAGTCGCTCGGCGGACGCTTCCGCTGGCTCACCGCCCCGCGCAGCACGGTCGTGCAGACAGGCCCGGTCCACGCCGGGCTG
The DNA here is from genome assembly GCF_040607475.1 of Sphaerisporangium sp. NPDC005288. Classification (NCBI taxonomy): domain Bacteria; kingdom Bacillati; phylum Actinomycetota; class Actinomycetes; order Streptosporangiales; family Streptosporangiaceae; genus Sphaerisporangium; species Sphaerisporangium sp. NPDC005288. Next base: position 441,624 of record NZ_JBEXGT010000001.1, on the reverse strand, counting down.
ACCGGCGACCCGGAGGCCGAGCTGGAATGCCTGCTCGACCGGCTGGTCCGCAGGCGTACCTCGGCGCACTAGCGTGCCGTCAAGGCTTTCGGGCCGGGTCGCGCGGCCTTCCGCGAAGGTCGACCCGCCCCGCGCTCGGCTACGGGGGAAAGCCGGGCGCGGGACGGGCGTTCATGGAGCCGCCGGCCCGCGGGCACCCGGCGGCCGGCCTCCGTCGTGGGCGGCGGTGGAGGGCACCCACCACATCTGGCCGCCGGCGATCTCGTGGTACACGTCGAGCAGGTCCTTGCCGGTCGTCACGCTGCGCGACTCGGCCGCCGCCCAGGTGTAGACGCCGCGCGACATGGTGGAGGTCTCCTGCCGCACCCGCAGCGTGTAGACGCGCGCCCTGATCTCGTGCACCTTTCGGTCGGACGGGTCGGCCTGGGTGGCCAGCTCGGCGAGCTGGCAGGCCAGGCGCAGGTCGCCCTCGGCGGCCGCCGTGGCGGCGCGCGTGGCCAGGGCCGCCGCCCCGCCGGACAGGTCGGCCAGCGCGTGGGCGAGGACGTCGTCGGGCGGGGGCTTCAGGCGGGCGGGGTTGCCGTCGTGCCAGCCGCCGTACAGCCGCCAGATGTTGCGCACGACGAACTCCGGCTCGTCGTAGTGCGGTTGCAGGTAGGGCCGGCCGGCCAGCGCCTCGGGCGGGCGGACGGCGTGGATGATCTCGTCGAGCCGGGCGCCGGCGTTCATCATGTCCAGCGTCTGCTCGACCAGGCTGTCCAGGTAGTCGGCGGTGTCGGTCAGCGCCTGGCGCACGCGCGCCGCGCCGGCGATCGGCAGGCCGTGGCCGGGCAGCAGCACCTCGGGCGACAGGGCGGCCATCTTGCGCAGGGCCAGAGCCCACTCGTCGGGGTACCGCTGGACCTTCTGCGGGTTGCCCGCGTTCGGGGTGACCCAGATGAACAGGTCACCGGTCAGCAGGACGCCGCGCTCGGGCAGGAACGCCCAGGTGGCGTCGTCGGTCTCGCCGCGCGCGTGCCGCAGTTCGAGGGTGACGTCACCGAGGGAGAGGTCGATCCGGTCGTGGTAGGTCAGGTCCGGCCGGCGGAAGCTCGTCGGCCACACCATCCGGGTGAAGCCGAACTGGCGTTGGTTGATCACCGTGTTGTACCCGGCCGTCCTGGCGTAACGGACGAACCGGGCGGCGACCTTCTCGTGGGCGATCACCTGGGGCCGCGGGCCGCTCTCGGCGTCGAAGGGCTCCATGCCGGCGACGTGGTCGAAGTGGCCGTGCGAGAAGATCGCGTAACGGACCGGCTCGTCCGACCAGGCGCGCATGGCCGCGTGCATCGTGCGCGCGTCCACGTTGTTGCCCGAGTCGAACAGAGCCAGGCCGCCGTCCCCCCTGATGCCGTAGACGTTGCCGAACGCCGGCCACATGACCACGCCTTCGGCCACCTCCTGCACCCCCCTCGAGCGCAGGTCCCGCAGCGGCACCTCCTGCGGGGGCACCGACCCGCGCCAGACACTGTCCGCGTGCTCGAGGATCGGCGATGTCATATGCCAAGCATGGCCTCGACCGATCCGGTGGCAGCAGTAGGGAGATCCCTACACCTGACCACGGCGCGTCCCGTCCCGCGCGGTTCGCTCGCGTCCGGCGTCACGGCCACGGTCGGACGGGGCCGGTCGGCGACTGATGGGAGGTCGCCCGGTGTGGGGGAATTTGGACCGATCCTTGGTCAAGATCCGTTATCATCGCCTGCGCTGCCCCCACCTCCTGAGGAGTGCGATGAGCCGACGATGGGTCGTTCCGCCTCTGCTCGCGGTCGCCGCCGTGGCCTGCGTCCTGACGGCGGCTCCCGCCTCCGCGCGGGCCCCCGCGGACGACCCCACCTGGGTCAAGGTATCCATGGTGAACGTCACGTCCGTGCGCAAGACCGTGCTCGGCTGGACTCCGGCGCGGTTCAAGGCGGCCAGGGTCGCGGAGGCCGTGCCGGTCAAGAAGGTGCGGCATCCGGAGTTCCCGACCGGGAAGCCGCACGAGATCGGGAAGGTGAAGGGAAAGCCGCCCAAGGTCACCGGCGTGCCCAAGACGGTCGGCCGGGTCTTCTTCACTCGCGGCGGCCGCGACTACACCTGCGCGGCGACCTCCGTATCGGGGGCCGAGCAGAGCCTCGTCATGACCGCGGGCCACTGCGTGTACGACGTCGTCGGCAGGGCGGCCGTGAAGTCCCTGGTGTTCGTCCCGGGGTACAGACGCGGTGAGGCGCCGTACGGGGTGTACGCGGGGAAGACAGGGTACGTCTGGAACCACTTCACCCAGCACGGTGACTTCGACTTCGACGTCGCCTTCGTCACCGTGCACGACGGTCTCAAGCGCGACGGGGACGCCTGGGAGGACGCGGGCACACTCGGCGAGGTGGTGGGGGGTCAGGGCTTCACCTGGAGCCAGAAGGACGCGCAGGTCTTCGCCGCGTTCGGCTACGGCACCCGGCAGACGCCCGGCTACTGCGCCGGGCCGTCGAAGACCACCGCGCCGCAGCGGAGATACGGCGTGAACAACCAGATCGGCATCGCCTGCAAGCTGTCCGACCAGGCGATCGGCGGGCCGTTCATCCTGAAATATGACGCCGCCAAGAAGATGGGCTACGTCAACGGAGTCGTCAGCCTGGTGGTCACCGCCGACGGCAAGCGGTACCTCTCCTCCCCCTACTTCGCGTACTGGGTCTATGTGCTCTACGCCAACGCCGGGGGGAAGATCGTCGAGCAGAGCACATCGCCTTCGGCGTTGAGCAGCCCGGCGGTGTCGGGCTCCCCGGCGACCGGCGGCTTTCGGGCTCATCGCTGACTCCCGCTCTCGACTCCTGCCCGGCCGTCAGCCTCGCAGGTAGGTGAGGACGGCCAGGACGCGGCGGTGGTCGTCTTCGGCGGGGGGCAGGTCCAGCTTGGCCAGGATTCCGGCGATGTGCTTGGACACCGCCGCCTCGGTGACCACCAGCCGCCGGGCGATGGCGGCGTTCGAGCGGCCTTCGGCGATGAGCCCGAGCACCTCCCGCTCGCGGGGCGTCAGACGGGCCAGCGGGGCGCGGCGGCGGCCGAGCATCTGCCGGACGACCTCGGGATCGACGATCGTGCCGCCGGCGGCGACCCGCTCAAGGGCGTCGACGAAGTCCCTGACGTCGCCGACGCGGTCCTTGAGCAAGTAGCCGATGCCCGCGTCCGCGCCCATGTCGAGGAGCTCGGCCGCGTAGGTCTGTTCGACGTACTGGCTGAGCAGCAGCACCGCCGTCCTCGGGCGGTCGGCCCGCAGGGCCAGGGCGGCGCGCACGCCCTCGTCGGTGAAGTCGGGCGGCATCCGGACGTCCATGACCACGATGTCGGGCTCGTGCTCCCGCACGGCGTCCAGCAGGGCGCCGGCGTCGCCGACCGACGCGACGACCTGGTGGCCGAACCGTTCGAGCAGCCCGGCCAGCCCTTCGCGCAGCAGGACGACGTCTTCGGCGATGGCTACGCGGAGAGGGGGCACGGAATTTCCACTCGAAGCGAGGTGGGGCCGCCGGGCGGGCTGGACAGGGTCATGACGCCGTCGACGACGGCGAGCCGGTCGGCCAGCCCGGACAGCCCCGACCCCGCCGCCGGGTCGGCGCCGCCGACCCCGTCGTCCTCCACCTGGAGCACCAGCGTGTCGTCCAGCAGCCTGCCGCGGACCAGGCAGTGGTTCGCCGCGCTGTGCCTGGCCACGTTCGCCAGCGCCTCGGTGGTGACGTAGTAGGCGGTCACCTCGATCGGGCCGGGCAGTCGCGCGGGCAGGGAGATGTCCACCTCGACGGGCACCGGCGACCGGCCCGCCACGTCGAGCACGGCGGCGGGCAGCCCACGATCGGTCAGCACGTGCGGATGGATGCCGCGGATCAGCTCGCGCAGCTCCGCCAGCGCTCTTTTGGCCTCCCCGTGCGCCTGGTCGATCTGGACGGCGGCCGGCGAGCCCGGTGGCAGGTCGAGCAGGGCGAGCCCCAGCTTCATGGTGAGCGAGACCAGCCGCTGCTGGGCCCCGTCGTGCAGGTCGCGCTCGATGCGCCGCCGCTCGCTCTCGAAGGCGTCGACGAGCCGGGCGCGCGAGCGGACGACCTCGGTGTCGTCCGGCGCGAGGACCGCGCGGACGATGCTCGCCCGGGTGCCCGCCCAGGCGGTGACGACATAGGCGGCCACGGGGAACAGCAGAAGCCCACCGGCGGCCAGGAGCCAGCCGGTCGGGGAGTCGACGGTGGGCTGCAACGGTCCCGACAGCAGGAGCAGCGGCAGCCAGATGGCCTGGAACGCCACGCCCAGGTCGACGAACCACATGACCATCGCGACCGGCAGGAGGGCCATCTCACGCCAGGTGGCCTGTTCGCGCAGCCGGGTGGCGAACCAGGCGCGCACGCCCGGCCGTTCGGGGGGCCGGTGCGGGTCGGCGGTGGGGCGGAGGTCCACCAGGCCGAGCCGCGCCCGCTCGAGCCGCGCGGCGGCAAGCCCGCTCACCACGACGAGCGGCGGCAGGACGGCGCAGGCGACCGCGAGCCCGTACAGGTACGCGAGGGCGGCCAGGGCGGCGGGGGCAAGGGCGAGATAGGCGCTGGACAGCAGGTACGCCAGCGAACGCCACGGCCAAGGCGAGCGCAGGAACGCCGACGGCTTGCGGGTGAGGGACTCCAGGGCGGTCCGGGCGAGCACGGTCCGACGCTATCCGACCTCCGCAGCCCGCACAGTGGTGCTGGGTCTACCTCCGGTCCTCGCCGTAGCGCCAGTGTGCGGCCGCCCCCGACCGGCTTGGCTTGCCGTCATGGAGAACGCAGAGACGGCCCGCCCAGGCATGGGTCACCCGGCCTTGGAACGCCTGAGCACGGACCGCGCGGGAACGGGTCGCCCGGATGCCACCAATTCAGGCATGGGGCGTGCAGGGACGGATCCCCCGGACGCCGTGCGGTTGTGGTCGGTGAGCAAGACATACCGCACGGCCGCACATGAGGTGACCGCGCTCGACGGGGTGACGACCGGCTTTCCCACCGGCACCTTCACGGCCGTCATGGGTCCGTCCGGCTCGGGGAAGTCCACGCTGCTGCAGTGCGCGGCGGGGCTCGACCGGCCCGACGGTGGGAAGGTCGTCATCGACGGCACCGACCTCGCCACGCTGAAAGAGACCGCTCTGACCGTGCTGCGACGCGAGCGGGTGGGGTTCGTCTTCCAGGCGTTCAACCTGGTCTCCGCGCTCACCGCGGAGCAGAACGTCTCGCTGCCTCTGCGCCTGGCGGGGCGGGCGGTCGCCTCCGCGGAGGTTCGCGCGGCGCTGGCACGGGTCGGGATGGCCGAGCGCGCCGGTCACAGGCCGAGCCGGCTCTCCGGCGGTGAGCAGCAGCGGGTGGCCATCGCGCGCGCTCTGATCACCCGGCCGGCCGTGGTGTTCGCCGACGAGCCGACCGGCGCGCTGGACATCAAGGCGTCGCGCGCGGTCCTCGGCCTGCTGCGCGGCATGGTCGACGACCAGGGGCAGACGGTGGTCATGGTGACGCACGATCCGGTCGCGGCGGCCCACGCGGACAGGGTGCTGTTCCTGGCCGACGGCCGGCTGGTGGAGGAGGTCACCGGAAACCTCGACGCGGAGTCGGTCGCGGCCCGCATGGCAGGTCTGGAGCGGTCGGCATGCTGAACGCGACCGCCGGTGGCGCGGGGTCAGAGCGTGCGGGAGGCGGCGCGGGGCCGGAGGGTGCGGGAGGCGGCGTGGTGGGACGTTCTGGTGGCGGCGGGGTGCGGCGTTCGGGCGGTGGTGTGGTGGGACGTTCTGGTGGCGGCGGGGTGCGGCGTTCGGGCGGTGGTGTGGTGGGACGTTCTGGTGGCGGCGGGGTGCGGCGTTCGGGTGGTGGCGCGTGGCTGGGCGTCGCCGGGGTGCGCGAGCGCTGGACCACCTTTGCCGGCACGTTCGTGACGCTCTTCCTGGCGGTGGCGATCGTGTCGGTGACCTCCCAGGCGTTCTTCTCGGCGGGGCCCCGGCTCCCGGCCCGGCTCGCGGGCGCCGCCGTCCTGGTGGCGGTGCCGACCATCGAGCGGCAGGAAGGGAACTTCACCCCCGACCGGCCCTGGTCGCCCGAGACGGCCGCGGCGCTCACCGAGCGGCTCGGCGGCATCCCCGGCGTGGCGCGGGCCATACCCGACAGATCCTTCTACGCGCAGGCCGTCATCGCGGGCGAACCGGTCGAGGCCCACCAGGGGTACGCCTGGTCCACCGCGGCGCTGGCCCCCTACCGTCTGGCGTCTGGCACGGCGCCGCGGGGCCCGGGGCAGGTCGTGCTCGACCGGGCGCTCGGCCTCGCCCCGGGAGCCCGGGTCACCGTGCTGACCGCGAGAGGACCTGCGGTCCACACGGTCTCGGGCACCGTCGACGCGCCGGGCGTGTACGTGAGCGATGAGGAAGCGCAGACCCTCGCCGCCGGGGTGCGGACGATCGGGCTGGTCACCGCGCCCGACGCGGACGTCGCCGCGGTCGAGGCCGCCGCGCGGGCGGTCACGGGCGGCGGCGGCCGGGTGTTCGCCGGCGAGGCGCGGGCCGCGCTGGAGCCCTTGGACGACGCGCGGATCCGCTGGATCGGGATGCAGGTGCTCACCGCCATGGCCGCCATGGGGGCGTTCGTCTCGATCTTCGTGGTGGCCTCGACGTTCGCGTTCGGCGTGGCGCAGCGGCGGCACGAGTTCGGGCTGCTCCGGGCCGTCGGGGCGACCCCCCGCCAGGTCCGCGCGATGGTGTACGGCGAGGCGCTCGTGGTCGGGGTCGCCGCCGCGGCGACGGGGGTCGCGCTCGGCGCCCTGTTCGCTCCGGTCTTCGGACACCTGCTGGTGGAGGCCGGGTTCGAACCGCGGGGATTCGCGGTGGAACCGCGGCCGGTCCCGCTCGCCGGCTCGTTCGCGGTCGGTGTGCTCGTCGCCCTGATCGGCGTGGGGGCGGCCTCGCGGCGTGCCGCCCGGGTTAGCCCGCTGGAAGCGCTTCGCGAGGCCGGGGCGGACGAGCGGCCGATGCCGCGCGGCCGGTGGATCGCCGGCCTGCTGTTCTGCGCCGCCGGCCTGGCCGGCGCGGTGCTCACCGCGAGCACCGGCGGCGACGGCCTGGTGAGCTCCGGCCTCGCCACCGCGATGGCGCTCATCGTCGGCCTCGCCCTGCTCGGTCCGGCCGTCGTCCCTATGGTGGTGCGGGTGCTCACCTGGCCGCTCGGACGGCTGCGCGGCGCGGCGGGAATGCTGGTGCGGGAGAGCGCGCTGGTCGCGGTCAGGCGTACCGCCTCGACGGCGACGCCCGTACTCGTCACGGTGGGGTTCGCCGTGCTGATCACCGGAATGGTGCAGACGACGGCGGGCGCGTTCGTGTCCGCGCGGACCGCCTCCTTCCCGGTGAAGGCGATGGTGGTCGCGGACGGCGTGCACGGCCTTTCCGATGCGGCGGTCTCCGCGGCCGGCGCGACGTCCATACTGACCACGGCCTTGTACAGGGGGAACGGCGACGCCGCGCCCACCGCGGGCGTCAGCCCCGAGCTGGTCGCGCGGGGATGGGGAAGGCTCCGCGTGCTGTCGGGGTCACTCGACGGTTTCGGTGAGCGGGGGGACGGCATCGCCGTCGCGTCGTGGGTGGCGGACCAGTGGGGCTGGACGCCCGGCCGCACGGTGCGAGCGGCCTTCGAGGACGGCATCGAGGTGCCGCTACGGGTGATCGCGGTGGTCGAGGGCGGACCGGGCGGCGTACTGGTGCCGCGGGACCTGGTCAGGACGCATGACAGGTCGGTGCTCGCCGACGAGGCGTTCGTCCTGGGCGAGCGCGCGGGGCCGCCGCCGTCCGGGTTCGGCGCCCGGGTGGTCGACCTCCCGACCTATCGGGCCCTGGCCGACACCGAGGACGACCGGCTCGTGTGGATCTTCACCGTCTTCCTGGTCGTCGTGTCGGCGGGCTACACGGCCGTGGCGATCGCCGGCACGCTGATGATGGCGGCGGCCGGCCGGCTCCGCGACATGACCGTGCTGCGCCTGTCCGGCGCGACGACCCGGCAGGTGCTCGGGACGGTGGCCGCCGAGTCGGCGCTCGTGGTCATCCTCGGGACGGTGCTGGGCCTGGCGGTGGCGCTGCCCGCGCTGCTCGGGATGCGCGCGGGGTTGGAGGAGGCCATGGCGACTCCGGTCGCGCTCGTCCTGCCGGGGCCGTTGCTGCTGGGCGTGGTGGGCGCGTGCCTGACCATCGCGGCAGGCGCCGCCACCCTCACCACCTGGCCTGCCCTACGCCCGGGCCGGGCGGCGAGATGACCGGCTGACGCCGCACACCGCCGTGAGGACGGCGGGAAGCGGCGTCACGCCCCGGCTGCCCCGGCGGGCTCTGTTCAGCCGTGTTCGGGCTCCACCGGGAGCCACAGTTCGGCGTCGGCCTCGGTCTTCTCCGGCGACAGGCGGATGCGCACGATCTCGGGGCCGGTGCGGGTGCGGTACGGGTTCGACGGGAACCACTCGGTGAACACATCCCGCCACAGCTCCTGGATGGCCCGCGGCGCCGGCCCGGAGGTGGTGAAGACCGCCCAGGCGCCGGCCGGCACGGCCAACGTGGTCGTGCCCTCCGGAGCGGCCACGGAGGTGATCACGCCCTGGTAGTAGTCGAGGTCGGTGCCCTCGGCGCGGCTGGGGTCCAGGTCGTCGCAGACCGCGACGATGCCGTGCGGCTCCTGGTCGGAGAGTTTCTCCAGGCGCTCCAGGGTCCGCGGGTCGATCGCGCGGACGAAGTCGATGATCGCCTGGTTCGGCCCCGCATGCACCAGCGGCACCCGAGTCTTGAGCCCGACGACGGTGAAGTCCGGCTTGTCCACAACGCGGTATCGCATACTGCTACTTCCTTCGATGGTGAGGCGGAAGGCCATGCGCGACTGGGAGCTGAGCGCGGCGCGGGTACGCCGGGCCTCGCCCGGTCCGATGCCGTGCATGGCACGGAACGCCCGCGCGAACGCCTCCCCGGAGCCGTAGCCGTAGCGCACCGCGATCTCCAGCAGCGTTTCACGCCCCGCGAGTACTTCGGCGCCCGCGAGGGTGAGCCGGCGGCGCCGGATGTACTCCGACAGCGGCATGCCCGCGAGCGCGGAGAACATCCGGCGCAGGTGGTACTCCGAGGTGGCCGCGACGCGTGCCAGCTCCTCCACCTCGACGGCCTGGTCGAGATGGCGTTCGATGTGCTCCATGGCCTGGTTCAGCCGCTCCAGCACGCCCGGCCCCCTTCCTCGTGACGACCACCACACTAGGCAGTGCCCGACCACGCGGGACCCGACATCGGCGGCGCCGCCTGTTTCGGCCGCCGGTGCTCGGCGAGTGGTGAGACCTGCTCTGTGATGCGCCGGACGTGCCGCTGCCGGGGACTGGTTCTCCGCCCGGTCACAGGAGCGGGTGAAGGGTGTCTACCCGGCGCAGCGGCCGGCGCCGTCCCCGTCCGGCCCGGGGGTGTGCTGTCCCAGGCCCCGGCGGATCGCGATCTCCACGGGTGAGTACGCGCCGTCGGCCCGCTCCAGTTCGTACGGCGCGGCCGGCATCAGCGGCGGCTGGGCCATGAAGCGCGGACGCACCCCGTGGTGCGGTTGCGCGGCGTGCACCAGGAACGGATGGCACAGGAAGACGTCACCCGGGGACCCGGTGGCGAGGGCGAGTGGCCGGTGGTCGGACGCCGCCACCAGATCGGGTGCGAGGGCCAGCCCGCTGGCCCCGTCCTCTCCGTGCTTCTCCAGCACCTTCGGCACGTCGAGGTGTGAGCCGACCCGTATCCGGGTCGGGGCGTCCTGCTCGCCGACCTCGCTGAACAGGAACAGCATCAGTAGCGCCCGGCCCCGGGAGCGCAGGTTGGTGAAGTACCAGCTCTCGCCCTCCGGCAGATAGCTCCCCTCGATGTGCCAGCCCGCGTCGTCCGGTTCCTCCTCGTGCGGGAAGCGCAGCGGGAATGTGCCCAGCGAGTAGCGCGGCTCCCAGCGTCCCGGGCCGACGAGCAGGTCGTAGGCGCGGTGCAGAGACGGGGAGTTGGGCGCGGCGGCGAACGGCCCCTGCGCCATGCCGCCCACCCAGTGCACGGGCCGCGTCCACGTCGCCGGATCGTCGGGGTCGCAGCCCGTCTCTCGCCACAGCAGCCGCGCGCAGTCCGCGGCCACGCGCGGCGCGACGGCGCCCTCCAGCTTCACGAAGCCGTCGCGGAGGAAGCGGGATATCAAGGCCGTGTCATCCATGTCATTCATGTCATCCATGTCGTGCATGCCCCCATCGTGCGGGCACACCGGCCCCGAGCGCCCGACATTCTCCGCACCGCCTTTGTCGGGTGTACACCGAGCCCCTTCCGGCTCCGGTCTCCATGCGATACCGGAGGCTTCCATGACGACCCCGATCTCCGGATGCAGGGGTGGGGCCGCGGGTCCAGGGTGGGGTCAGGCCCAGTCCAGGGCCGGGTTCGGGTGGGTCAGACCTCGCCGCGTTCGTGGGCGAGGGCGAGTTCGACGCGGGAGCGCAGCCCGGTCTTGGCGTACACGCGGGAGAGGTAAACCTCGACGGTCTTGCGGCTGTAGTGCAGCTCGTCGGCGATCTGCGGGTTCGACATGCCCTCGGCGACCAGTTCGACCACGCGCCGCTCGACGGGCGTGAGCCCGGTGGAAGGGGAGGGGACCAGCCCGGCCTGTCGCATCGCGCGGGCGGCGCGGTCACGCCAGGGGGCGGCGCCGAGGTCGGTGAAGATGGCGTGCGCCCTGACCAGGTGGGAGCCGTCGGCGAGCGCGCCGAGGACCAGTCGGGCCTTGCCCTCCTCGAAGCGCAGGCCGTCCGCCCGCGCGGTCTCCAGCGCGGCCTCGGCGGCGGCGGCGTCCCCGAAGACCATGGCGCCGGCCAGCTCGGCGGACATCCGCGCCCGCGGGGTGCCGGTGCGGGCGGTCTCGGCGAGCGCGGTCGCCGCGGCGCGGGCCGCGTCCAGCTCGCCGGCGCTGGCGTGCATGTTGACGCGGATGGCGAACTCGCGGTGCCGGACGTCGGGCGGACCGGAGGCGGCCTCGTCCAGCAGGCGGGCGGCGGTGCCCCGGTCGCCGAGCCCGAGAGCGCGCCGGGCCTTGAACACGGCGCGAAGCGAGAGCTGGAGCACGCAGTTGGGCGGCGGATCGGCGAGCAGCCGCCCGGCCTCGTCGTAGCGTCCCTGGTCCAGCAGGATGTCCACCTCGATGTTGCGCAGCAGGGCGACGTTCTCCCACAGCCCGGCCTCGGTGAGGGCGACCGCGTCGGAGCGGATGTCGCGCAGGGCGTGCTCCCATTCGCCGCCGAGCCGGCGGACGACGGCCATGGTGCGCGCGTGCTGCCCGGCGATGTTGTGCCAGCCGAGCCCCCGGTAGATCTGCTCGGCCTGCGAAAGCAGGTCCAGCGCCCGCGTGCGCGCGCCGGCGCTGGCCAGGATGTGCGCGGCCGACTCCAGCCCGGCCAGCCGGCCGGCCGGGGGGAGCGCGGCCGAGGCCGACAGCAGCGCGTCGAGGGCGCGTTCGGTCTCCTCCCACCGCGCCTTGATGATCGCGTCCCCGGCCAGCGCGCTGAGGGTGATCACCAGGTCCTGCGCCGGGCATCCCGGAAGCGCCCGCCACGCGGCCTCGGCGAGGCCGGCCGAGGGAAGGCCGAGCTGGGTGCTGATGACCGCCTGCTGGGCCAGCAGGGCGGTCGGGTCGTCGGCGTGGGGAAGCTGCTCGGCGGCGATGGACACCGCGACCTCGTACCGGCCCATGGCGTGCGCGGCGTTGACCATCGTCTGCGCGGTGCGGGTGTGCCGGCGCCCGGGGGCGAGCACGGCCAGGGCGGCCTGGCCGGCGGCCAGGGCGTCCGCCGGCCGTGAGCCCTTCCAGTACGACAGGGCCTGCCGGGACAGCAGCACGCCGCGCTCCTCGGCGGGGGCCGGTTCGGCGGCCCTGCCGTACCAGTGGGCGGCCGACAGCGGCGCCGTCCAGCGGGTCAGTTCGGCGGCGCGCAGCATGGCGGTCAGCGCCTCGGCGCTGCTGCCGCCCTCGGCGACGTGGGTGGCCCACTCGAGCACCCGCCGGGTGCCGCTCAGACCCTGCCGGTGGAGCAGTTCGGCGATGCGGGCGTGGACGCGCCGCCGCTCGGCCGGCCCGAGGTCGGCGTACAGGGCCTCGGCGACCAGCGGGTGGGTGAACTCGTAGGCGCCCTCGCGGGTGGGCTCGACCAGGCCGTCCCGCACCAGGCCGTCGAAGGCGCGCTCGGCGTCGGCCGCGTCCAGGCCGGCGACCTCGGCCAGCGCGGGCAGGTCGGTCGTGGAGGCGGGCCGGGTGCGGCGCAGCGCGGCCAGCACCCGGGCCAGGCTGCGGCCTCCCTGGTCGCGCTGGAACAGCCGGCTGAGGATGGCGCCGCGGCGGTCACCGGGGAAGGCGGACTGAACGGCGCCGCCCTGCACCAGGGTGAGCACCGCCTCGCGGGCGAACCACGGGTTGCCGCGGCTCTCGGCGTGCACGCGGCGCACGGTCGCCTCGCTCGGCACCCGGCCGAGCAGGCCGCTCACCAGCGCGGCGACCTCCTCCAGCGACAGCGGGCTGAGCCTGACCACCAGGTCGGCGTCCATGGCGGGGAGCCGGCGGGCGGTGCCGGCGACGACCAGGCCGCGCACGCGGCGGGGCAGGTAGGAAAGCGCGCCCACGGTGTCGGCGTCGGCCAGGTGCAGGTCGTCGATGGCGAGGAAGGTGCGGCCGGGCAGCGACTCCAGCAGGTTGGCGGTGCGCACGGCCGGGGCGGCGCCGGTGACGCCGAGCGCGGCCTGGTCGATGGCGTCCAGCAGTTCCTTGAGCGGTTCGCGCGCGGCCGGTTCGGCGTGCAGAGGCCCGAGGGCGTCGGCGAGGGAGGCGTAGGCCAGGCCGCTGCCGAAGTCGCGGGCCTGGCCGTGCAGGACGCGGTAGCCCATGGTCGTGGCCAGGGCCTCGGTCTCGGCCAGCAGGTGGGACTTGCCGATGCCCGCCTCGCCCTGGATCAGCACGGTCAGCGGCGGGCGCAGCAGCGCCGTCTCCAGTCCCCGCAGGATGGCGGGGCGGTCGGCGGGAGGGTCGGCTCCGGCGTCGGGCCACCTGAGCGGTGCCTCCGGGCCGGCGGCGGACGGAGGGGCGTCTTCGTGGTGGCCTGTCACCGTCACCCGGCCTGGTCGTGGGATGCGGCGGACCCGGGAGCCTCGCCGGCCTCCGGCGGCGGGAACGCGTCGTGGACGGCGAGCGCGGCGGTGAGGACCAGGTCGCGCACGGTCTTCTCGGGCAGTTCCATCGTCTTGACCACCGCCAGTTGCAGCGACCCCATGACCGCCCACGCCCGTACCCGGGCGGCGTCATCGGGGGAGGGCCCGGCGAGCCGGGCGTGGATCTCGTCGCGGAAGGCCCGGATGGCCTCGCGGGGCGAGCCGGGGGTGGCCTGGTCGGCTCCGCCGATGTCCTCCATGAGCAGGCCGACGATGGCCCGGTGCCGCACGACGAACGTGGTGAGCGGCTCGACGAAGGCGCGGGGATCGCCGCCGTGGTCGCTATCGAGCAGCGCGACGAGGTCGTCGGCCGCGGGGGCGATGAGTTCGGCGGCCAGGCGGTCCTTGGGGTGGAAATGGTAGGCCACGGCCGTCTTGGTCAGGCCGACGCGGGCGGCGATGTCGGACAGCGAGGTGGCGGCGTAGCCGCGCTCGGCGAACAGCTGGCGTGCGGCGGCGAGGATGCGGGTGCGCGTTTCACCACCGCGGTCGATTGTGGTCATCGTCTCACTTCTCAGCGCGGTCGGGCGTCCAACGATATTCCCGCCTAAGCTTCTTGACGTACGTCCTGCACGGCCGTACAGAAGGATGTTTCCGGCGTGTTTCCGAATCCACCAATACTGTCTGGGACGGTCACCGATGGCTAGCATGCTCGGCCGATTGGGCGGTTGGTGCGCGAGACACGGCCGCCTCGTGCTGGCCGCCTGGATCCTGCTCGCCGCGGCGCTGACCGCGGGCACACTGGTGTTCGGACGGCCGGTCAGCAACAACGCCTCCATCCCCGGCACCGACGCCCAGCAGGCGCACGACCTGATGCGCCAGGGCTTCGGCCCCGGGTACGACCCCGGCGGCACCTTCCAGGTCGTCCTGTACTCCAAGGACAAGCCCCTCATCGACGCCGGACGCAAGCGCGCCGTCGAGCGCGCCATGGCGCGGGTGCGCGACGTGCCGCACGTGGTCCAGGTGGACACGCCGTACCGGGTCGGCGGCCTGTCCCGCAACCTGGTCATCGGCGTCATCACCGTCCGGCTCTCCGGCAACGACTCCGGCGACCTGGCCGCGACCTCGCGAAGCATCTCGGCGGCCGTCGAGCCGGTGCGCGCGGCGGGTGTGGAGGCCGTCCTGGCCGACAACGGCACCCCCGCCGACAAGGAGATCAAGACCGGGAGCAGCGAGATCATCGGCGTGGCATGCGCCCTGGTGGTGCTGCTGCTCGCCTTCGGCACGCTGGTCGCCGCGCTCGTGCCCGTCTTCACCGCCCTCATCAGCCTGGGCGTCGGCCTCGGCGTCATCGGCCTGCTCGGCCACCTGGTGGACGTGCCCAAGCAGGCGTCGGTCATGGCGTCCATGATCGGGCTCGGCGTGGGCATCGACTACGCCCTGTTCCTGCTGTCGCGGCACCGCAAGCTGCTGGCCGACGGGGTGCCGGTGCAGGAGTCGGCCCGCCGGACGGCCCAGGGCGCGGGCGGGGCGGTCTTCTTCGCCGGCGGCACGGTCGTCATCGCGCTCACCGCGCTCATGCTCGGCGGCTTCCCGCTGCTGCGCACGCTCGGTTGGATCACCGGCATCTCCGTCGTCTGCGCCGTGCTCACCTCGCTCACCCTGGTGCCCGCACTGCTCGGCCTGCTCGGTCACCGGATCAACGCGCTGCGCGTCCCGTTCGTCGGCCCGCGGCGGGACGCGGCGCACTCGGCGGCGAGCGGCTGGGCGGGCCTTGGCACCTGGGTCGCCGGACGCCCGTGGCGGGTGCTCGTGGTGGCGATCGCCGTGCTCGGCGCCCTGGCCGCCCCCGCCCTGGCGCTGAAGCTCGGCCCGCTCGACGACGGCTACGCCGACCGGGGGCAGGACGCCCGCCGGGCCTACGAGCTGATGGAGACCGGGTTCGGGCCGGGGAGCAACGGCCCGCTGATCGTGGTCGGCGAGCTGGACGCCGCGGTCGCCGCCGGCGACCCGCCCGCCCCGGCCGTCAAGCGCGTCGGCGACCGCCTGGCCGACGTCCCGGGCGTCACCTACGTCTCGCCCGCGAAGGTCAACGTGTCGGGCCGGTCGGTGCTGTTCCAGGTGGTCACCCGGTACGCGCCCAGCGACCCGCGCGCCGGTGACGTCGTACGGGACGTGCGCGCCCTCGGCATCCCCGGGGCGCGGCTGCACGTCGGCGGCGAGGTCGCCGGCATGGCGGACGCCAGTGACCGCATCGCCGAGCGCACCCCCTTGGTCATCGGCGTCGTCGTGCTGCTCAGCGCCCTGCTCCTGCTGCTCGCCTTCCGGGCGCCGCTGGTGGCCATCAAGGCGGCGCTGATGAACCTCATCTCGCTCGGCGCGGCGTTCGGCGCGCTGGCCATCGTGTTCTCCTACGGGCTCGGCAGCGGCCTGGTCGGCCTGGACCCGCCGGTCTCGGCCGAGGGCTCCTACCTGTCGACGCTGTTCTTCACCGTGCCCATCGACTCCTACGTGCCGCTGATGCTGTTCGCGGTGCTGTTCGGGCTGTCCATGGACTACGAGGTCTTCCTGCTGACCTCGGTGCGCCAGGCCTACCAGCGCCATGGCGACAACCGGCGCGCGGTCGCCGAGGGGCTCGGGGCGACCGGCCGCGTCATCACCTCGGCCGCGCTGATCATGGTGGTGGTGTTCGTCGCCTTCATCGCCTACCCCGACCCGCTGGTGAAGGTGTTCGGCGTGGGTCTCGCGGTGGCCATCGCCGTGGACGCCACGGTCATCCGCGGGCTGCTCGTGCCGGCCACCATGGTGCTGCTGGGCCGGCTCAACTGGTGGTGCCCGGCCTGGCTGGACCGGATCCTTCCCGACCTGTCGGTCGCCGGCCACGGCGAGGACGACGAGGAGCCTCAGGTCACCGCCCACTCCGAGAAGGCCCTCGCCGGAGCCGGGAGGTGAGGGCCGGCACCAGCCCCTGGGGCAGGAACAGCACGACCACGATGAGCACCAGCGCGTAGACCGCGTAGGACAGCACGCCGGGGGCGTAGCTCGGCATCCCGGGCGCCGTCCCGACCACGTTGAGCGCCTGCACGAGCAGTGTGATCGCGGTCGCGCCCACCACCGCGCCCCAGACGGTGCCGAGCCCGCCGACCACGGCCATGACGATGTACTCGATCGACAGCAGCACCGGGAACGAGGAGGGCGCGACGTACCCGGCGTAGAAGGCGTAGATGCCGCCGGCCAGCCCGGCGAACGCGGCCGACAGGGCGAAGACCACCAGCTTGTAGCGGCCGACCGGCACGCCCGAAGACGCCGCCGCCGTCTCGCTCGTGGCCAGGGCCCGCAGGGCGCGGCCCGGCCGCGAGGCGATGACGTTGCGGGTCACCAGCATCACCAGCGCGACGCCGGCCCAGGTGAGGTAGGCGTAGCCGACGGCGCCGCCCAGCTCGAACGGGCCGGCGCCGAGTTGAGGGATGCCCTGCAGCCCGATGTCGCCGCCGGTGAACGACAGCCGGCCCGCCAGCGACAGCAGGATCAGCTGCATGGCCAGGGTGGCGAACGCCAGATGGTGCCCGCGCAGCCGCAGCAGCGGCAGCCCCACCACGACCGCGAACGCCGCCGCGACCAGCGGGGCGGCCAGCAGCCCCACCAGCGGCGGGCCGCCGCGCACGGCCAGGATGCCGGCCGTGTAGCCGCCCACCGCGTAGAACGCGCCCTGCCCGAGCGACACCTGGCCGGCGTAGCCCATCAGCAGCGAGACGCCGACCGTGACCATCGCGGCCAGGCCGAGGAAGATGTACACCGTCAGGGCGCTGTCGTCCAGGACCGCCGGCAGCGCCAGCGTGAGGGCGGCGACGCCCAGGCCGGGCACCAGGCGGGTCATACGGTCTCCCCGAGGACGGTGGGGCGCCGCGCCGACTGCAGCACCATGATCACGAGCATCAGGCCGAGGGCGATCTCCGTCTGGTAGGCGCCGTAGCCGTACCCGGCGGCCAGTGACTCCGCGACGCCCAGCAGCAGCGCGCCCACCAGAGCGAGCCCCGGACGGGTCAGGGCGCCGAACACGGCGGCGGCGAAGCCGTTCACGATGAGCGCGACGTCGGTGTCGAACGAGATGGGCCGCAGCGGGGTCACCAGCACCCCGGCCACCCCGCCGAGCAGCCCGCCGAGGGCGAAGGCCAGCAGTCCCATCTTCCGGACGTCGATGCCGATCACCCGGGCGGCGTAGGGGTTGGAGGCGCACGCGCTCAGCGCCTTGCCCAGGTAGGTGCGGCCGAAGAACCCGGCCAGCGCGGCGATGGTCACGGCGGTGGCGGCGATGACGAGCAGGTGCTGCCTCTGGACGCCGACCCCGGCGATCGTGAGCGAGCCCGGCAGGCCCGGGAACGAGCGCGGCTGGTCGCCCCACACGACGATCTCGACGGCGTAGGCCAGCACGCCGGCGCCCAGCGTGATGATCAGCGATGACTGGGGCGTGGTGCCGCGCCTGCCGATCGCGAGCACGCCGGTCAGCAGCCCGGCCAGGGTGGCGATCAGGACGGCGCCGGCCTCGCCGAGCCCGTGCGGCACGCCGGCGCCGAGCAGCCACGAGCCGCTCAGCCCCGCGACCACGGCGAACATGCCCTGGGCGAAGTTCACCACGCCGGTCACCCGGTGGACGGCGACCAGGCCGCTGGCGACCAGGGCGAACCCGCAGCCGACGGCCAGGCCGTTGACCAGGTAGGTCAGGAACTCTCTCACGTCATGGCCCTCCCGGCCGCGGTACGCCGCTCACACTGCCCACCGCTCCCGGGACCCCTCGGGGCTCCATGGGCGGCGCCGGCCCGGTCGCCGGGGCGGTGGCGGTCACGACCGGGGCTCCTCGACGGAGCCGCCGAGATAGGCGCGGGCGACGCGGGGATCCTCGGCCAGCTCGGCGCACGGCCCCTCGGCCACGACGCGGCCCGCCTCCAGCACGTAGGCCCGCTCGCAGACGCCGAAGGCCAGCCGGGCGTTCTGCTCGATGAGCAGCACGGTGAGCCCCCGCTCCCGGTTGAGCTCCACCAGGTGGGCGGCCAGGTCGCGGGTGGCGATGGGGGCGAGCCCGAGCGACAGCTCGTCCACCACCAGCACCTCCGGCCGGGACATCAGGGCCCTGCCGAAGGCCACCATCTGCTGCTCGCCGCCGGACAGCACGCCCGCGCGGCGCCGGCGCAGCCCGGCCAGCGCGGGCAGTATCTCGAAGACCGGGGAGGGGTCGCGCGTTCCCGCGCGCCAGCCGCCCAGCATCAGGTTGTCCTCCACCGTGAGGTCGGGGAACAGCTGGCGGCCCTCGGGGATGTGCGCGAGCCGGCCGGTGACCTCGACCGTCCCCGCGGCGGGGGTGAGGATGCCCGACAGCGTGTCGGCCAGGGTGGACTTGCCGGCGCCGTTCGGGCCGAGCAGGGCGACCATCTCGCCGCGCCCCACCGAGAGCCGGACGTGGTCGAGCGCGGTCGCCGCACCGTAGGTCACGACCAGGTCCCTGACCTCGATCATGCCGCCGCCCCGTGACGCCCCGCGAGGCGTCCTCCCCGCGGACCGGCGGGGCGTGGGCCGCGCGGGGTTCCCGCAGATTTTTCGCCCGGGGTCTCCGGAGGTCCTTCGCGCAGGGCCCCCGGGCGTTTTTCGCGCGGGATCATGAGGCGTCTCCCAGGTAGGCCGAGACCACGTGCGGGTCCGCGCGCACCTCGCCGGGCGTGCCTTCGGCGATCACCCGGCCCAGGTCGAGCACGGTGATCCGGTCGGCGAGCCGGGTGACGAACGCGACGTCGTGCTCGATCAGCATGATCGTCAGCCCGCCCGCCCGCAACTCCTCGATCAGCACGGCCAGCGCCTCGCGTTCGGCGGCCCGCAGCCCCGAGGCCGGCTCGTCCAGCAGCAGCAGGCTCGGCCGCGCGCACAGGGCGCGGGCGACCTGCATGGACCGCTGCTGCCCGAGGGGCAGCAGGCCCGCCTGGCTCTCGGCCCACGCGCCGAGGCCGACCCGGTCGAGGGCCTCCTCGGCGCGCCGCGCGATCTCACGCTCGTCGCGGCGGTGGCGTGGCAGGCGCAGCGCGGCGGCGGCGAAACCGGTGCGCCCGCGGGTGTGCGCGCCCACCATGACGTTCTCGCGCACCGTCATGCCGCGGAACACGCGAGCGCCCTGGAAGACGATGGACATCCCGAGCCGGGCGCGCCGGTGCGGCGGCAGCCGGTCCAGCGGGGCGGACCGCAGCGCGATGGCGCCGTGGTCGGCGGGCAGGTGGCCGGTGATCAGGTTGAACAGCGTCGACTTGCCGGCGCCGTTCGGGCCGATGATGCCGCGCACCTCGCCCTCGGCGATGTCGAGGCTGACGTCGCGGACGGCGTAGACGCCCCCGAAGGAACGCGAGACGCCGTCGACGGTGAGCATGCCCGGCACGTCGCCCCTACTCGGCGGTGACGGTCTTGGCGAGCTGCTCGGCCGCCCACTTGGTCGGCACGAACTGTCCGTTCTTCACCGTGTTGACGGAGATGTAGTCGGGTTTCAGCCCGGAGTGGTCGGTCGCGGAGTAGCGGAACCGCCCGTTGGGTGTGACCAGGTCCATGTTCTCCAGTGCCTGGCGCACCTTCTCCTTGTCGGTGCTGCCCGCCTTCCTGATCGCCTCGAACAGCAGCAGGCTCGCGCTGTAGCCGTCCTGGGCGAACTGCGGCGGCGGGTAGCCGTACTTCTGCTTGAACGGGGTGGCCATCTGGTCGATGACCTGCTTCTGCTTGCTGTCGGGCAGGTGGTCGCCGATGACGCCGATGGCGCTCTGCACGGTCATGCCCTCGGCGGCCGAGCCCATCGGCTCCAGCCACAGCTTGCTGGCCTGCGCGGCGGTGAGGAACAGCGGCACCTTCAGCCCCGAGGCGGCGTACTGTTTGCCGACGGTGACCCCCGGGGCGCCCGACCCCCAGAACACCAGGGCCTGCGCCCCGGAGTCGCGGACGTGCGTGAAGATCGCGCTGAAGTCGGAGGTGGTGGTCTCGTACGGCTCGTCGGCGACGACGCTCACCCCGTACTTGGGCGCCAGCGCGACCATCGCCTTGTGGCCGGCGACGGAGTAGGCGCTCTTGGTGTCGTGCGCCACGGCGATCTTGGTGATCTTCTCCGACTGGATGTACTGCAGGTACCGCTCGGCGTACATGTTCGACAACGCGGGGGTGACGAAGACGTAGGACTTGATCGGCTCGACCTGCTCCTGGGCGGGGGCCAGCGACAGCTGGGGGATCTTCGCGCGCTCGGTCAGCGGCTCGACGGCGAGCGCGGAGTTGGAGAAGACCGGGCCGATCAGCGCGTCGATCTGCCCCTTGATCTGGTTGAACGCGACGATGCCCTGGTCGGGTGCGGTCTTGTCGTCCCGCTCGACCAGTTCGACCTTGCGCCCGAGCAGGCCGCCCTGGGCGTTGACCTGCTCGACGGCGAGTTCGACCGCCTTCTTGTCCTCGCTGCCGAGGGGGGTGTAGTTGCCGGTCAGGGAGACGATGAGGCCGACGCGGATGGGCTCCGCGGCCCCGCCGGAGGATCCGCCGCCGGACCCGCCGCCCGAGCCGCCGCACGCGGACGCGGCCAGCACGATGAAGGTGATCGTCGGAACGAGCTTGCGCACGTGCGCCTCCTGGAGGTCATGTCGCGGCAACAGGCTCTCGCGCGTGCCTCCACCGCGCACCGGCACGGCCCGGCGCACAGGAGGAACGAAGAGATCAAACCCCCGATCGCAAGAATTTAGGCATGGCGTTTTTCGGCTGTCAATACAAAGCCCCACATCCTGAAAACCCCTTGTCGAGGCGGCGTCCGCCGCAGGCGCCCGGCGGGCGGGCGCCGGGCGCGGCCGTGGCATCCATGACGCGCCGGCCTGGGAGGGCGCGGCGACGGGGTCAGGAAAGGGGAGGTTCAGGCCGTTCTCGGCGGTGAAGGGGCGCGGACGCGGCGGTCCGGCCATGCGCCTGGCAGGCCCTGCCGGGCCGGCTCGGGAAAGCGGTACGAAACGCGTCAGAGCACACTCGGACGTTTCCGGAGCCGTGCCGGTGCTCGTCCGGTGCCGCCCTGCTCACATCGCCATGGTGGGCGCCGAAACTATCGAGCCGGGCGGAAACATCCTGGCCGGTGTCCCGTCCGCCGCCGCCGGGGTGAGGTAGGGAGCGGGTGACGTCCGGGTCGATCAGCTGAACGTTTCACCGGCCGCCGGGCGGCGTCCGGTCTGCGTGAGCCGCACCGCCCAGTTGGGAGCGGTGAGGTGTCGGACGAGGTGAGCGCGCCGGTGTCCGGGCGGTTGACACGGCCGCGCTCCGTCGGATTGGCTCCGGCCACGGTGAGCTACCGCCCTCGGTGGAAGGGGAACCTGCCTCCTGCTCGATGTTAGCGCTAACATTCCGGATTGCCGTGCCTTGCCTCATCCGCATGGACTGTCCGACCTACCCCGCCGCGCTCGCGCCTCGCTTGAGCCGAGCGGATTCTCTTCGCCGCGCGCCGCGAACGTGTCGTCCCCTGACCTTCATCCCTGGCGGATGGCAGGCCCGGTGACCGTCACGATCACCACGGCGGCGCCCTGCGGCGGAGGTCGGGGCGACCGCCCAGGCCCTTGAACCCGTCTGAGATGAATGATCGGAGAGTCCGTGATACGGATCGTCGTAGCGACCGCTCTATTAGGTACGTCACTGGTGGCCGTACAGGCCGCGACCTCCGCCGCCGCCGCCGGTGTCATCACCGTGTCGGATGGCGTCCAGCGCCAGCAGATCGACGGTTTCGGCGTCTCGACGGCGTTCCGGCGGGGAGAACTGCTCCGCGACCTCACGTCGGCGCAGCAGAACGACATCTTCCGCCTGTGGTTCGACCGCACCACCGGGGCGGGGCTCAGCATCCTGCGCCTGGGCGTCGGCGCGTCACCGCTGGGAAGCCCGTACGACAAGATGATCTCCATCCAGCCCCAGAATCCGGGTGGTCCGGACGCGGCGCCGAAGTACGTGTGGGACGGTGACGACGGCGCCCAGGTCTGGGTGGCCAAGGCCGCCCAGTCGTACGGTGTGAAGCGGTTCTACGCCGACGCCTGGAGCGCACCGGGGTACATGAAGGACAACGGGAGCCAGGACAACGGCGGCACCCTCAAGCCGGAGTGGCGAGCGGCCTACGCCCGCTATCTGATGCAGTACACGAAGTTCTACGCGCAAGAAGGCGTCAAGATCACGGATTTGGGGTTCACCAACGAGCCCGACTTCACGGCGCCCTATGAGTCGATGCGCTTCACCCCCGCCCAGGCGGTCGCGATGGTGAAGGCCCTCGGCCCGATCGCCGGGGACGTGAAACTCGTCTGCTGCGACTCCTACGGGTGGGACCAGGGCAAGTCCTACACCAGCGCCATCGAGGCCGACTCCGAGGCCCGGCGCTGGATCTCGACGTACTCGGCTCACTCCTACGCCAGCTCGCCCACCAGCGCGCAACCCACGAGCAAGCCCGTCTGGATGTCGGAGTGGGCTCCCTCGGCGACCAGCTGGAACGAGGGCTGGGACAACGGAGGCGTCGACGGTTTCACCGTCGCCCAGCACATCCACCAGTCGCTCACCAGCGGCAACGCGAGCGGTTACCTCTTCTGGCTGGGGGGATCGAAGGGGAACACCGCTGCGCTGTTCCAGATAGACACGGCCGCGAAGACCTATCGCGTGTCCAAGCGATATTGGGCGATGGCCGCCTACAGCCGGTTCATCCGGCCGGGCGCCGTCCGGCTCGACGCCTCGACCACCAATTCGGGCCTGAAGGTGTCGGCTTATCGCAACTCCGACGGCACGAAGGTCGTCGAGGTGCTCAACACCGGCACCGCGGCCGTGACCTGGCAGGGCGTGGAGGGGAACGCCACCGCCTACGTCACCGACAACGCCAACTCGCTCACCCCCACCTCGACGGCGGGCGGCACCGTCACCCTCAAGCCCCGCGCACTCACCACCGTCGTGATCGGCGGCCCCGGCCCGACGCCGACTCCCACCCCCACCCCGACGCCGACGCCCACTCCGACGCCGACGCCCACTCCGACGCCGACGCCCACTCCGACGCCGACGCCCACTCCGACGCCGACGCCCACTCCGACGCCGACGCCGACGCCGACTCCTACGCCCACACCGACCCCGACCCCGACTCCCACGCCCACTCCCACCCCGACGCCGACTCCCACGCCGACCCCGACTCCGGTGCCGGGCGGTTGCACGGCGACGATCACGACGGTGAACTCCTGGGGCGGCGGCTTCCAGTCGTCGGTCACGGTGCGGGCCGGCGACGGCGCGATCAATGGGTGGACGGTGAGCTGGAGCTGGCCGGGATCCCAGTCGATCAGTCAGCTGTGGGGAGGCCTGCGCTCCGGTTCCGGCGCCGACGTCTCGGTGGGCAACGAGAGCTGGAACGGCAAGCTCGCCGCCGGAGCCGCCACCGACTTCGGCTTCACCGCCAACGGCACGGCGGCCACCCCCGCACTGACCTGCAGCGCGTCCTGATCGTTCACGGCGCGGTGAGACTCTCCCGGTCGGAAGGGACGTGAGAAGGAGACGACGTAAGAAGGAAGGGACGTGAGGAACAGGGACGCCACCCCGCCGGCAGGCGGGGGGCGTCGCTGTGCGTATGAGCCGCCCGCGGCCTGATGTGCTCGGCGAACCACGTCTTGTCCAAGATCGGATTGTCCTCTTTGTTGTAAATTCGAGCGGAGATCACACCCGACCGTCAGGGAGCGGCGCCATGCGGAACGAGGGGTTGGGGTCGTGGCCGGCGCGGCGGGCGCGCATGACTCCGGCGAAGGTCGCGCTGCGCCACGACGGGCGGTCGTGGACCTACGGCGAGCTGCGCGAGCGCGTCGACCGGCTGGCCGGAGCCCTGCGGTCGCTGGGCGTGCGGCACGGCGACCGGGTCGCCTACCTCGGGCCCAACCATCCCGCCTTCGTCGAGACCTTCTTCGCGGCCGGCGCCGCCGGTGCGGTGTTCGTCCCGCTGAACACGCGGCTGACCGCGCCGGAGCTGTCCTACATCGTGGCCGACGCCGGGGTGGCCGTGCTGGTGTGCGGCCCCGGTCAGGAGGAGGCCGGCGCCGCGCTGCCGGTGGCCCGCCGGGTGGCGGTGGCGGGGGAGTACGAAGATCTGCTGGCCGGCGCCGGCCCCGTGCCTGCCGACGAGCCGGTGGGCCTGGACGAGCCCTGCCTGATCATGTACACCTCCGGCACGACCGGGCGGCCCAAGGGCGCGACGCTGAGCCACGGCAACCTCGTCTGGAACACCTTCAACCTGCTCGTGGACGTCGAGCTGACCCATGACGAGGTGACGCTGATCAGCGCGCCGCTGTTCCACATCGCCGCGCTCGCCCAGACGCTCGTGCCCACCGTGCTCAAGGGCGGCACGGCCGTCCTGGTCCCGTCGTTCGACGTCGACCAGACCTTCGACCTGGTCGAGCGCGAGCGGATCACGCTCATGTTCGGCGTCCCGGCCATGTTCGCCTTCCTCGCCCAGTCGCCCAGATGGGAGGGCGCCGACCTGTCCAGCCTGCGCAACCTGCTGTGCGGCGGCGCGCCGGTGCCCGAGCCGCTCATCCGCACCTACCAGGAGCGCGGGCTGACCTTCCTGCAGGGGTACGGGATGACCGAGACCTCGCCGGGCGCGCTGTTCCTGGCGGCGGAGCAGTCGGTGCGCAAGGCGGGCACGGCCGGCGTGCCGTGCTTCTTCTCCGACGTCCGCCTGGTGCGCGCCGACGGCGAGCAGGCGGCGCCCGGCGAGCCGGGCGAGGTGGTCGTGCGGGGGCCGAACGTCATGACGGGATACTGGGGGCGTCCGGAGGACACCGCCGCGGTGGTGTCGCCGGAGGGGTGGTTCCACTCGGGCGACATCGCCGTCGCCGACGAGGACGGCTACGTCCGCATCGTCGACCGGGTCAAGGACATGATCATCTCCGGCGGTGAGAACATCTACCCGGCCGAGGTCGAGAGCGTGCTGTACGGGCATCCCGCCGTCGCCGAGTGCGCGGTCATCGGGGTGCCCGACGACCGGTGGGGCGAGGTGGGCAAGGCCCTGGTCGTCCTGCGGCCCGGCGCCGTGGCCGCGCCCGGCGACCTGCTGGCCCACCTGTCCGGGCGGCTCGCGTCCTACAAGATCCCCAAACACGTGGAGCTGCTGCCCGTCCTGCCGCGCAACGGCGCCGGCAAGGTGCTCAAGGCCCGGCTCCGCGCGCTGTACGGGTCGGCCGGCGGCCTCGCGCGAGAGGCGCCCGAATGAGCCCCGCGGACCGCGTCCGGATGACCCACACGGACCGCGCCCGAGCGCGCCACACGGACCGCGCCCGAGCGCGCCACACGGACCGCGCCCGGGTGAGCCACGCGCGAGGCGCCCGGACCGATCACGCGCGACCAGCCCTGACCGACCACGGGGGAGACGCCTGAATGAACATCGACAGCCTCGTCGCGATCGACGTGCACACCCATGCCGAGGTCTCCGAGCACGGCGCCGAGTCGCTCTCAGGAGAGCTGAAGGCCGGCGCGGACGACTACTTCAAGCTGGCCGGGCAGCACCGGCCGACCGTGCGCGAGATGGCCGCCTACTACCGGGAACGCGACATGGCGGCGGTGGTGTTCACCGTGGACGCCGAGACCGCGACCGGGCACCCTCCGGTGCCCAACGAGGAGATCG
Source organism: Sphaerisporangium sp. NPDC005288 (assembly GCF_040607475.1). Classification (NCBI taxonomy): domain Bacteria; kingdom Bacillati; phylum Actinomycetota; class Actinomycetes; order Streptosporangiales; family Streptosporangiaceae; genus Sphaerisporangium; species Sphaerisporangium sp. NPDC005288. The sequence continues at coordinate 415,756 of NZ_JBEXGT010000001.1, read as the reverse complement.
CCCAGGCGTGCGCCGACAACGCCGACGTGCTGATCCCGTTCGCCGGCCTCGACCCGTGGAAGGGCAGGGCCGCGGTCCGCCAGGCCCGGCGGCTGGTCGAGGAGTACGGCGTGCGCGGATTCAAGTTCCACCCGAACCTTCAGGCGTTCTTCCCCAACGACCGGATGGCCTACGGCCTGTACGAGGTGCTGGAGGAACTGCGGGTGCCCGCGCTGTTCCACACCGGCCAGACCGGCATCGGCGCCGGGGTGCGCGGCGGCGGGGGAGTGCGGCTGAAGTACTCCGACCCGATGTTCGTGGACGACGTCGCCGTCGACTTCCCCGACCTGCCGATCATCCTGGCCCATCCGTCCTTCCCCTGGCAGGACGAGGCGCTGGCCGTGGCCACGCACAAGCCGCAGGTGTACATCGACCTGTCCGGCTGGTCGCCCAAGTACTTCCCGCCGCAGCTCGTGCAGTACGCCAACACGCTGCTGAAGGACAAGGTGCTGTTCGGCTCGGACTTTCCGCTCATCTCCCCGGACCGGTGGCTGGCCGACTTCGACAAGCTGCCGATCAAGGACGAGGTCCGTCCCAAGATCCTCAAACTGAACGCCGCCCGCCTGCTCGGCCTGGACACCTGAACAGCTCCCCTTCTGGTGTCTTGCGGCACATTTCAGGATTGTGGGGGCCGGTCACCGGAATGGCGGGATCCGGTGCGCCTGGGCGGGGAAGTACGATCAAGAGATGACCGAACAGACCGAAACCGCACCCGGGTGGCTTGCTCCGGAGGAGCTGGAGTCGGTGCGGGGGCGGATGCCGATCCTCTACGTCGACGCGGTGCCCGTGCGCGTCGACGACACCGGCGTGGTCACCCACGTCGGCCTGCTGCTGCGCATCTCCGCGGACGGGACGGTCAGCCGGGCCCTGGTCTCCGGGCGGGTGCTGCACCACGAGCGCGTCCGCGACGCCCTGCTGCGCCACCTGGAGAAGGACCTCGGGCCGGTGGCGCTGCCGCGCATCCCCTCCTCGCCGCAGCCCTTCACCATCGCCGAGTACTTCCCGACGCCCGGCGTCACGCCCTACCACGACCCCCGGCAGCACGCGGTGTCGCTGGCCTACATCGTCCCGGTGGCCGGTGACTGCCGGCCCCGTCAGGACGCCCTGAACCTGGTCTGGTTCACCCCCGAGGAGGCCGGCTCGCCGATGGTGCAGCAGGAGATGCCCGGCGGCCAGGGTGTGCTGCTCAAACAGGCCCTCGCCCACGTCGGCCGGCTCTCATGACATCCTCGTCCCCGCCGGCGGAACCGTGCGGGCGGGCCTCCGCCCGCACGGCGTGGCCGGTCACTCGTTCGTCTCGACGCCGATCCAGTTGACGTACCAGCCCTTCTTGGCGGCGTCGGCCGGCGTGATGGCATGGCTGTCCCACCAGCGGACGTAGATGCGAAACCCGAGCGCCGTCGGCATGTAGACGGCGTTGACGCCGGTCAGCGCCCAGTGGTCCTCCAAGCCGCCGATCGACCAGGTGTAGGTCGGAGTGCCGACGAAGTGGCCGGAGGTGGTGTCGACGTTCAGGTACAGGCCGTTGGGGCCGTAGGGCGCCCAGCCCTGCCCCGGGATGGTCCGGCCCGCTCCGATGCGCACCCCCGACCTCTCGGCGACCGGCGTCCCCGCGGCAGGCACCTCCTTCACCGCGTCGGACGGCCCGCCGGGCGGAGCCTGCTCGGCGTACGCGCCCGCGCCCGTCGCCAGTGCGGTGCCGGCGGAGAGGGCCGCGGACAGGGCGGCGGCAGTGACGATCTTGGCGAACATGCTTCTCCTTAGATCCTGCTAACAAGGGGCCCTGCGGGTGGACCGGCCGGCGCGCGCCCACGTCGACGGACGTCACCGCTGGTCAGACGGCCGAAAACGATGATCGTCACCGATGGTAATGAGGCGGGGGCGCTGGGTGGCCGAACTTCCCTCGCGACACGGCCGCCCGCGCGGGATCGACCGCGATCAGGGGGCGCGGCGGTGGTGAGAGCGGCGTTGCCACAGCAGGAGGGCCACGCCGAGGGCCGCCAGTGCCGCGAAGGCGACGGCGGCGACGAGCAACGCCGGGACGCGTGAGTTCGTCTCGGCCATGACGGGCGCGGCGGTGCCGCCCGGCAGGGGGAAGGTGACGGTGGCCCGGGCCGTCCGCTCGGTCGGGCCGCTGCGCAAGGTGACGCGGGCCACCCAGGGGCCGTCGGTCACCCGTCTGTTCAGCGTCACCGTGATGGCGCCGGAATCCCCGGGCGCCAGGATGGTGCCGCTTTTGACCGGGAACGGGCCGGCGGTCATGGCGCTCGCCACGCTGGTGAGCTTGAGCGTGCCGCTGAGGTCCAGCGCCCGGCCGCCGGTGTTGTGCACCTGGGCGTACAGGGCGGGCTCGCCGGTGATCGACCGCTGCGCGGTGATGGTGTCGATGGTGAAGTCCGAGGGCGGCGGGTCACCCTGCCCGACCGGCCGGTGGGCGGCGGGCGGCCCGTCCTCCCGGCGGATCCGTATGCGCCCGGGGCCCGGGCGGGCGGGGTCGCGGCGGATGGCGGCGGGGGACGGCAGGGGGGCGGCCGACCAGGCCGTGGACGGCGGCAGGGCGGTCAGGGCGAGCACCCCGACCACCAGTGGTCCCAGGATGAGGAGACGGCGCGGCACGGTTCGGGTGGTCCGCCGTCAGGCCGCCGGCCGGGCGACGGCGCCGGTGCGGGCGCCGGCCCCGGTGGTCGGGCCGGTGCCGGGCGCGAGGACGAACGGTGTTCTGCGCAACGAGATCTCCCAACGCGAAACCGGGGCGGTGGCCGGGAGGAGTGGCGAGCCCGTCGCTTCACGATCAAGGCTCACGCGCACGGTAACACGGGTACGCGCGATCGATCGCGGAGCGTGGTCAACCGGCGCTAAAGACCGTCAAAGAGGATGGCACCCGCTACTCCCGGGGGTCGGCGGCGGAGGGCGAGGGGGAGGGGGAGGCCGGGCGGCGCGCGGAGGCGGCGAGGCGGACGGCCGCCCGCCGTGTCTTCAGGCACACGATCAGGGCCAGGACGGCGATGAGCACGGGGAGCACCAGAGCGCCGGCGCCGGCGGCGGGCTGCCCGGCGCCGCCCGCGGCGCCGGGCACGCCCACCATGGCGGCCGGCATCGGGAACTCCGCCGCGGTGTTCTTCAGGGCGGGGGTGGCGACCGAGGAGGGCTTGCCGGCCAGCACCCGCGCGTCCTGCTGGGCCTTGACCTTGTCGGGGTAGCCGTAGCCGGCGACGTAGGTCTGGTCCCTGACCTTGGCCTTGGCGTACTGCCCGTCGATGTTGCCCTCGATGGTGTGGATGGTGTCGCCGTCCACCGAGGTGACAATACCGACGTGGTCGATGTTGTCGATGACGTGCGAGCCGCCCCAGTCGAAGAACACGACCGCGCCGGGCTTGGGTGTGGTGCCCCACGCCCCCTGGTCGGCGAACCATTCGGCGTGGGCGGGGGTGTAGGCGAACTGGCCGAACCACTTCTCGTAGCCGAGCCGGTGCGCCGCCCACGACAGGAACATGTCGCACCAGGGCTGCGCGGAGTAGTCGGAGTCGAACTCGACGTTCTTGCCGTACCAGTCTCCGTACTTGGTGTATCCGCCGGCTTGTTCGCTGTAGCCGAGCTGGGTCTGGAGCAGGTCGATGAGCTTCTGCAGTTCAGGCGACATAGGAAGTGGGAGCCCTTCCGCTTTGGTGCGACCGGCGCTGGGGACGCCGGTGTCGAACAGGTGGTGGACCGGCGCTGGGACGCCGGTGTCAGTCGGGTTTGGGACCGGCGCTGGGGACGCCGGTGTCGGTCGGGTGCGGGGCCGGCGCGGGGGGCGCCGGTCATGTCCGTGTGGCAGGACGTTAGCCAGGAAAAGCGCAGGTCAAAAGGGGGTCAAAAGCGCCCGGGGTGGCGGCGCGCGAGGCGGTCGGCGCACCGGAAACCCCGTGCCCGCCGGGCTTCGCGGCCACGGACGGGTTCGCGGCGGATCATTCCTCGAACGGGATTTCTTTCCCTAAACTTGACTAAAACGGTCAGAACCGAACGCGTTTTGGTCCCCGGCTTACAATCGGCGCATGATGCCCGAGCTCGCCACGTCCCAGGAGTCCGACGGCGAGGCCCGCCTCGCGGCTCTCGCCGTGCTCGCCCAGCAGGTCCGCGACCTCGCCGACGCCGTCACGCTGACCGAGGTGCCGCAGGCCGAGCTGACCGCCGTGACCGCCGAGCTGGTGGCGCTGACCGAACGGCTCGGCGCGGCGCGGCGCGAGACCCCGCTGCCGCCAGAGTTCGGGCCCGGCGGCCGGTACCGCCACCTCGGCAACGCCGTCGTCGGCGACTGCAACCCCCACGCGCTCCCGCTGGTCGTCGAGCCGGACGCGGGCGGGGGCGTCCGGGCCGACCTCGCCTTCCGCCCCTCCCACGAGGGCCCGCCCGGCTTCGTGCACGGCGGCGTGAGCGCCATGGTGCTGGACCACCTGCTCGGATCGGCCGTCGCCGCCGCCGGCAAGGCGGCCATGACCGGCACCCTCAGCCTGAGGTACCGCCGCCCGGTGCCCTACGGCGCGCCGCTGGTGGCCACCGCGGCCGTCTCGCGCGGCGAGGGCCGCAAGACCTGGGCCGAGGGCCTGATCGCCCTGCCGGACGGCACGGCGCTGGTGGAGGCCACCGGCCTGTTCATCACGCCCTCCCAGTGGGTGGGCGTCGAGACTCGCTCCTGACCGGAGGCCCGCTCAGGAGCGGGGTGTCGGGGTGGCGCCGCCGTGGCCTTCGGCCGGATGGTGCAGCTGCTGGGCCAGCCAGGGGAGCGCCTGCGGCAGTTCGCGGTTCCAGGTGTTGAAGTTGTGCCCGCCACTCGGCAGGATCAGCGAGGAGGCCCGCATCGGCGGGCGGACGGCCGCGAGGAAGTCCAGCGTCGGCCGGTAGTTCGACTCGCCCAGCTCACTGGTGGTCACCAGCGCCGTGATCGGCGGGGGCGGCAGGTTGGCCAGGCGCCACATCAGGTCGTTCTCGTTCTGCAGCCTGCGGTCGCCGCCGAACAGGTCGCCCGTCGTGGCGTCGGTCGGCGCCCGGAAGTAGCCCGACAGGGACGCCACGGCGGAGTACGCCTCGGGATGGCGCATGCTGATCTTCAGCGCGCAGAATCCGCCGGTGGAGGTGCCCATGATGCCCCAGCTCGCGGCGTCGGTGCCCACGCGGAACGCGCCGGCCATGGACTCGCGCACGTCCTGGGCGAAGTACGTCTCGACCTTCGGCCCGCCGGGCACGTCCATGCACTCGGTGTCGCGGGGCGGCGCGACCGTCGGCCGCATGAGCACCAGCACGGTGGGCGCCATCTCGTGCCGCTCGATGGCCATGGCCGCGACGGCGGGCATGTTCATGCGGGTGAGCAGGTTGCGCGCGTCCCCCGGGTAGCCGGTCAGAGCCACGATCACCGGGAAGCGGGTGTGGACGTGCTTCTTCTCGAAGTACTGCGGCGGAAGGTAGACGTACGCGGGGGCGCTCAGGCCGGAGGCGCCGCCGGAGATCACGACCTGCTCCAGGCGCCCGCCGGGGTGGCCCTTGTGCCCCTCGATGGGCGGCACCCGCGCGGTGCGCACGACCTGCACGCCGCCGATCTGGCGCCCGGCCTGCCCGGGATCGCCCGCGTCGCTGACGATGGGCGCGGCGACGCCGTCGTCCGCGCCGAGCAGGTCGCTCCAACTGCCGTAGAAGCCGAAGTAGTTGTTCAGGGCGAGCGCGAGGGCGACGAGGATGAGGACCTGGTTCCCCAGGAGCACCGCGACGCGCCCGATGACGGCCGGCCAGGTGCGGACGCTCAGGCGCGGCCATACCCACCAGGCCGACGTGACCAGACCCGCGACGGCGAGCAGGCACATCAGAAGCTCCAGCTTCAGCGCTGTGAGTCCCAATCTTTATCTCCCCTGGTCCTGGTCCCGCCGCCCACGTCTTTCATGGTGGTGCCCACGTGAAAGTTACCCAACCGAAATAAGGCCAAGGTAAGCATGTATCACCTCTCAGACACTCGAAGCACGGACCCCACCCTCTAGTGTGTCGTGATGTGAACGAACGGACACGCCTTTCGCGAATGCTCTTCTCGCGGTCGTGGGTTCCGGCCGCGGCGGGATATGCCGCACTTTTCATCGGAATACTCGATATCGTCCGCGGCGTCATCCCCCATTTCCGCCGCAGTCGCGTGATCCTCATCGCCGACGTGTTCCCCGGAACGGCCACCACTCTGGCGGCGGCGGCCTCGCTCCTGGTGGGCGTGCTGCTGGTCATGCTCGCCCACGCGCTGCGCCGCCGGAAGGTGCGGGCCTGGCGCGCGGTGGTCCTGCTCCTCCCTCTCGGCGCCGTGGTCGAGGCGCTGCGCTGGCGGCACTCCACCACCGCCGCCATCAGCCTCGGGCTGTTCGTCGTGCTCCTGCTCAATCGCGGTGAGTTCCACGCCCTGCCCGATCCGCGCTCACGCTGGCGGGCTTTGTGGAACTTCCTGGCCCTCGGCGTCCTCGACCTCGGCATCGGCTGGGTGGTCGTGAGCGTTCACCCGGCCACCATCGTCGGCGACCCCTCCGCCGGCGAGCGCGTCCAGCACGTCCTGCTCGGCCTGGTGGGCATGCAGGGGCCGGTCGAGTACTCCCTCGACGGTACCGCCGACCTGGTGTACTACTCACTGGCCGGCCTCGGCGCGCTCACCGCGATCACCACCCTCTACCTCGCCCTGCGTCCCGAACGGCCGGCGGCGGCGCTGAGCGGCGAGGACGAGCGGCGGGTCCGCGCGCTGCTCGACCGGCACGGCCGCCACGACTCCCTCGGCTACTTCGCGCTGCGGCGCGACAAGAGCGTGGTGTTCTCGCCGTCCGGCAAGGCGGTGATCGCCTACCGCGTGGTCTCCGGGGTCATGCTGGCCAGCGGCGACCCCATCGGCGACCCCGAGGCGTGGCCCGGGGCGATCCGGCGGTTCATGGAGGAGGTCCGGCGGCACGCCTGGGTCCCCGCCGTCATCGGGTGCAGCGAGACGGGCGGCGAGATCTGGACCAGGGAGGCCGGGCTGTGCGCCCTGGAGATCGGTGACGAGGCGATCGTGGACGTGGCCGGGTTCAGTCTGGAAGGGCGCGCCATGCGCAACGTCCGCCAGATGGTCAACCGCACCGAGCGGGCCGGGTACACCTGCATGGTCAGGCGGGTGGGCGACCTGAGCGAGCAGGAACGGGAGCAGATCCGCACCGCGGCCGGGTCCTGGCGGGGCACCGAGAGCGAGCGCGGGTTCTCCATGGCCCTCGGCCGGTTCGGCGACCCGGCCGACGACGCGTGCGTCGTGGTCACCGCGCACAAGCCCGGCGAGGACGGCAAGGTCTCGCCCGGCGGCGACATCCGCGCCGTGCTGCACTTCGTCCCCTGGGGCCGGGCCGGCATCTCCCTGGACCTGATGCGACGCGACCGCGACGCCGATCCCGGCCTCAACGAGCTGCTGATCGTCAAGACCCTGCAGGCCGCGCCGTCCCTCGACGTGACCCGGGTCTCACTCAACTTCGCCATGTTCCGCTCGGCGCTGGCAAGGGGCGAGCGGCTCGGCGCGGGGCCGGTGATGCGGGCCTGGCGCGGAGTCCTGGTCTTCCTGTCGCGCTGGTTCCAGATCGAGTCGCTGTACAGGTTCAACGCCAAGTTCCGGCCCTTCTGGGAGCCGCGGTTCCTGGTGTACCCGACGGCACGCGACCTGCCCCGCATCGGCCTGTCCGCGCTGCAGGCCGAGGCGTTCCTGACCGTGGGCCGCCTGTCCCTCCCCTTCCGCGGCCGTCGCCGCCCGGGCCCCGGCTCCTCCCCGTCGGGCTCCACCCCCTCGGAAGGGCCGTTGCCGGTCTCCCCGTAGTAAGTCCGCCATTTCGGAGGATTTCGGTGGTCGCGGGGAAACCGCGTCGGCGTGTCATGCCGAAACCATCCCAATGCGCTTAAGATGTCGTCGGTCGGACGCGTTGATCGGGGCGCGCCGGTGTCGTTCTCCTGACCTCGCGATGGCGCGCGTGAATCGCGCGAGCGGTGATTCCCATGGCCTTTACCCGGGCTCGACGGTCATTTCCCGTTATACCGGATCGGCCGCCGTTAGCTGTCGCGAAAGCGTGATGGTGTACGTTCACGGATAAGTGGCGCCAAACCGATTCATCCGGCCATCTGCGCCCTATCGGAAAGCGTGTTCGGTAGGGGATATGTGATGCTATGTCCCCTTAGGGATGGCGACCGGGGCGGGGGATGGGGCGTCCTGGCGCCGCGCGGCGTTGGGTGGGGCGATCTACCCTTAAGGTAGGCATCTTGCGAAATAGCGCGCCAAGCCGCCGGTGATCCGGCCGCTTCCGCGACGCCGGCGATGCCGGAGTGTCGCGGGGGGAGCGATCATGAGGCAGGAGAGGCGCCGGCGCCGGTACGCGGCCCGGACGCCGCGGCGGCGCGACCACCGTGGTAGCTACCCTGGGAGGGCCGGCCGGTGCCGACGACGGTTCCCGCTGTTGCGCGACCATCGATGACGGGCCGGGAGCCCGGCGCCGCGCCCCCACGGCGCGCCCGCCTGGCCGGAGGCGCGGGGCTCGTCCTCCTCGGCCTCGCCATCGCCGCCATGGCGGCCATCGCCCTGCTCGGCCCGTCCGCGGCGGTGCCCGACGTCGGCGGCGACGGCCCGCCGTGGTCCCTGCGGGCCGCCCCCTCCGACGCCCTGGTGCTCTGGCTGTGCTGGACGGCCCTCATCGCGGGCGGCCTGGGCCTGGGCGTCGCGCTCGGGGCCCTGCGCCGTGGGTGGCGCCCCCCGCGCGGAGTGCTGCCCCTCGGCACGGTCACGGCCGTCGCAGTCCTGGCCGTCCTGCCGCCCGCCGGCTCCACCGACGTGCTGAACTACGCGGTCTACGGGCGCATCGCCGAACTCGGCCACGACCCCTACGTGACGACGCCCGCATGGTTGTACGAGATCGCCGACCCGGTCGGCCGGTACGCCCCGCTCGCCTGGCGGCACGCCCCCTCGGTGTACGGGCCGCTGGCCACCTGGGCGCAGACGGCCGCGTCCGTCGCCGGCGGCGGCACGATGGCGGGCACGGTGCTGGCGCTCAAGGTGGGCACCGCCCTGGCGTTCCTGCTGTCGGCGCTCGCGCTCGACCGGCTGGCCGGGCGCGACCGCGAGCGGCGGATCCGCGTCCACCTGCTGTGGAGCTTCAACCCGCTGATGCTCTGGCATGTCGTGCTCGGCGGGCACGTGGACGGCCTCGGCGTGGTGTTCCTGCTGGGGGCCCTGCTGGCCGTGCGGCGGGCCGGGGCGGCCGCCGGCCTGGTGGCGGGCGCGCTGCTCGGCGCCGCCGCGGCCGTCAAGGCCCCGTTCGTCCTGGCCGGCGCCGGCCTCGCCTGGGCGTCCCGCAGGTCGCTCGCCACCCTCGGGTGCCTGGCGATGGGCGCCGGCGCGGCCCTGGTCGCCGCCTACGCGACCCAGGGACCCGAGGCGCTGGGCAACCTGATGGGCAAGATCGGGGCGCACTCGCTGGCCGACCCGTGGCGGGTGGTCACCGACGCGCTGGGCCTGGGCATGCAGGCGTCCCTGCTGGAGGGGCAGCTCGCCCTCGGCGCCGCGCTCGTCATCGGGGTGGTGCTGTGCTGGGGGCTTCCCGCCGGACCGCCCGGGCTGGACGCCGCGCGCCCCGCGCTGGCGTGGTGCCTGTGCTGGCTGCTCACCTCGCCGGTGCAGCATCCGTGGTACGACGCGCTGCTGTTCCCGCTGCTCGCCCTGATGCCGGCCGGCCGCCTGGACGGCCTGCTGGTGACCCGAAGCGTCCTGACCAGCCTGATCTACCTGCCCGGCGCCGCGAGGATCATGACCCCCACGCCGTTCACCCAGTGGGTCGCCGAGACCTACCGGCCGTGGGTCGCCCCGCTGGCCGCGGACCTGATCATCATCTGCGTCCTCGCGCTGGCCCTGGCGGGCCGGACGCGCCGCGGGGTGTGGGCCGGGGCCGGCGGACCGGTCAGGCGATGAGCCGGACGGCGTGCAGCCGCTCGTCCAGAGCGGCCACGCTGCGGGTGCGGTGCCACGGGCTGAGCTTCTCGCGCGTCTCGACGACCGAGCGCACCAGGCGGGGAGAGGTGTTGCGCCCCGCCAGACGGGCCGCCTCGGCCAGGTGCTCGCACGCCACGTCGATGTCCCGCAGGTCCATGTGGGCCTGCGCGGTCTTCAACCGAAGGTAGGCGGCGTTGCGGACGAACGCCGGGTCGATGCCGGAGGCGGCGGTGGCGGCCACCTGGAGCGCCTGCGATGGGTCGCCGGTGTCGAGCAGGCAGCCCGCCTTGGTGGACAGGTACTGGCCCTGGCCGAAGAAGGTGACCAGCCGCGCGCCCGGGTCGTCGGCCGCGGCGCCGTGCAGCTCGCGCTGCGCCTGGTCCAGCGACCGCAGGCAGCGCGTGTGGTCCTTGCGCCGCTCGCCCCGGGCCGAGCGGCGCACCACGGCGGCGTGGGCGCGGGCGCCGACGTCGCAGGCATAGGCGGTCAGCAGCCGGCTGCCCGCCCGCTGCCCCCACGCGAAGGCCCCGAGCGCGTGTTCGACGCCCAGGCGCGGGTCGCCGCGCCAGGTGGCGAGCTGGCTCCAGTTGGCCAGCACCATGCTGCACATGGCGTCGTCGTCGGCCTGGTGGGCGGCGTCGCGGGCCCGCGCGTAGTGGCGGTCGGCCCCGCGGAAGTCGTTGAGGTTGAACAGCATCCACGCGGTGCAGCGGCGGATGTCGGCGAGCAGGGACAGCGTCTTGGCGCGCATGTGCTCCGGCACCCCCGCCGACAGCAGCGAGACGACCAGTTGCTGCTGGGCGAGCACCGTGGCCAGCGCGGCGTGCGGGCCGAGCGTGTCCTCCTGGCGCATGGAGTGGCGCAGCACCGCCTGGATATGGCCGAGCGTCACCTCGTCCACGCGGCTCGGGTCGGCTCCCGCCATGGCGAGGCGCCGGGACTCGTCCTCGTCCGGCCGTTCGAGGTGCGGCGAGGCGTACGCCGAGGTCGCGGCCGCGCCGATCAGCGCGAGAGCGTCACGTCGGTTCATCTGTGTTGCCCAATCGGTGAAGGCGTGGACGAGCCGCTCGTACTCCCGTTCACGCAGGTCTTCTTGAGAGGCCGGCCCGCGCGGAGATAGAGGCGCGAGCAGGCCCTGGATGTCGGCGAAGGCCAGGCCGGCCGGGCTCGGCGGAGACGGGAAGTGCCGCACGCGGGCGACCTGCGCGTTCTGGTCGGACGCCGTGTGGTCCTCCCCGTCGATCAGGTCGCACGCCCGGCACCCGTAGATGCGCGCCAGCCGGTTCAGCCCCGCCACCGGGGGCTCGTTGCCGCTGGCGCTCGGCCACGCCTCCCACGAGCCGAGCTTGCGCACGCTGAACGGCTCCGACGGCCACAGCGCCTTCCACTCCTCGACCACGCGCTCCTGCGTGTAGCGGTGCGCCTCGCGGAACGCCTGGCGGGAGTTGAGCCGATAGCGGCGCTGGAACTCCCGCGCGATCTCGGTCCAGGTGGACCCCCGCTCGCGAAGCTCGGCGCTGAGGCGGTCCATCTCCTCTTTGAGGCTGCGTGGCTTACGTGGCATCGCGTACCCTCCGACCCCCGTGGATGCGTATCGCCGACACCGACAGTAGCCAAAGCCGTCTGGTGACTACGCACGGTCGCCGGTAATCGGCGACCAGGCCGCCGGTTTCTGCGACGACCGGCCGCACGCGCGCCGAATCAGGGGCTCCCGCCTACAGACACACCCCGCCACGACGCCTGTTGGCGGCCATGCCGTCCACCGGAAGGTAAAGGTCCGCCCCGTTACCCGGATCGGGGGATCCGTGCGGGGGCCGTCACGCGGCCGATGCACCCCGAGCGAAAGGCCAGGGATCAGAGATGATCGGCATTCCGTCCTGTCCCCGCGAAATCCGCTGGGAGCTGCGCGCCGAGCCGGGTGTCACGGCCGAGTGCCGTGCGGTCGTCCGCGAGAGGCTCGCCGAGTGGGACCTGCACGACCTGATCGACGACGTGGCGATCGTCGTCACCGAACTGGTCGCCAACGCCCTCGTGCACGGCGCCGCTCCCGTGCGGCTCGCGCTGGGAACGGCCCCGGACACCGTGACGGGCTCGGTCGCCGACGGAGGCGCCGGATGGCCGCGCCTGCGCCAGGCCGGCGCCGAGTCCGAGCACGGCCGGGGGCTGCGCATCGTCGCCGCGCTCACCGACGCGTGGGGCGTGGTACCGCTGCCGGCCGGTCCCGGCAAGACCATCTGGTTCACCCGCACCCGCGTCCCCGCGGAGGGGCACAGAGTCTCCGCGGAGGGTCACAGAGGGGAGTAGAGCACCAGGACGTTGCCGGACGGGTCGCGCAGCACGGCCCTGCTCTCGTGCGGACCGGCCTCCGGGCCGCTGACCAGCTCGGCGCCCGCGGCCGTCAGCTCGGCCACCGTTCCGGCGAGATCGCCGACCTTGTAGGACGGCGCGGTGACGGCGCCGGCCACCTGCTCGGCCGGGGCGGCCAGCGCGATGGTGACGCCCCCCGCGTCCAGCGCGGCGAAACGGTCGCCGTCCCTGAACCTGACCGTCAGCCCGAGCACCTCGCCGTAGAAGGTCAGAGCCTTGTCCAGGTCGTCCACCGGGATCAGGACGTTGCCGAGCTTCTGCACGCGCGCGCTCACAGTGCCTCCACCGGGTAGGTCGTCTTGGACGAGAGTCTGCCCGGCGGGCGGCCCGCCGCGCACCCGGCGACGTGCGCACTCCGCCGTGTGCGCACGCGACGTGCGCACACGGCGTGCGGACCCGGTCGTGGGCGGTCCCGGTCGTGAGCGGACCCGGTCATGCGCGCCTGGTCATCCGCGGCTGCGAGCGCGCCTGGTCATTCGCGCCTGTGCGTGCGCGTTCGGTCAGGTGCGCTCGCGGCGGGCGCCCGCGGGAGGGTCGCTCAGGTCAGGACGGGACCGTCGCCGGAGTCGCCGGACGGCTCGTCCCGCGGTTCGGGCGAGGGCGGCGGGTCCTTCGGCGGGTCCTTGTCCGGCGGCTCCTCGGTCGGCGGGTCGGACTTGGTGGGCTCCGGCGTGGGCTCGGCGCACGGCCGGCCCCTGCGCGTGCGCGCGGCCGAGTCGCTCGCCGTCCCGAGCGCGGAGGCGACGGTCACGGTGACCTTCCTGACGTCCACGTAGCCGCATCTGGGGTCGGCGAACCGCACCGTGAACACCCGGTCGTACACCGAGTCGCCCGACAGGGTCGCCCGGCGGGCGGCGGTGCGGGTGACCGTGCGCTCTCCGGCCGTGACGGTCTGCTGGAAGCTCGCCGACAGCCGCACCGGGTCGGGGGACGAGCTCCTCACCCGCACCCTGAGCGTGCCTCCGTCCCAGGAGGTGATCGAGACCGTCGGCGGCGCGCACTTGGGCCCCTCTACGCCCACCTCCTTGAACTGGGCGCCGTTCGCCGCGGCGGGCGTGGTGGTGACCCGGACGCCGAAGTACGCCGTCTCGCCGCAGGCCACCTCGCCCAGGTCGCCGGAGAGCGAGAGCGCGTAGGAGGTGTCGCCGGACAGGGTGCGGCTCGCCTGGTCGACGACCTTGGCCGCGCCTTCGCCCTGCCTGCGGGTGAACGCGGCGGCCAGGCGCACCTCGCCCGTCCCTCCCGTGCGCACGCCCACGCGGGCCGTCTTGCCGTTCCAGCGGACCGAGACGTCGTCGACCGTGGGCGGCGGGCACGGGTCGCCCTTGACCGGGACCGTGCGGCTGCGCGAGCCGCCCGCGGCGCCCGGCGTGGTGGAGACGGTGACCTGCCGGTAGACCGTCTTGCCGCAGGCCGGCGCGGCGAAACCGGCCGTGGCCTGGCGGGTGTAGGACGTGGAGCCGACGAGCGTGAACGTCTGCGTGACCGGGGCGGCCGGGGCGGCCAGGGCGCCGCCGGAGGAGCGCTCGGTGAAGCGGACGCTCAGCGTGACGGTCTGCGCCGTGGAGGTGCGCACCCGCACGGTCGCGGTGCGCCCGTCGAACGCCGCCACCGCCAGCTCCCGCACCGACAACCGCATGGGCGTGGGGGTCGGCGTGGGCGTCGGTGTGGGGGTGGGGCTCGGTGTCGGGGTGGGTGTGGGGGTGGGTGTGGGGGTGGGGGACGGCGTGGGGGACGGGGTCGGGGTCGGGGTCGGGGTCGGCGTCCGGGTGGGAGTGCGGGTGGGCGTCGGAGTCGGCCTGTGGGTCGGCCTGTGCGTCGTTCCGGGGGTGCCCTGTGGCGTGGCCGGCGGGTCGACCTGCGCCGGAGCCGGAGAGGTGTGGGTCGCGTGCGACGGGGACGGCGAGGACTCCGGAGGGTCGGTCCCGTCGTCCGGGCTCGAGGTGACCGGCGCCTTCGCCAGCGCCTTCGACGGCTCGCCCGCCGGGACCTGCGCGACGGCCCGCGCGGTCGGGGAGGTGGTCAGCGCCACGTCCCGCACGGGCGTGCCACCGCGGCCGGCGGCCAGCACCGCGATCACGACGCCCACCGCCACGACGCCGGCGCCGACCAGCACGCGCCCCGGGTGACGAACCCGGCTCAGGGGGCGCAGCGGCCCGCGCAGCACGGTACTGGCCAGGCTGGTGCTCGCCTGCGGCCCAGGCTCGGACAACGGGAAGCCGAAGGCCAGCAGAGCGACGAGCTCGGCCAGGTGGCGGCGCCCGCGCTCTTCCCACTCGGGGCCGTAGGCCGCGACCGCCGCCGACTCCAGCTCGCCGACGAACGCCCGCGCGGTCGAAGGACGGTCGGCGGGGTTCTTGGCCAGACCCCGGGTCACCAGCCCGCGCACCGAGCCGGGCACCGCCTCGGCGGGGATCGCGGCCGACTGGTGCTGGCGCATCAGAGCGGCAGGGTGGTCGGCGCGGTACGGCCTCTGGCCGGTCAGGCACTCGAAGAACACGCAGGTGGCGGCGTAGACGTCGGTCGCGGGGCCGGCGGGGGAGCCGTTCCACTGCTCAGGGGCCATGTACGGCGGGGTGCCGGAGGGCAGGCCCGGCCGCCCGGCCGGGGTCGCGATGCCGAAGTCGGCCAGCTTGCTGAACCCGTCGGCCTGGACCAGGACGTTCTCGGGCTTGTAGTCGCGGTGCACGATGCCCGCGGCGTGGGCCGCCGACAGGCCGAGAAGCGAGCCCTTCAGGACGACCAGCGCGGCCTCCGGGCTGGTGGTCCCATGCTCGTGGAGGATCTTGCGCAGCGGGACGCCGTTCACCAGCTCCATGACGATGGCGGCGCCCAGCGGGCTCTCGACGTACTCGTAGAACCGCACGATGTTCGGGTCGCCGATCTCGACCATCGTGCGCGCCTCTTCGCGGAACGCGGCCAGGAAGCGCGGGTCGGATCTCAGCTCGTCACTGAGGTACTTGATCGCCACATAGGCGCCGGTGCCGTTGTAGACGGCCAGGACCACCCGGCCGCTGCCACCGGAGCCGAGCACGCGTTCTTCGCGGTATCCCGGAACGGACCAGGCGTCCATCTTGTCCCCTCGGAGTGGTGATGCTCCTGACTCCCCAGACGAAGGTCTCATCCGATACGCCGGTTGTCACGGATTTGGTAGATCACCACGGTGACGATTCAATTACGGAAGGTATGCCCGTTAAGCATATGTCAAGGTCAGCGCTCCTTTTCCAGGAAACCCACCTCCTGCGTGCTCGACCGGGTAAAGCCCTCCGAGGGGCAGGGCGCAGGACTCAGGGCGCAGGGCTCGGGGGTCAGGGAAGGGAGTCGTACACGGCCTCGAGCAGGCGGTAGCCGCGCATGCTCCCCGCCACCGCGTTCGCCATCCGGTTCATCGTGTACGCCACGGCCAGCCCGTACCGGTGGTCCCCCAGGCCGACGAAGCCGCCGAGACCCGGGTGGCCGAACGCCGTCGCGGCGCCCTTGCCAGGGGTGAAGAACATCGTCGCGGGGCGCATGAAGCCCAGGCCGAACGCGCTGTCCAGGAACATCACCCGGTCGGGGCCGCTGACCCTCGGCCGCAGTGCGTCCTGGAGGGTGTCCAGCCGGACGATCTCGCCCGCGAGCAGGTCGCGGTAGAACCCGGCGAGGCCGCGCGCCGTGGTGACCATGCCCATGGCCGGCCACCCGGCCCCCATGATCGCCGGGTTGTTGGCCCCGCCCTTCACCTTGCCGGGGCTGGGGTTGCCCATCGCCCGGTTCATCACGCTGCCCTTGTCCAGCGCGGCCCGCGCCATCTCCCACATGGGGTCACCGGGCCCCCGTCCCGGCAGCTCGGCCGCGGCGCGCACCGCCTCGGTCCCGTCGGAGCCCGTCGCGCCGCCGGGGGTCCTGCGCTCGCCGGCCGAGAGGCGGGCGGCGCGGGCGATCACGTCGGGGGGAGCGCCCAGCCACAGGTCCAGCCCGCGCGGGCCGGCGATCTCCGCGGCGACGAACTCGCCCACGCTCTTGCCGGTGACCCGGCGGACCACCTCGCCGACCAGGAACCCGTAGGTGAGGGCGTGGTAGCCGTGGGCGGTGCCCGGCTCCCACATCGGCCGCTGCGCGGCGAGCCGCGCGGCGATCGCCGGCTGGTCCCCGAACTCCTCGGCCGGGACGTCCTCCTCGATCACCGGGAGCCCGGACTGGTGGGTGAGCAGGTGCTCGACCGTCACCCGTTCCTTGCCGCCGGCCGCGAACTCCGGCCAGACCTCCGCGACCGGGGCGCTCAGGTCCACCTCGCCCCGCTCGGCGAGCATCAACGCCACGGCGGCGGTGACGGCCTTGGTGCACGAGTAGGTGAGGGCAGGGGTGTCCCGCTCCCAGGGACGCCCGGTGTGCCGGTCGGCCACGCCGTCCCACAGGTCCACCACCGGCTCGCCGTCGAGGTGGACGGCGAACGCGGCGCCGAGTTCCTCGCCCTTAGCGAAGTGGTTCTCGAAGACCTCCCGGACACGGGCGAACCGTGGATCGCAGTGGCCCTGGGCACCCATCACAGACCTCCGGTGGCGGTGGCTCGCTCGGTCGCCGCGCCCGGCGACGTCTCACCCAGAACGACGCTCGGTCGGCATCCCCCCAACTTACTGGCGCCCCGATCCCGTCCGTACCCGCCGTCCCCGAGCCGTGCGGTCCCCGTCCCCGTCCTCCCCGCGCCGTTGCGCCCCCTTCCTCGCCGTCCCCGCGCCGCCCGCTCTCCTGCCCGTCCCCCTGACCCGTGCGATCCCGATCCGGGCCGGTGGCGTGGGGGTGGCGTCCGTGATGGGGTTGGGTCCGTGGCGACGAACGTGATCCTCTCCGGCGGGCCCGCGCACGACTTCCCGGCGACGTCCGCGGCGCTGGCGGAGGTCCTGGCCGAGGCCGGGGTGCGGTCGCTGGTCACCGACGACATCGCCGGGACGCTCGCGGCGGGCCCCCGCCCCGACCTGGTCACCGTGAACGCGCTGCGCCGCCTTGCGGACGACGGCTGGTCGCGGAGCCTCGGGGTCGCTCCGTTCCGGCTGCCCCGCGCCGCCCGCGCGGCGCTGCTCGCCCATCTCGACCGGGGCGGGGGAGTCCTCGCCGTGCACGCGGCCTCGATCTGCTTCGACGACTGGCCCGCGTGGCGGGGGCTCGTCGGGGCGGCCTGGGTCTGGGGCGCCTCCCATCACCCGCCCCTCGGCCCCGCGGAGGTGAAGGTCCACGGCGGCCACCCGATCGTCGAGGGGCTTGCGGACTTCGAGCTGGTCGACGAGATCTACAGCGACCTTGAGGTGTCGCCCGGCGTCCGGCCGCTGGCCTCGTCGCTCGGGCAGCCGCTGGTGTGGGCCCGTGAGGTGCGCGGGGGGCGGCTGGTGTACGACGCGCTCGGCCATGACGCGCGGTCATACGAGAGCCCGTCCCACCGCGCCCTCCTCCTGCGCGCCGCCCGCTGGCTGCTCGGCGACTGAGGCCGCACGGGGGCCCTGTCCGTCCTATCCCGCTCGTTCCGGCCTGGACGTGCGCCGGACGGGCGGCGCGGGCGGGCCTTCGAGGAGGCGGGCGGACTCCGACTCGTGGGCCAGCCTCCTGAGCACGTCGAAGACCTTGCCGTACAGCACGGTGCCGATCACCAGGGACTCGACGGCCGTCTCGCGGGGACCGTCCATGGGGACCTTGCCGATCTCGCGCTCGGCGACCAGGCGCATGATCACATCGGCGTAGTGGCGCAGGTCGTCCTCGCCGGCGGGCCTGCCGAGCTGGGCGAGCCGCACGAGCACCTGCGCCAGCTCGTCCCGGGTGGGCGCGTCCGGGGTGATCCGCCAGCCGAGGTCGTCGATCAGCCGGTCGACCCGCTCGCGGGCGGCGCGCTGCTCCTGGTCGCCGGGGTCGGACGCGGCCGGGGAGGCCAGGGCGTAGTGCGCCGTGCCGAGCATGCGGTGGACCGGGGTGCTCTCGTCCTCCACCGCCGCCACGATCTTGGCGATCGAGGCGACCGGCAGCCGGCCGACCTCCAGCAGGGCGCGGATCAGCCGCAGCCTGCGCAGATGGGCCTGTCCGTATTCGGCCCTGGTCGCGCCGGTCTGCTCGCCCTGCGGGAGCAGGCCCTCGCGCAGGTAGTACTTGATCGTGGGGATCGGCACCCCCGAGGCGGCGCTGAGCTGGGAGATCCGCATGCGGGCATCGTACCCATGCTGGATAGCCCGACTATCTGAAGGTGCGGCGGCGAGGGACCAGCCCCACGCCGCCGAGACCGCCGGCCGCGGACTCGTCCTCCAGCAGGTCGTGCTCGGGACGCCACGACCCCACGTGCACCAGACCGGGCTCCACCAGGTCCAGCCCGGAGAAGTACTGCTCGATCGTCTCGCGGTCGCGGATCTTCAGCGGCCGCGAGGTCCGCGCGTAGACCGCCTCGGCCCTGGCGATGTTCGGGCCGGCCTGGTGGCCGCGGAACCCGTGCGAGAGCACCAGTGCGCCGCCGGGCGGCAGCGTGCTCCGCAGGTGCGCCACGATGCTCGCGGCCTCCTCGTCGTCCTGGACGAAGTGCATGATCGCGCAGAGGATCACGGCGAAGGGCCGGTCGAAGTCGATGGTGGCCAGGACGGCGGCGTGCTCGGTGATCGCCTTCGGGTCGCGCAGGTCGCCCTCGACGACGGTGGTCTGCGGGTTGTCTGCGAGCAGCGCGCGGGCGTGGACCAGCACGATGGGGTCGTTGTCGACGTACACGACGCGCGAGCGCGGGGCCCGGGCCTGGGCCACCTGGTGGACGTTCTCGCGGGTGGGCAGGCCGGCGCCGATGTCGATGAACTGGTCGATGCCGAGGCCGGCGAGGTGGCGCACGGCCCTGCCGAGGAAGGCGCGGTTCTCGCGGGCGACGTGCCGGGCGTTCGGCAGCAGCTTGATGATCTGCTCGGCCGCCGCGCGGTCGGCGGCGAAGTTGTCCTTGCCGCCGAGGTAGTAGTCGTACATCCGCGCCACGCTGGGTGTCGTGGGATCGATCCCGGCCGGAGCCTTCTCCTGCTCGCTCACCCGCGCCCCCTCGCCTCGCCCGTTCCGGTGACAGGTCACCATGAACATCGCCCTCGGCTCGAATATAGACGAAGCCGCCGACGATATTGATCATGTAACCATTTTTCGCCTGAATTGCGGACGTGTCGTCACAAGATCGTGAGTGACCTGCGAGGTCAGGTGGCCGGGAGGTTCTTCAGTGCCTCGCGGCGGCTGAGGCCGGTGAGACCCTTGTGGCGGACATAGCGGACGACCTCCTCCGGATCGGTCTTGGCGTACTCGCGCAGGGCCCAGCCGATCGCCTTCCGGGCGAAGAAGTCGGTGTCGGCCAGACTCGGCTCGATGCAGGCGTACAGCAGGCCTGCGTCGGTGCGGTCCTTGAAGCCGTTCTGGCACAGGATGGCCGTGCGCCGCCGCCACAGGTCGCCGTCGCGGGCCCATTCGAGCATGAGCGGGCGCATCGTGTCGGGGAAGGCCCGCAGGAGCGCGCCCACCCGGTGGATCGCCAGGTCGTCGACGTAGTCCCACCAGGCTCCCGTGACGATCATCTCCTCGTACATCGGCACGGTGTAGAGCGTCTGGAAGGGCTTGTAGTAGCGGAAGGCGCACAGCTCGATGGCGGCGTACCGCTCTTCGCGGTACTCGGCGTCGCGCCACATGGCCAGCACGGTCTTGCGCCACTCGGGCGCGCCGTCGATGCGGTGCTCGGCCAGCACCTTGCGCAGCGCCGCCCGCCGCGGCGCGGCCTGGACGCCGAGGAAGGGCATGGCCGACTTCATGTACGCCTGCATGGCGGGAGCCTTGGCCGGGTCGGCGACGTCGGTCAGCGCCGTGCGCACGGCCTTGTGCAGAGGCGTCATGCTTCCTGGCTCGTGCGCTCGCCCGTGGCCAGACCGTCGAACAGGACGGTGATGTAGTGCTCGGCGAGGTGGGTGGTGTTGAGCCGTCCGCCCGGGCGGAACCAGCGCACGGCCACCCAGATGCTGTCGCGGATCATCCGGTAGGTGATCTTGGGATCGACGTCGGACCGCAGCTGGCCCGCCGACTGGCCGCGCTTGATCTGCCCGATCCACATGCGCTCGACCTCGTCCTCGGCCCTGATGAGGTAGTCGAAGCGGTCGCCGGGCAGCGAGCGCAGGTAGTTCCAGTCGTTCTGCATCACGGTGATGGCGGCCCGGTGCGGCTCGAGGGTGCCGAAGCCGATGCGCACCATCTCCGACAGCATGGTGCGGGGGTCGCCGTCCCCGGCGAGGATCTCGCGGTAGCGCCCGATAAGGTCCTTCAGGAACGTCGACAGGACCTCGTCGACGATCGACTCCTTGGAGTCGAAGTGGTGGTAGAGGCTGCCGGAGAGGATGCCCGCCTCGTCGGCGATCTGCCGCACGGTGGTCGCCTGGAATCCCTTGCGGGCGAAGAGCTCGGCGGCGAGCTTGACCAGGTGCTCGCGGCGCTCGGAGGCGGAGCCGGAGGTGGCCGCGCGCCGGGGGGAGCCCTGGCGCCTGGGCGCCGTGGCGTCGCCGCGCGGAGCGATTTCGCTGGTCGCACCCGTCGCCGCCGGCGCGCCGCCGGAGTTCTTGCGCGTGTTCACGTCCTCCATTATGGGCCTCCATGCAATCGCTTGTTCACCTGACGACCGGCACGAGTCACCTGCTCACCTTACGTTCCCGAACTGACCAAGCGCTTGCTATACATCCGGTCGGACGATCTTCACCGCCGTCGCGGAACCGGCCTCGCCGCACGGCCGGAGGCGCCTTCCACCTGGGGTGGCCCGCCCCGGCGATCAGCGGTGCCCCACTGTGACGATCGCCTCAAATACACATAAATCCGAAGGGATGGGGAAAAGAGCGGTGGTCTAACAGAAAAGGGAACGGTGAAGTGAGCGGTCTCTGCGAGGGACGGGTCGTCGTGGTGACAGGTGCCGGCCGGGGCATCGGTCGCGCCCATGCCATGGAGTTCGCGCGCCAGGGCGCCAAGGTCGTGGTCAACGACCTCGGCACCGGCCCACAGGGGGCGGGGCGCTCGGGAGACCCGGCGCGTGCCGTCGTGGAGGAGATCGCCGGCCTCGGCGGCGAGGCCGTCGCCAACTACGACGACATCGCCGACTGGGACGGTGCGGGCAGGCTGGTCAAGACGGCCGTCAGCGCCTTCGGCGGGCTCGACGTGCTGGTCAACAACGCGGGCTTCCTGCGCGACCGGATGATCGTGTCCATGACCGAGCAGGAGTGGGACGACGTCGTCCGCGTCCACCTCAAGGGCCACTTCCTGCCGCTGCGGCACGCGGCCGCGTACTGGAGGGAGCGGGCCAAGGCCGGCCGGCCCGTGGACGCCCGCGTCATCAACACCTCATCGGGGGCCGGGCTGCTCGGCAGCGTCGGCCAGGCCAACTACGCCGCCGCCAAGGCCGGCATCGTGGCCCTCACCCACACCGCCGCCGCCGAGCTCGCGCACTACGGCGTCACGGTCAACGCCGTCGCGCCGTCCGCGCGCACCCGCATGACCGAGCAGGTCTTCTCCGCGATGATGGCGCCGCCGGAGACCGGGTTCGACATCATGGACCCCGCCAACGTGGCTCCCCTGGTGGTGTGGCTGGGCTCGGCGGAGGCGTCGGGGGTCACCGGGCGGGTGTTCGAGATCGAGGGCGGCATGATCTCCATCGCCACCGGCTGGCACCACGGGCCCGGCGTCGACAAGGGCGAGCGGTGGAACGTGGGGGAGATCGGCGACGCCGTCGCCAAGCTGCTGGCCGACGCCCCCGTCCCCGACCCGGTGTACGGGATCTCCCCCCGCTGACGACCGGAGCCCGGCGCCGCCGGCGTGCGGGCGTTCGGGCGTTCGGACATCGGCCGTGAGCCGCGGCATCCGGGATGCCGGCCGGACGCCGCAGACGCCCGGGGGCTCCGGCCGGGCGCCGCCGCCGTGACGGCGCCCGATGACGGCGCCCGATGACGGGCCCCGTCACAAGAAGGCGTAGCACTCCACCTCGGCCCGGCGGTAGGTGAGGCCCTTGCTCACCGAGTCCTGTACGCACCGCTGTTCGCGCGGGCCGAGCTTGAGCGTGCCGCACACGGTGACGCCCGAGTAGGTGCGGCAGTCGAGGCCGGTGGCCCGCTCGCCGACGCGGTACTTGCGCCGGACCTCCGCACGGCAGTCGCTCTGGGCCTGCGCCGTGTTGGCGTACCGGCATTGACGGGTCAGAATCCGATATTGGTCCGCACTTACCGACTGCCTGCCATCCTGGTCAGGCGGCCCCCCGGCCGCGACGGTGCCGAACATCGTCGTCGTGGCGAGCACGACGGCCGTGGTGATTCGTCTCATGACTCCCCCCAGTCATGAGTTACTTACCCGCAGTGCCCCCTTCCGAAGAACCCTCCGGCCGATCGGCCTGCGCGAACCCGGGCTGGGGCGTTCCCGCCCGGGCGAAGCGGGGGAGGTCCCGGGCGGGCTAGCGGTCGCTCCACTTGATCTCGTAGGGCCGCAGGTCGACCCGCTCGCCGTCCACGGTCGCGCTCAGCCGCCGGCCGGTGGTGTTGACCATCACCAGCCGCCGCGGCTGAGCCAGCACACGCACCCGGGGATCGGAGGAGGTCACCCGCTCCAGCTCGGCCCCGGCGGGGAAGGAAGCGGCGAAGTCGCCGATCAGCTTGCCGGTCGGCTCCAGGGCGCCCGTGCCGGGGGCCCACATGCAGCCCCGGCAGGCCCCCGACTTGGCCTGCGGGTTCCAGTACAGCGCGGTGGCGGCCCCGCTCTCGGCGAACTCCATCATCGACACGGCCTGCACGGCGAGCCGCATCGGCTCGGCCCACGTGGTGCCGTCCTCGGGGACGAAGTACCACTCCGACCACCAGACGGGCAGGTCGCCGGTCCTGTCGCGCAGCCAGGCGGTCACCGCGCCGAACTTGTCCAGCGCACCGAACGCGTCGGGCAGCAGCTCGTGGGCGTCGGTCAGCGAGGCCCCGTCGACCACGACGAAGTCGGCGCCCTTCTTGTGCTCGAACCAGTAGTCGAAGGCGTCCAGCACGTTCTGGTTGACGACGCCCCACGAGCCCCGCAGCACGGACTTCCCTGTCTTGTTGCTGTCGAAGCCGATGTACGGGCCGCCGACCTGGGCGTCGGGACGCACCGCCTTCACCGCGTCGTAGACCTTGTTGTAGAGCTCGGTGTAGCCCTTGATGTCGGCCGGCTTGGAGTGGTCCGGCCAGAAGCCCTTGAGCTCGTTCCAAACCATGAAGTACTTGACGTCGGTGTACCTCTTGGCGACGGCCGCCGACAGCTTGGCGAAGTCGTCGAAGTGCTCGGGGTAAGGGGCGTCCTCCAGGTGCTCGGTCCAGGCCGACTCCTCGGTGGGGCCTTCCGGGCCGCCCTTCATCCAGTCGGGGGCGCAGCACAGGGTGATGATCGGCGCGCCGCCGGAGCGCAGCATGAAGTCGGTCCGGCTGTCGAGGTCCTCCCAGAAGAACTCCTCCGGCCGCGGCTCGGGGTTGAGCGCTCCGAAGCCCATGATGTGCTGGTTCTGCGCCATCGGCGTCCGCGCGAGCGCGCCGCTGACGTTCCGCTCGAACCGCTCGGTGACGTTGTTGGCGCTCACCCCCGTGTGGGTGAACCCCCAGCGGGGCCAGGCGGGGTCCACCGGCGGCGGCTTGCGGATCGACGCCCCGCCCGCCTCGGACGACGGGGCCGCGGACCCCGGCGACCCGACGGTGGACTGGCGCTCCACAGGGGCCGCCCGGCCGGCGTCCGCGCCGGAGGAGCACCCCGCCATGACCAGCGCCGCCACGACCGCCGCGGCCGCGGCGATCACCCGGCCGGATCGCCGCCCTGTCGATCCTCCGCCACCCGCTGACACCTGACCACCCGATCCTCATCGTTCCGTCTCCTCCAGAGCGTTCCACGACCACCCCAAAAGCGACGAATCACACCTCCCGATTCACAGAGAAGCGTTATGGCCCGCCCGCCGGGACACGCCCCCGCCCGCCGGCCGTGTGCTCCTCGCGTCGACCACCGCCCTGGCGCGCGGAGGTCATCCCTGGGGTGGGGGTGAATACGGTCCACGGGCTGATGCCGTAGGGATGGAGATGGGGAAGGCTGGGCGGCGTGGTGGTGGACGGCGGGGTTCGGCGGTGGAGGGGTGCGGTGCGTCGGCGGCGGAGATGGGCTCTGGGCGGGGCGGCCGCGCTGGTCATCGCAGCTGTTCTGGGGGTGGCGGTGGCGTTCCCCTCGGTGGCGGCGGTCGCCTGCCCGGGCTGCTACGGGCTGGAGGACCTCGGGGAAGGCGTGTACGCCGAACCGGAGACGCCCGCGGTGCGCGGGGAGCGGCTGCTCGGAGTCGTCCGCGAGGCCGAGCGGAGGGTCGCGGACTTCTACGGGGGCCGCAAGAGCAGTCCCCGCGTGTTGGCGTGCGTCACCGACGGGTGCTACCGCCGCATCGGCGGGGGAGGGGAGCGCGGGGTCGCGGTGCTGAACCGGGCGGTCATGCTCTCTCCTCGCGGCCTGGACGTGGTCATCGCCTCCCACGAGCTGTCGCACGTCGAGCTGCGAGCCCGGCTGGACGGAGGCGACGTGCCGCAGTGGTTCAACGAGGGACTCGCCGTCCTGGTCTCCGGGGACGCCCGCTACCTGGCGCCGGCCGGGTCGCCCGACCGTTGCCTGGTGGCCTCGGACAAGGCCCTCCCCGCGGAGCTGGGGCGCTGGCGGGAGGCGGCAGGCGGTGACGGGAACCTGTACGCCGAGGCGGCGTGCCGCGTGAGCCGGTGGGTCACCGCGAACGGCGGCTCCCGCGCCGTCCTGTCCCTGATCGACCGCCTCAACGCGGGCGAGGAGTTCGACGCCGTCTTCCGGCCCTGACGGTCACGTCGTCCACCGGCCTTGACGGGGGTCAGGCCGGTGGTTCGGCGGGCGGCCGCCCGGCCGCCCGCAGGACGGCGCGGTAGATCGGGGTGTAGCCGGTGCACCGGCAGAGGTTGGAGCCGAGCAGGGCCGCCAGCCGCTCCGGATCGTCGGCGAGGGCCGGGTCGGACTCCAGCGCCCCGGCGGCCAGCATCAGCCACCCGGGCGTGCAGAAACCGCACTGAAGGGCGTGCTCGGCGGAGAACGCCTCCTGGAGCGGGTGTGGACGGCCGTCCGGAGACGCGAGTCCTTCGACGGTGCGGATCGGCCGTCCGTCGCACTGCACGGCCAGCAGCAGGCACGACCGGACGGCCTCGCCGTCCAGCAGCACCGTGCACGCCCCGCAGACACCCAGCTCACAGCCCAGATGTGTCCCGGTCAGGTGGCAGTCCTCCCGCAGGACGTCGGCGAGGACGCGCCGGGGTTCGACGTCCAGCAGGTAGTCCCGCCCGTTCACCACCAGCGTGATCCTCATCGCGGGTCACCTACGGGGAGGTCGTCGGCGGCGTGCGCCCGCCCGTCCGCCGTCGCCTCGTACAGGGCGCGGGCCACCAGGACGGCGATGGCGTGCCGGCGGTACTCGACATCGGCGTACGGCTCGGGGACGGGGTCGGCGTCGTCCTGGGCCGCGATGCGGGCCGCCCGCGCGAACGGACCGTACGCGGGCGGCGGCAGGTCCGGCACCGCCTCGGTCCGCGTGGATGGCGGCAGGTCCGGGAGGGCCTCGGTCCGCGTGGGCGGCGCCCGGCCGTGGCCGGGCGGAAGGGCCTCGGCGCCGATCAGGGAGCGTTCGGCGGCGTACGCGCGCAGCGGCCGGTCCGCGCAGTTGGCCAGGGCGATCCTCGCCTCGGCGATCACGCCGTCGCGCACGGTGAGCGCCACCGCCACCGCGACCTGGGCGAAGCAGAACTGCGTGCGCCGATGCTCGGCGAAGGCGACCCCCGTGCCGCCGGGGAGCAGCGGGAGCCGCACGGAGGTGATCAGCTCCTGCGGGGCGCGGGCGGTCGCGTGCGGCCCGCGGAAGTAGTCCCGGGCCGCGACCACCCGCGTCCCGGCCGGGCCGCGCAGCTCGATGCCGGCGTCCAGCGCGAGGGCGACGGCGCACCACTCGGAGGCCGGATGCGCCCAGGCCAGGCTGCCGGCCATGGTGCCGCGGGCGCGGATGGGCGGGTGGGCGACGTTGACGACGGCGCGCGAGAGCAGGCGTCCGAGGGGGCCGGGCGCGACCAGCGGGGATTCGAAGTCGCGGTGCCGGGCCAGCGCCCCGGCCAGCAGCGCGCCCCGCTCCACCCGCACGTCGGCCAGCTCGTCGATGCCGTTGATGTCGACCACCACGTCAGGGCTGGTCCGGCGCAGGCGCATGTCCAGGATCAGGCTCTGACCGCCCGCCAGCACCTCGGCGCGCCTGCCGGGGACGGCGAGCGCGTGCACGGCCTCGGCGACCGTGCCGGGCGCCAGGTAGTCGAAGGAGGGAGGCTTCATCGCCCCCGCCCCGTCCGGTCCGCGCCGTGCCTCGACCGGTCCGCGCCGCCGCTCGTGCCGTGTGCGCCGTGGCCTGATCGCTGTGCGTTCTCGGCCCGGCCGGGTTCCCGGGCCGCCGCCGCGCGCCGGGCGTTCTCCGAGGCGCGGGCGGCGCGCCAGACGACGTCGGGCGTGAGTGGCATCTGGAGCAGGCCGGGGTCGGCGAGGCGCAGGGCGTCGGCGACGGCGTTGACGATCGCGGGCGGCGTCCCGATGCACCCTGACTCGCCCGCCCCCTTGGCGCCG
Organism: Sphaerisporangium sp. NPDC005288; assembly: GCF_040607475.1. Taxonomy (NCBI): domain Bacteria; kingdom Bacillati; phylum Actinomycetota; class Actinomycetes; order Streptosporangiales; family Streptosporangiaceae; genus Sphaerisporangium; species Sphaerisporangium sp. NPDC005288. Next base: position 388,722 of record NZ_JBEXGT010000001.1, on the reverse strand, counting down.
AGCGGCGTGACCGGGGTCGGGGTGGTGGTGGCCGCGATGTCGACGGGGGGCACCTCGGCGATGGTCGGCAGCAGATAGTCCAGCAGCCCGTTCGGCAGGACGGGCACGCCGGCGTCGTCGAAGGGCACCCCCTCGTACAGAGCCTGTCCGATGCCCTGCACGGCCGATCCGAGCGCCTGCCCGTGGACCGCGACCGGGTTGATCGCCACCCCGCAGTCGTCCACCGCGACGAGCCGCAGCACACGCACGGTGCCCAGGTCCACGTCGACCTCGACCACCGCCGCGTGGGTGCCGAACGGGAAGGCCATGGCCCCTTCGAACCGGTCGTCCACGCGGAGCGGCCCGGTCTCCTTCACCAGCTCGCCCAGGTCGGCGGCGGCCGGCGGATCGCTCTCGGCCCGCAGGGTGCCCCGGGACCAGCTCACCTTGTGCACCGGCAGCTCCCACAGGGCCGCCGCCCGCTGCCTGGCCTGGTCGATGAGGGTCCTGGCGGCCCGCTGGAGCGCCGCGCCGGCGATCTGGGCCGACCGGCTGGCGAACGAGCCGACGCCCTCGGGCACCTCGCCGGTGTCCCCCTCGATCAGCCGGACGCGCGCCGGGTCGAGGCCCAGGGTGTCGGCGACCAGGGAGCTGAAGGTGGTCTCGTGGCTCTGCCCGCCGGCGGCGCTGCCACACCGGGCGACCACCGTGCCGTCCGGGCACGCCTCGACGCCGCCGAACTCGTGCAGGCCGCCGGGTTCGCCGCCGGAGCGCTCGACGTAGCAGGCGAGCCCGATGCCCAGCGGGAGGGCGGCCGGGTCGGCCCGGCGCCGGTCACGCTCCCGCCGCCACCGCTCGTAGCCGAGGGTCTCCAGCGCCAGGTCGAGGGCGGCGGCGTAGTTCCCGCTGTCGTAGCGCCGGCCGGTCGGGGTGTCGTACGGGAAGCGCTCGGGCGGGATGAAGTTGCGCCGCCGCAGCTCGGCGGGGTCCAGTCCGAGGCGGCGGGCCAGCTCGTCCATGGTCCGCTCCAGCGCGGAGGCCGCCTCCGGGCGCCCGGCGCCGCGGTAGGGGTAGGTCATCATCGTGTTGGTGAGCACCGAGCGGACGGTGGCGTGCACCCGGGGCGTCAGGTAGGGGCCCGTCGCCATCCGTGCCGTCTGCGTCGGCAGCGCCGCGCCCAGGTGCGGGTAGGCCCCGACGTCGGCGTCGATCGCCAGCTCGTAGGCCAGCAGGCGCCCGTCGGCGCCGGCGGCCAGCCGCACCCGCTGGTCCTGCCCGCGGCCCCGGGTGGCGGCCAGCAGCGACTCCATGCGGTCCTCGATCCACCGGACGGGCCGGCCGAGCGCCACGGCGAGCGTGGCGGTCACGACGTACTCGGGGAAGATGGCGCTCTTGGAGCCGAACGCGCCGCCGCTGTCGGGGACGATGACGCGGATGCGGCCGGGGGGCCACCCGAGGACCTCCGCCAGCTCCCGGCGCAGCCGGTGCGGCATCTGGTGCGAGCACCACACGGTCAGCGCGTCCCCTCGGGGCACGGCGAGGAAAGCCCTGCACTCCATCGGCGAGGGCAGCAGCACCTGCTGGCGGTAGCGGGCCTCGACGACCACGGCCGCGCTCCGCCACACCTCCTCGTCGATGGGATGGCCGGCCTCGAACTCGAAGGCGACGTTGCTCATGCCCTCGAACAGGGTGACCGTCCCGTCCAGCGCGGCGGCCGTGGTGACGGCGGCCGGGAGCGGGTCGATCACGACGCCGACCGCCGCGGCGCCGTCCTCGGCCTGGTAGCGGTCCTCGGCGACGACCACGGCGATCGCCTCGCCGGGGTAGCGCACCCGGTCGGTGGCCAGCGTCGGCCATTCGCGTCCGGCGACGGCCTCACGGGTGGACAGGCTGGCCAGCAGCACGGGCGGGATGGGCGGCAGGTCCGGCAGGTCGGCGGCGGTCTGCGCGCACGCGGGCAGGCCGGTGAGGTGGACCGCCGACCAGGCGCCGACGACGCCCGGCACCGACGCGGCCGGGGAACAGTCCACCGAGCGCAGCCTGCCGTGCGCGACGGGGCTCCTGACGAAGACCGCCGACAGGCAGCCGGGCACGTCGATGTCGGCGACGAAGCGGCCCTGTCCGGTGAGCAGCCGCTCGTCCTCCCGCCTGGTGTACGCGAACGACACACGAGCCTCCACGAACATCCTCGTCGGCCGTTGACAAAGCCCGGCTCACCGCACACCTCCTCGGTCGCAAATAGTCGGCATGTCCGTACGATGCTCAAGCCCGGGATTCGTGAAGTATGGGATGGAGTGTCGTGAGATTCGCTTATGTCACGTATGACGGGCCGGATGACGACCGGGAGGTCCTGCTGGCCGCCTGGCGGCGGGCCGGCGTGGAGGGGGCCGCGGTCCGATGGGACGACCCTGCCGCCGACTGGGACTCCTTCGACGCCGCCGTCGTGCGCTCCCCCTGGGACTACATCCTGCGCCGGGACCAGTTCGTCGAATGGGCCCACAAGGTGGAGAGCGGCACCCGGCTGTTCAACCCGGCCTCGGTGATCGAGCGGAACACCGACAAGACCTACCTGCGCGATCTCGGCGTGCCCACCGTGCCGACGCACTGGATCCACCCGGGCGAGCAGGTGACGCTGCCCCACCAGGCCGAGTACGTCGTCAAGCCGGCCATCTCGGCCGGCGCCCGCGACACCCTCCGCACCACCGACCGCGCCACGGCCGAGACCCACGCACGGGACCTCGTCGCGGCCGGTCGCGTCGCGATGGTCCAGCCGTACCTGGACATGGTGGAGACCGAGGGCGAGACCTCCATGATCTACATCGGCGGCCGGTTCAGCCACGCCCGGCGCCGTAACGCGATGCTCGCGGACGTCGTGCCCGCCGACCACCGGGCCGTCCCCGCCCGCGACCCCGGCCCGGACCAGTTCGCCCTGGCCGAACGGGTCCTCGCCGAAGTGGGCGAGGACCTGCTGTACGCGCGCGTCGACCTTGTCCGCCTCCCCGGCGGCGCCCCGGCGCTGATCGAACTCGAGCTCACCGAGCCCTACCTGTTCCTCAGCACCACCCCCGGCGCCGCCGACCGCCTCACCACAGCCCTCCTGACCCGCCTCTGACTGCTAGGCCATGAAACGGGCCTCGCCTTCGGCTCGGGCTGTTCTTTCCAGAAGGCTGCCGCCCCCCTCGCCCTCGGACCCCCAGGCGGGTTCCTCAGACGGTCGTGACGCTCGCGATCAGCGAGTGTGACGGCGCCGTCCATGTCGAGGTGGTCGACGCGGGATCGGAGCGGGAGCCGCGGGTCCGGGGTGGCCTTGATGAGGAAGGCGGGCGAGGGCTCTTTCTGGTGGACGCCATCTCGGATCGGTGGGGGATGTACCGGGACGGCGGGGGGAGGGTCGTCTGGTTCGCGGTGAGGTTCCGGGGCGCCGGGGCGTCAGAGGTGGGCGCTGAGGGGTGACCTGGGCTTCGCGGTGCCCGGGATGGGTGCGGCTCGCGCCTTGTGCTGTTTCGCAGGAGGCGCGAGCCGCGGTTGTCAGGCGGTGGGCAGGGTCAGGGGAGGACCACCGCGAGCGGGGTCACTCCGGCGGCGCGGAGGGCGGCCGGGAGCTTGGCGGCCCAGGGGTGCTCGTCGAGGCCGAGGCCTTCGGGGTTGGGCACGACGAAGCGGAGCGAACCGCCGGGTCCGGGGCGCTCGGTCCAGGTGGCGCCGAAGCCGGTCAGGGCGGCGGCGACCTTGGCCTTGTCGGCGGAGTTCACGGTGATGCGAATGGCCGACTCGCGGTCCGGAGCGGCCGCGGCCGTCACCGTCGGGTTTCCGGCGGCGGAGGTCCGATTCTGCGGGGCGGCGGTGCGGCTCTCCAGGCCGGAGGTGCGGGGCCGGGGGAGGTCGGCGGTCAGGGCGTTGGTGATGAGGTGGGCGGTGCCGTCGGTGAAGGCGCGGAAGTTGGGCTCGGCGGCGAACAGGATCGCGTGGCCGCGGCCGACGGGCTCGTCCAGCGCGGCGGCCGTCCCGCCGAGTTCCTCGGCGCCGAGCTGGAAGCCGGACACGAACCAGTCCGCCGAGTCCGCCGCCGGGTAGGAGGCCACTACCTGGGCCGGGTCCGAGGCCCGCATCAGCGGGTCGTAGGAGTAGAACTGCCAGGCCGTGGAGCCGACGCCGGCGGCCAGCGCGCCCTTGGCGACCTGGACGCGGAACAGCGAGCCGGGGACGTCGGAGGTCGGTTCGGTGAAGGTCGCCGTGCTCACCCCCGCGAGGGACGCGAGCTGCGCGCCGCCGCTCCAGCCGATGTACCGGCCGCCGCCGCTCACCCACGTCTTGAGCGCCGCACGCCCGGGCTCGCCGAGGGCGGTGTTCGCGGTGGCCGCGGGGCCGGCCGGGACGAGCAGCACGTCGAGGCCGGCCAGCTTGCCGGACGCGACGTCCGCCGGGGTCAGCTTGGTGTAGGGGAGCTTCCACTCGCGGTCCAGCCGGTGGCGCAGCCAGCCGAGGGACTCCACCGTGGTGCCCGAGGTGGCGGACAGCTCCAGCACGCCGACCTTGGGCCGCTTGACGGGAGCCGGGGGCGAGACGACGTCGGGGACGCGCTCGGCCGGAGAGGCGGGCGGCGCCAGGACGCTGCCGGAGGAGCCGCCGGAGACGTTCGCCAGCAGCGGCAGGCTCCAGGCGGTCACGTCGTAGAAGTAGGGGAACGGGGTGTAGCCGTCCTCGCCGAGCATGGCCTGGATCCAGTGCTTCTGGCCCTGGGCCATGGGGATCCAGTACGTGCCCTTGGGCAGGGTGGCACGGGCCGGCGGGCGGCCGTACTCCTTGTAGTCGGAGACGGTGATCTGCTTGGCGAGCTTGAAGACCTTGACGTCCATGCGCTGCAGCCGGCGCACGACCGACTCGACCGCGGCCTTCTTGGCGGGGTCGCCGGCGCGCAGGAAGTAGTGGCGGACCGGCCGGTCGGGCACCTGGCTGATCACGTCGTGGCCGGGGTTGTACACCTGGTTGGGCTCCAGCCTTCCGGCCAGGCCTTCCTTGAGCGCGTCGGTGTACATGCCGTGCCAGGTGGTGAGGATGCTCTCCTTGTGCGAGGCCGCGGCCGACAGCGACACCCACTGGGTGAGGTACTGCTCGAAGGCGCGGGTGGCGATGGGGGAGCTGCCGCCCTTCTCGTAGGTCATGCCGGCGGCGTTGAAGCCGGTGGTCGGGACGGTGTCGCCGTATCCCATGTAGAACAGGTCGTAGACGTCCCGGTTGGTGAAGGGCAGGCCGCGCCGGGTGAACTCGTCGATCATCGCCTGGCCGTACAGGTTGCTGATCCAGTCGTAGGCCGGCTCGGCGATTTCGTGGTAGATCGGGTCGGCGTTCGGCGGGAAGAAGTACGCCGTGCCGCCCTGCTCGTGGGCGTCGATGTAGAGCTGCGGCGGGTACCTGCGCAGCAGTTCCAGCTTGCCGTCGGTCTCCGGCTGGGTGCGGGCGAACCAGTCGCGGTTCATGTCGAAGCCGTAGGCGTTGCGCCGGTTGTCCGCCTCGCGCCCGTCGGGGTTCTGGATGGGCAGGATGACGACGGTGGCGTTGTCCAGGATGTGCCTGGCCGCGCAGTCGTCGCGGTCGGACAGGTCGTACAGCGTCTTCAGCGCCGCGTCGGCTCCGCTCTCCTCGTTGCCGTGGACGTTGCCGGTGACCCACAGGACGGCGGTGGTGCGCTTGGCGAGCAGCTTGGCCAGAGCAGAAGGCGTGAGCGGATCGCGCAGCGTCTTGATGGCCAGTTCGGTCACGGTGAGCCCGGCCTTGGTGACGTTCGCGGGCTTGCCGACGATCGCGTACTTCAGCGGCCGGCCTTGGGCGGTGGTGGCCAGGGTGCCGGAGACGACGCGGTCGCTGGCCCGCGCGATCGACTCAAGGAGCGTGTCGGACTCGGCGGAGGTGACCTCGCGCTCGCCGAGGTCGAAGCCGAGCACGCTCTTGGGGGTGGGGACCTTGTTCAAGTACACAGGTGCGGTCTGGGTGGGATCGCACGTGCTGGACGCCTGCGTAGGGGTGGGATCCGCGAGCGCGGCCCCGGCGGGGAGGGCGAGCGCGACGGTCACTGCGACCGGCGCGACCACCTTGAGACGCGTGAGCATGTGATCACCGTGTCATCGACACATATCCATGACAAGAGTGATTTTTTAGGTTTACGTTACGTCTGAGCCGATTGCCGGTTGTCGGCCGGATATGACGCAGAGCTCTCCGCTGGCGTGCGTGCTCAGGTCAGGACCGCGTTCAGTTTCCCGGCGAACTCCCGGGGGCGCCAGATGTAGCCGGTGTGGTCGCCGGGGAATGGCGTCGCCTCGGCGCCGAGTCGATCGGCGAGGGTCAGGACGATCCGGGTCGCGATCTTGGCCTGGTACCGGCCCACTCCCAGCACCAGGCCGGGGAGCTTCAGGCGGAGGGCGGCGAGGCCGGGCCGGTACCGGATGAACGGGAGCATCTCGTGGGCCAGCAGGAACTCCTGGTTGCCCTGGATCCGGGCGCCGAAATCCGGGTCGGCGGGATAGTCGCCGTCCGCCGCCGGATCCTCCTTTCCTGGATCTATGGCGATGAACTGGCGAAATGCCTGTTGTACCCCACTTGAGCGGTACGTCTGGTAGACGGCCTCGTACTTGGCCTGCTGTGCCGCGGCGTCCGCGAGCACGGCCGGCACCGCGGGTTCGTGTGCGACCACCGTGCCGAGGCGGTCTCCGTAGCGGGTGGCGAGTTCGAGGGCGACAATGGCGCCTCCGCTGCTGCCGAACACGTGCGGCGGCGTGTCGATCAGCGTCTTGAGCAGCAGGGCCGCGTCGTCGGCCTGCTGGTCGAGTCGCAGGTCGGCCGGCGATCCGTCCAGGTGGCTCCTGGAGTTCCCGCGCCGGTCGTAGGTGATGACCGTGTAGTGCTCGGCCAGTTCGGGCGCCATGGCGGCGAAGGAGCCGGCGTCGGTCCCGCCGCCATGGATCATCAGCAGGGGTGGCCCGGAGCCTCGCGTCTCGTAGTACAGCCGTGCTCCCGGTACCTTCAGGTACCCCGTGCGGGCCTTCGGCCGAGGTCTCGTCGTGCTCTGCCCGCACGCGCCGAGCAATATCGCTCCCGTGGCCGCGGCGGATCCCAGCAGCAGTGTTCGTCTGTCGAGCATGAGCCGATTCCAGCCCGGCGCGGACCGCCGGCGACAGCGCGTGAAGAAGGGATTCGCGACCGCTGAACCGTCCCGAAGGGGGTGCTGTATGCGACTTTAGTAGGGTTTTCGCTCGGCCTCGGTCGTCAGCTGAACGGCGTTGGCTAGGGTCTCGCCATGGGGCGCGAGCGGGTTGCGGACATCGCCGTGGTGGTCCTGGCCGGCGTCGTCTCCCTGTCGGGAACGGTGACCCAGGTCCCGGTTCTCCGCGAGCCGTATGACCTGTGCGTCTTCTGCCTGCTGGTGGCGAGCGCGCTATCGCTCTGGTTCCGCCGCCGGGCGCCGGTGGCGGTCGCCTGGCTCATGGCGCTGCTCGCGGTGATCTTGGTGGCGGCGGTGCGGGTGTGGCCGGGGCTCACGCCGGGAACCGGCCTGGAACCGGAGATCACGCTGCTTCCGGCGGCCGTCCCCTTCGCCGCGTACGCCGCGGCGGTCTTCGCCCGCGACCCCCGCCTGGCCTGGCCGCCGCTGGTCCTGGTGGCCGCCATCGCCTTTCTGGGCGCGCCGCCCTCGTCCCGCGCGGTCGCCGTGGCCGGCATGGTCCTGATCCTGGTCGGCGCGCCCGTCGTCCTGGGCAGGTACGTCGTGGCGCGAGCCGAACGCGCCAGGCGCGGCCACCACCTGCGTGCCGAGCAGGCCCGCAGGCAGGAGCGGCTGCGGCTGGCGGCGGAGATACACGACGTGGTCAGTCATCGGGTGAGTGTCATGGTGCTGCAGGCCGGAGCGTTGCAGCTGACCGCGGCCGACGAGGCGTCCAGACAGGCGGCGGGACAACTTCGCACGACCGGGTGCCAGACCCTCGGCGAACTGCGTGACCTGGTCGGCCTGCTCAACGCCGCCGGCCCCTCGGACGCGGCGAGCACGGGGCCGCTCGAACCGATGCCCGACCTGTCCGGGCTGGTGGAGTCGGCGCGGTCGGTCGGGACGGTCGTCGAGGTGGACGGCGCGCAAGGCCCGTGCCTGCTGCCGCCCGTGGTGGGCCGTACCGCGTATCGCGTCGTCCAGGAGGCCCTGACGAACGTGCACAAGCACGCACCGGGAGCGCGGGTGCGGCTCCAGGTCCGGCAACTCCCCGCCGGCGTCCGGGTGAGCGTCCGCAACACCGCACCGACCAGAGCGGGCGACGCGGTGCTGGCGTCGGCCGGTGCCGGTGCGGGGCTGCTCGGCCTGCGACGGCGCATCGAACTGATCAACGGTACGCTGCGCGCCGAAGCGTGCGCCGACGGCGGCTATCGGGTCGAGGCGGACCTGCCCTCGATCCTCCCGGCGGCGGGGGAGGGCCCGTGATCCGCGTCCTGCTGGTCGACGACGACCCGCTGGTCTGCGCGCACCTGCGGACGATTCTCGGCACCTCCGGCGACGTGGACATCGTCGGCGAGGCGTACGACGGCGCCGAGGCCCTCGACGCCGTCACCAGGTACCGTCCCGATGTCGTCCTCATGGACCTGCGGATGCCGGGCGTCGACGGCATCACCGCCATCCGTCACATCGCCGCGCTGCGTGAGCCGCCGATCGTGGTAGCGCTCACCACGTTCGACACCGACCACCACGTTATTCGAGCCCTGCAGGCGGGGGCGGCCGGCTTCCTGCTCAAGTCCACCCCGCCTCAGGACCTCATCGGGCTGGTCCGGGTGGCGGCCGGCGGCCACACCGTGCTGTCCGGCGCCACGACGCGGCGGCTGCTGAACGCCGCGGCCGGCCGCCAGGCGAGCCAGGACGGCAGGCTCACACTGATCGGGGCCCTGACCAGGAGGGAGCGGGAGGTCTTCGACTGCCTCGGCGAGGGTCTGTCCAATGCCGAGATCGCCCGCCGGCTAAACCTGTCCGAGGCCACGGTCAAGGGGCACGTGTCGCGCATCCTGGTCAAGCTGGACTGCCCCAACAGGACCCGGGCCGGACTGCTCGCGCAGCATGCCATGCTCGGCCGTGCCACGGCGCCGGCAGCGCCTTGAGCCCGCGGACGATGCCCGCCGCCGACTCGAGATGGCCGAGGTCCGGGTGGGAGGCCACCACGCGCGGGTCAGACGGTGGAGATGCCGCCGTCCACGGGGATCACGGCGCCGGTGAGGTAAGCGCCCGCGCGGGAGGCCAGGAAGATCGCCGCTCCGGCCATGTCGTCCGGCCGTCCGATGCGCCCGAGTGGCACCTGGGACTCGACGGCCGCGCGCATCCCCGGATCGTCCAGCGCGAAGGCCATCATCTTGGACTCGAACGGCCCGGGTGCGATGGCGTTGACGGTGATCGACTCGCCGGCGAGCCGGTGCGCCAGGTGGCGGGTCAGCATGTGGACGCCCGCCTTGGCCGCCGAGTAGGCGTAGTTCTCGACGCCCGGCGCGCGGAGCCCGTCCACGGACCCGATGTTGATCACGCGGGCCGGGTCGTCGGCGGTCGCGGAGGCGCGCAGCAGCGGGAGGAAGCGCTGGGTCAGGTAGAACACGCCCTTGACGTTGATGCCCCAGAGCTTGTCGAAGGCGTGCTCGGGATACTCCTCCAGCGGAGCGCCCCAGGTGGCGCCGGCGTTGTTCACCAGCACGTCCAGCTGGCTCTCGCGCTCGGACACGGCCGAGACGAGCGTCTCGATGCCCTGCGGCGTCGACAGGTCGGCGGGGACGGCGGCGCAGCCGAGTTCGGCGGCCGTCTCGTGCAGCTCGGCGGCCTTGCGCGAGGAGAGGTACACGGTGGCGCCGGCCGCCGCGAAGCCGGCGGCGATCATCTTGCCGATGCCCCGCGAGCCGCCCGTGACCACGACGGTCTTGCCGTCCACCGAGAACAGAGTCATGCCCCCCGATGATGCCGTACCCGTCCCCGGCCCGTCCATACCGACTGGTCGGTCCGGGCAGTGGGGCCCCAGGTGGCGTTGGTCGGTGCGCCTGAGCGGCGGTGTCAGGCGTCGAAGCGGCCGTAGTCGCCGCGGAAGAACAGCAGGGGGCCGTGGTCGGCGTGCGCGTCCAGCGCCAGCACGCGGGCCACGACGATGATGTGGTCGCCCGCCGGGTGCTCGGACTCGATCGCGCAGTCGAGCCAGGCCAGCGCGCCCTCGAACAGCGGGCCGCCTCCCGGCGACGGCCTCCACGACAGGCCGGTGAACTTGTCGGGGACCCTGGCGGCGAGCCGCCTGCTCACGTGCTCCTGCCGCTCGGACAGGACGTTCACGCAGAGGGTGGGCGCGGCCTTCATACGCGGCCAGGTCGTGCTGGCGGTCGAGACGCAGAAGGACACGAGCGGCGGATCCAGCGACACCGAGGTGAAGGAGTTCACCGCCAGACCACGGGGTGCGCCGTCGGCCGGGTCGATCGCCGTCACCGCGACCACGCCGGTGGCGAACCTGCCGAGCACGTTCCTGAAGTGCCGGGGGTCGGACGCGTCGCCTCCCGCGGACGACGTGCCGGGCGCCGGCGCGTGTCCGTTATCGGGGTGCGGTCGGTGTCCGTTATCGGGGGTCTGAGAGCGTCGGCCGCCCGCCTCCGGGACGTGGCCGTCGGCCCCGGCGGAGTGGCGCCCGGCGGCCGGGGCGGGCGGCCCGCTCCGGCCGGAGACGTCCGGCCCGGGCGAGCCGGCGGCCCGCACGTAGGGGAGAGGGGGAAGGGGAGGCGGAGCGCTCTGCCTGTCGATCAACGCCCGGTCCCTCCTGGAAGGCTGCCCCGCGCGGCCGGGCGGGTCGGTCCGCCCGGCGAGGGTGCCGCGATCAGCATGCAACCTCAACCGTGGTTCAGGTCAAGGCCGCGACGTGTGACGCAGGCCACGTCCGCGCCCGCGGTCCCGGCGCGCGCCGCCGGGCGGCGGTGCCGATGGAGAGCCGGCGAGCGGCCCTGGCGAGGACGGAGGAGCGGCCGTGACCAGGGCCGGGAGGACGGCTCCATCAAGAGCGGGCCGGCCGCGAGGGAACAGGAAGCGGCCGCGACGAGGAACCGGGGAGGGCCGGTGCGGGACGGGAAGCGTCACGAGGAGCCGGGGGCCGGGCGCGGACGGGGAGCCGCCGTGATGGGGCGGGGAGCGCCGTGAGGGGGCGGGGAACGGCCTTGACGGGAGGAGGGCCGTGGCCGACGGTGATGGCGGAAGGCGTGTCCTGGCGGGCGTGGGGGACCCGCCAGGACACGTTCCGCCCCGGCGCGACTTCCAGGACCCCGGCGAGGGTTGGGGTCCTGGCCGTCGTTTACCGCACGGAGTCTGTGGGCGGCCGGTCGCCGGAGTCGTGGGCCCGGGAATCCTCGGGCTCCTCCTCGACCGGCCGGCGGAGATGGCGCTTGACGAGCTGCGCGGCGCCGACGGGGTCATCGGACGGATGGGTGACCGTGAGGCCGTCCTCGTTCCACACGAACGACCCGCTGCGGCACCACACGGTCAGCCCGGTGGTCACCGACAGCACCGACATCCCGTTCGCGCTGCTCTGGTAGGTGTGGGTGAACCCCTCCCGGTGCAGCGCGTAGCGCAGTAGACGCGTCGCCTCGCGGGGATCGTGCCAGGGCAGATATGGCGTTCCCGCCCGGACTGCCAGCACAGGCCCTCACCCCTCGCCGCCTCTTTGATGGATTTGTACCAACGTTTGGATAATGCGGTGTGGAGACGCTTGGGTCAAGGGGTTGTTTGCCGTCAGATCGAGATCGTCTAAATTCGTAGGTACAAAAGGACGCAACCGTAGGTGAGATTTGGCACGGTCGACGCTGTACCAGCAGGTGGCCGGCGAGCTACGCAGGGCGATTTACTCCGGCGAGCTCGGGCCGGGCGCCCAGCTGCCGACGGAGATGGACCTCATGGACAGCCATGAGGTCAGTCGCAACACGGTACGGCTCGCCCTGGCCGAGCTGGAGAACGAGGGTCTGATCACCCGGATGCGCCGGCGCGGCAGCTTCGTTCGCGACCGCCGCGCGCTTCTCATGCGTCCCCAGGCCGAGCTCAACACCCCGCCGGGCGTGCTGCGCCGGGAGGCGTTCGCCGAGGCGGTCACCAAGGAGGGCCGCAAGCCCGGCCAGGAGATCGAGGTCTCGATCGTGGAGCCGCCCGAGGAGATCGCCGCGAGGCTGGAGCTGGAGGAGCACGCGCTCGCGGTGGTGCGGCGGCGGCTGCGCTATGTCGACGACCAGCCCTACAACACCAACGACTCCTACTTCCCGCACACGCTGGTGCGCGATTCCGAGATCGCCCGTCCGGCGGACATCACGCGTGGGGCCAACCGCGTGCTGGAGGAACTGGGTCACCGCCAGGTCCGCGTCGTGGACGACATCTCGGCTCGTATGCCGACTCCTGAGGAATCCGCCCGCCTGCAACTCGAACCTGGTACCCCTGTTGTCGTATATGTCCGAGTTGGCTACGACCGTGAGGGCACCCCGGTCCGGGTCGCCTTGTCGGTACTGCCCGCCGACAAGCATCTGATCAGGTACGAGCTCGCACTGAGCTGACCTCGCGCGCGCCGTCTCGCTTCGCGACGCGGCCGCGCCGTCCTGCCGCCGGCGCGGGCCGGGGCCGCCATCGCGGCCCTTGACGCCCACAGGCCCGGCGGCTAACGCCGTTCACTCCGGCCTTGACTGATAGGGCCGCGCCCCCGGTCGAGCACGTTCGGTGTTCGAGGCGCTACACACGGCGACGAAAGGACGAGTCATGTACTCCCACACCCTCCAGCAGGCCGGTTCCCTCACGCTGCGTAATGCCACCCCCGACGACCTGCCCGGCGTTCTCGCGCTACTGGCGGAGACGGCGGGCTGGCTGCACACCCGGGGCATCCGCCAGTGGCCGGCCGACGGCTTCCCGGCCGCGCGCATCGAGCCGCTGATCGCCGAGGGGACCATGTACGTGCTGGACGACGAGGACGCCCGCCAGGAGGGAGAGATCCGCGTCCCCGCCGCCACCATGGCCCTGGACGACCACGCCGACCCGGAGTTCTGGCGGCGCGCCGACCACCCCGAATCGGGCCTGTACGTCCACAAGCTGGCCGTCAAGCGGGCCTTCGCCGGGTCCGGCCTCGGAGGGACCCTGCTCGACTGGGCGGCTCTGCGCGTGGCGGCCACCGGCCGGCGGTGGCTGCGGCTCGACTGCTCCAAGAACAACCCGGGCCTTCAGGGGTACTACCGCAAGCTCGGGTTCCGGCACGTCCGCACGGTGGACCTCCCGCACCGCGCCTCGGGTGCGCTGTTCCAGCGGGCCGCCGACCTGGCGTCCCCGGCGCTGCCGCACGCGCGGCGTCGCAGGTCCGCGCATGTGGCGACCCACTGAACCGCCTGCCCGGCGGCACTTTCCGGCGGTGGATCGGATCATGGCGCCCCCGGAACAGATCACGATGTAGCCGGCCTACACCGGACCATTGGCCGGCTTGCGGGTGGTAGCGGTCCATCTATGGACAAGAGGGTCCGATAACCTCAGGACCCATGACCGGATCGCTGCTCGAGGTGATCGCGCTGAACGTGCGCGACGCCGTGGCCGCAGAGGACGGCGGCGCGGACCGCCTTGAGATCGTGGCCGACATGTCCGTCGGCGGGCTCACCCCCGCCCCGGAGACCGTGGCGGCGATCGCCAAGAAGTCCGCGCTGCCGCAGATGGTGATGCTCCGCTCCAACGCCGGCTACGGCGTCACCCCGGAGGAACTGGAGGGCCTGGAGCGCGACGCGCGCGTCCTGGCCGACGCCGGAGCGGCGGGGTTCGTCTTCGGCTTCCTCGACGAGGAGGGGAAGGTGGACCTGGCGGCCACCGAGGCGCTGATCCAGGCCGTCACGCCGCTGCCCTGGACCTTCCACCGGGCGGTGGACAACGCGGCCGACGTGCAGGCGGGCTGGCGCGCCGTGCGGCTGCTGCCCAACCTCGCCACCGTGCTCACCTCCGGCGACCCCTCGGGCATCGCCGCGGGGCTGCCGGTGCTGCGGTCGCGCGCCGAGGCGGGCGACGCGCCGATCATCCTGGCCGGCGGCGGGCTCCGGCCCCACCTGGTCCCCCCGCTTCTCGACTACGGCGTGCGCGCCTTCCACATCGGCAGCGCCGCGCGCTCGTCCTGGTCCGACCCGGTCGACGCCGAGCGCGTCCGGCGCTGGCGCGACCTGGTGGACACGATCTGAGGTGCGCCTGACCCTGGGCGGCCACGACGTGCCGGGCGTGGACGCCGCCCTGGCCGAGCAGGCGCGGCGCTACCCCGCGACCGGCGCCTCCTGGCAGCCGGTGCACACCGTGTACGTGCCCGCCGACCGCTTCGGCGCGGAGACCGTGCGGGCGTGGGGCGAGGAGGCCCTGAGCCTGCTGGAGCGCCACCTGCCCGGCGGCGTGGCCCTGCCGGCGCTGTTCGGGCCCGCCGCGGCGGAGACGGCCGATGACGTCCGCGGCCGGGTGGCCCGCAAGCTCGCCCGCGAGCCCGTCGAGGACCTGCGGATCGACTTCGAGGACGGGTACGGGACGCGCCCGGCGGCCGAGGAGGACGAGCACGCCGTCCGGGCCGCCGAGGCGGTCGCCGCCATGCACGCCGCCGGTACGCTGCCGCGCCGCTGGGGGCTGCGGGTCAAGTCGTTCGCCGACGGGGACCCGGCCCGCAGCCTGCGCACCCTCGACGGCTTCCTCACCGAGGTCGCCGCCCGGGCCGGCGGGCTGCCGCCCGGTTTCACGGTCACCTTCCCCAAGGTCCTCATGGAGACCTACCTCGGGCGGTTCGCCGGGTGCCTGGCCTCTCTGGAGGAGGGACTGGAGCTGGCGTCCGGCACGCTGCGCTTCGAGATGCAGGTGGAGGCGCCGCAGACCGTGCTCTTCCTCGCCCGCTCGCCCGACCTGGTGCCGTCTTTGGGCGGGCGCCTAGCCGCGGCGCACTTCGGGGTGTTCGACTACACCGCCGCCTGCGGGCTCCCGCCGGCCGAGCAGCGCCTTGACCATCCGGTCTGCGACCACGCCCGCGAGGTGATGCGCGTCGCGCTCGCCGGCACCGGGGTCGAGCTGTCGGACGGCTCGCTGGCCGCCTCACCCGCCTCCGGCTCGACGCGGGACGTGCACGCGCTGTGGCGGGCGCACGCCGGCATGGTGCGTCACTCGCTGCGCCACGGGTTCTACCAGGGCTGGGACATGCACCCCTCGCACCTGGTCAGCCGTTACGCCACCGTGTACGCCTTCCACCTGGCGACCCGCGACGCCTACGCCGAGCGCGTCCGCGCCTGGGAGGAGCGGCGCGACGCCGGCGGCGGCGTGATGGAGGAACCCGCGACCATCAAAACCCTGGCCGCCGCCCTCCGCCGCGCCGGCCACGCCCTCGGGGCCCCCGTCGCGGAAGGCGGATCAGGGTTCGGGGGTGGAGGGGGTGAAGGCGGCGAGCATGGCGGGGCGGCCTACTAGCTTGACGTGTTCGCCGCGGCCCAGGGACAGGGCCAGGGCCGCCTCGGCGGCCTCGATGGCCAGCCAGTTCGCGTAGGTCACCGGACGCACCCCGCGCGCGGCCAGCACGTCCTCCAGCCGGGCGCCCGGCTCGGGCCGCTCAGGACGCGCGGCGAGGTCGGCCAGCAAGGTGCGCACGGTCTCGGCGGCGTCGGACTTGTTGGTGCCGATGACGCCGGTCGGCCCGCGCTTGAGCCAGCCCGCGACGTACTGCCCCTCGCCGACCCGCCCGGCCGTGTTGGGCACGGTCATCGTCGCGGTGTCGAACGGCACCCCCGGCAGCGGGACGCTCTGGTAGCCCACCGAGCGCAGCACCATGCCGGCCGGGATCGTCTCGTACTCGCCGGTGCCCACGACCCGGCCCTCCGAAAGGCGCGTGCGCTCCAGCCGCAGCGCCTCGACCCTGCCCGCGCCGAGGATCTCCACCGGGCGCAGCCAGAACCGCACGTCCAGCCGGCGGGGCCGGCCGGACGGGGTCCGCGACGACCAGGACCTCAGGACCTCCACGTTGCCCCGGATCTGCCGCGACAGCTCGCCCAGCTCGCCCGACCCGGCCTCGTCCGGACGGACGAGCACGTCGCAGTTGGTCAGCTCGCCGAGCTCGCGAAGCTCCTTGAGCGTGAACTTGGCGTGCTCGGGACCCCGTCTGCCGATCATGTGGATGGTCGTCACCTGGCTCTTGGCCAGCCGGTCGAGGACCTCCTGCGGCACGTCGGTGGAGCGCAGTTCGTCGGCCGTCTTGGCCAGGATGCGCACCACGTCGACCGCCACGTTGCCGACCCCGATCACCGCCACCTCGGCGCTGTCGAGGGAGAAGGCGTCGGGCGGCACGTCGGGGTGACCGCAGTACCAGTTGACGAAGTCGGTGGCGGCCACGCTGCCGGGGAGGTCCTCGCCGGCGATGCCGAGATGCCGGTCGACCATCGCGCCCGTGCAGTAGACCACCGCGTCGTAGCAGGCGGCGAGATCGTCGACCGTGACGTCGGAGCCCAGCTCCACACCGCCGAGGAAGCGCACCGACGGCAGCTCCAGCACTTTGCGCAGGTAGCCGGCGATCGACTTGATCGAGGTGTGGTCGGGGGCGACGCCGTACCTCACCAGCCCGTACGGGGTGGGCAGGCGGTCCAGGACGTCGATCTCGACGGGCTCGCCCGCCTGCTTGGTCAGGGCCTCGGCCGTGTAGATACCGGCGGGACCCGATCCGACGATCGCCACGCGCAGCGACATGCGGCCTCCTTAGCGGGACCTGCCGGCCCCGCGACGTCTTGCGCCGATTCTCGCCCAGGCGGGTCCTCCCGACCAGACTCGCACGCCGAGGGCGGTCGCAATAATCCGGTCGGGCCACCCGGCGACGGCGGCGGGGCCACCGGGTGAGCGGCATAAATCGGCCGGCGGTCCCGCGGGACTCGATAGCCTGTATACCTGTCAACCACCGCGACCGAGGAGTAGCCGTGCTGCTGCGTATGTCCACCCTGTTCCTGCGCACCCTGCGTGAGGATCCGGCGGACGCGGAAGTGCCGAGCCACAAGCTGCTCGTCCGCGCCGGCTACGTCCGCCGCGTCGCCCCGGGCATCTACTCGTGGCTGCCCCTCGGCAAGATCGTCATGGAGAACGTCGCCCGCGTCGTGCGCGAGGAGATGAACGCCATCGGCGGCCAGGAGGTCCTGTTCCCCGCGCTGCTGCCCCGTGAGTACTACGAGGCGACCGGCCGCTGGACCGAGTACGGCGACACGCTGTTCCGGCTGAAGGACCGCAAGGGCGCCGACTACCTGCTCGGCCCCACCCACGAAGAGATGTTCACCGACATGGTCAAGGGGGAGTACTCCTCCTATAAGGACTATCCGGTCATCCTCTATCAAGTCCAGACGAAGTACCGCGACGAGGCCCGGCCCCGGGCCGGCATCCTGCGCGGGCGCGAGTTCGTCATGAAGGACTCCTACTCCTTCGACCTCGCCGACGACGGCCTCAAGCGCTCCTACGAGCTGCACCGCGAGGCCTACATCAAGATGTTCGACCGGCTCGGCATCCACTACAAGATCTGCTTCGCGATGTCCGGCGCGATGGGCGGCTCGGCCTCCGAGGAGTTCCTCGCGCCCACCCCCACCGGCGAGGACACCTTCGTGGCCTGCCACAACTGCGGGTACGCCGCCAACGCCGAGGCCTTCACCACCCCCGCGCCCCCGGCCGTGACCGCCGAGCACCCCGCCATGGAGGTGCTGGACACCCCCGACACCCCGACCATCGACTCGCTGGTCTCCTTCGTCAACGAGCGCTACGGCCTCGGCGTCGGCGCCGCCGACACCCTGAAGAACGTCGTGGTCAAGGTGCGCACCCCCGGGTCCGGCGAGGCCGAGACGCTGGTCATCGGCGTGCCCGGCGACCGCGAGGTCGACTTCAAGCGGCTGGAGGCCTCGCTGTCGCCCGGCGTCCCCGAGATCTTCGAGGCCGCCGACTTCGCCAAGCACCCCGGCCTCGTGCGCGGCTACATCGGCCCGCAGGTCCTCAAGGGGCTCGGCATCCGCTACCTGGTGGACCCCCGGGTCGTGGCGGGCTCGTCCTGGGTCACCGGCGCCAACGAGCAGGGCCGGCACGCCGCCCACGTCGTCGCGGGCCGCGACTTCGAGCCCGACGGCACCATCGAGGCCGCCGAGGTGCGCGTCGGCGACTCCTGCCCCCGCTGCGCCCACCCGCTGTCCATCGACCGCGGCATCGAGATCGGCCACATCTTCCAGCTCGGCCGCAAGTACGCCGACGCCGCCGGCCTGGACGCCCTCGGCCCCGACGGCAAGCCCATCCGCATCACCATGGGCTCCTACGGGGTGGGCGTCTCGCGCGCCGTCGCGGTGCTCGCCGAGCAGAAGCACGACGAGCTCGGCCTGGTCTGGCCGCGCGAGATCGCGCCCGCCGACGTCCACATCGTCGGCACCGGCAAGGACAACCAGGTCGAGGTGGCGCTCGCGCTCGCCGAGGAGCTGGAGGGCAAGGGGCTGCGCGTCCTGGTCGACGACCGCCCCTCGGTCTCCCCGGGCGTGAAGTTCAAGGACGCCGAGCTGCTGGGCGTCCCCACCATCCTGATCATCGGCCGCGGGCTGGCCCAGGGGGTCGTGGAGCTGCGCGACCGCGCCTCGGGGACCAAGCAGGAGATCCCCCTGCCCGAGGCCGTCGGCCGCGTGCTGGCCGCCGCCACCGCCGAGCCGGAGCCCGCCCAGGGCGCCTGACGCCCGCGGCCCGGGCCGCCCGTGCCGCCTCGCGCGGCGCCCGCGCGCTCCGGGCGGCCGGCCTGGAAACCCGGCCGGCATGGAAAGCCGGCATGGAAAAGGGCCCGCCGCCTCTCGGCCCGAGGCGGCGAGCCCCAACACGCACCGCGTCAGAGTCGAACTGCACGGCGCGCGGCTCGTGGAGGCCGGGCCACCGGCCCGGCGACCGGTCTAACTACGGCTGCTGCCGAGCGTCTTGCGCCAGTGAAAGCCGCCCGGCAGGTTGACGGTGATGGTGCGCCGCCCGTCGGCGGTCTTGGTGACACGGAAGCCTCGTCCGCCATAGCTGTGTCCGACACCGCTGCGCGACAGGTTGAGCCGGAACGGCCCCATCTTGATCGACTTACGGTAACTCCAGCCCATGTGTCCCTCCGTGCGTTGCGATGGATCAGCAACTACCCCGCGCACCGATCGCAAACGTGGAGGTATGGGAGAAAGTGCCTTACTGGTCGAGGGAGACGGGCGGCGAGCCGGTCGCCCGTCCCGCCGGAGAAGGGGCCGGCGCGGGCGCCGGGTGCCCCGGCAACGCGGCGATCACCGGCTGCCAGCCGTAGCCCCGTACGGCGCACTCTTGCATGGCCTGCGCGGCCAGCCGCCGCAGCGACAGATCGCCGACCGCGACCAGCTCGAGATAGGCCGCCGTCACGCGGTCTTCGACCAGCGCGGCCAGCCGGGCGGCCTCGCGCGGGGCGGTCACCGGGAACGGCAGCTCGTAGGCGGGGCCGGCCTCCGAGGGGGTGCCGCCCCTGGCCGCGATCAGGCCGCGGATCTGGTCGCGCCTGGCCCGGTGGGCGTTGAAGCCCGCCGTTGCCGTGGTGCGCTGGTCGCCGGAGGAGTGCGCGCCGACGACGCCGTAGGCGTAGACGGCCGCGTGCTCGGCGGCCAGCACCTTGTTCAGCTCGCTGAGGGCGTCGGTCACCTCGGCCTCGCCAGGGCCGCCGCGTGCGCGGCCTCGCACGCGCCGATGGAGGCGAGCAACTGGGCCAGCGGGGCGGAGACCGTGCGGACCTGCCGGACCCGGGCGGCCGCCGCCTTGCCCTCCATATGCCTCAGCGTGCCGATGGAGACCGCCGCCGCCGAAGGAGAGCCGCCCGCCGAGGCCGACGGCGTGGGCGTGCCCGCCGGAGGCGGCACCGGGGCGGGCAGGCGGCGCCGCAGCTCGGCCAGGTGGGCCTCATGGCGCTGCTGGAACGGCTGGAGCCTCGCGGCGGTCTTGGCGTTCGCGCGGGCCGCCTGCCGGTAGAGGGCGACCATCTGCTCCTTGTCGGCGATGACGCCGGTGAGCAGCACCGTCTCGGCATCGGGCGGCCGCGGCGTGGGCGCGGCGCCCGGCGCCGGCCCCGCGCCGGAGCATCCGGCCACGGAGGCGGCGACCGCCGCGGCCGCGGTGCCGCGCAGCACCACGCGCCGGGTCAGGGCACGCTGACGCACGGTGCGGCCTCCTTGTGAATGACGGCTTTTCCTGGCTTGGCACATAGCATCGTACGGCGCGTCGCCCGGTGGGTAACCGAGTGACGCTCTTTCCGTGCCCCGGTGTCGATAGGCTGGTGAACCGTTGGGCGAGGTACGCATTCGGCCGTCCCTTGAGACGGCCGTTGAAACAACTGGGAGGTCAGCATGGGCGCAGACGCTCGACGTGACCGCCTGATCAAGCTTCTTGAACCCGTCGCGGCCTCCGAGGGCCTCGATCTTGAAGATGTCATCGTCACCCCGGCGGGCAAGCGGCGCCTCCTGCGCGTCATCGTGGACGGCGACGACGGGGTCAGCCTCGACAAGGTCGCCGACATCAGCCAGATGGTGTCGCAGGCACTCGACGACAGCGACGTGATGGGCGGCAGCCCGTACGTGCTGGAGGTCTCCTCGCCCGGGGTCGACCGCCCGCTCACCGAGCCGCGCCACTGGCGCCGCGCCAAGGGCAGGCTGGTGAAGGCCGACCTGCGTGACGGCACCTCGCTGGAGGGCCGCGTCCTGGCCGTCGGCGACACCGGCGTCGAGCTGTCGGTGGGGGAGGCCTCACGCCCGCTGGCGTGGGAAGAGCTGGCCAAGGGGCGGGTGCAGGTTGAGTTCCGCCGGCTCGACGACGAGACGGATGATGAAGACGACGCCGGCGACGACGACGGCGATGAGGGCTAGGGGGGAGCCTTGTGGACATTGACATGAGCGTCCTGCGCAGCCTGGAGCGGGAGAAGGACATTTCCTTCGACCTGGTCGTCAAGGCCATCGAGGACGCGCTTCTGATCGCGTACTTCCGCACCGAGGGAGCGGCGGCCAAGGCTCGCGCCGAGCTCGACCGCACCTCCGGGCACGTGACCATCCTGGCGGCCGAGCTCGACGACGAGGGCCAGATCGCCAGGGAGTACGACGACACCCCCGGCAACTTCAGCCGCATCGCCGCGACCACGGCCAAGCAGGTCATCCTGCAGCAGCTCAGGGACGCCGAGGACGAGATCAACTTCGGCGAGTTCGCCAGCCGCGAGGGCGAGCTGGTCGCCGGGGTCATCCAGCAGGGCAAGGACCCCCGGGTGGTGCTGGTCGACCTGGGCAAGATCGAGGCGATCCTGCCGCACAACGAGCAGGTCCCCGGCGAGGACTACGTGCACGGCGAGCGCCTGCGCTGCTATGTGGTGCAGGTGAAGAAGGGCCACAAGGGCCCCTCGGTCACGCTGTCGCGCACGCACCCGAACCTGGTGAAGAAGCTCTTCGCGCTGGAGGTGCCCGAGATCGCCGACGGCACCGTGGAGATCGCCGCCATCGCCCGCGAGGCCGGCCACCGCACCAAGATCGCGGTCCGCTCGCGCCGGGGCGGGGTCAACGCCAAGGGCGCGTGCATCGGCCCGATGGGGTCACGGGTGCGCAACGTCATGACCGAGCTGCACGGCGAGAAGATCGATATCATCGACTGGTCGGACGATCCTGCCGACTTCGTCGGGAATGCCCTGTCGCCGGCGCGGGTTTCACATGTCGAGGTGATCGATCTCGATGGTCGCGTCGCCCGGGTGACCGTGCCCGACTACCAGCTCTCGCTCGCGATCGGCAAAGAGGGGCAGAACGCCCGGCTGGCCGCTCGCCTCACCGGGTGGCGCATCGACATCCGGCCCGATACCCAGGCGCCCGCCGCAGGGGATGCCGTCGGCCCCGCCGATGCCTCCACAAGGTAAGCTTGAGTACGGTGGCCGGGCGGCCCCGCTGAGAACGTGTGTGGGCTGCCGGGTTCGCACGGTAAAGTCCGAGCTGCTCCGCCTGGTAGTGGTCGGGAGTGAGATCATTCCCGACCAGCGAGGACGGCTTCAGGGCCGAGGTGCATATCTGCACCGGGCGCTGAGCTGCCTGGAGCTCGCCGAACGTCGCCGGGCGTTTCCGCGTTCGTTCCGAGTCGCGGAGTCGCTTGACGCGGCGTGTCTGCGCGCTCACCTGGCAGGGCTTGACGCCGAGTAGGACCGGGTGAATGGTTACCAACTGTCATGTAGGACGCCGAGTCGATGGGCGGGTCAGATAGCGATGAGCGCCTGATGAGCATGCGGCGATGAGTACGTCTAGGTAGCGACGGTCCGGCGGCACAGCCTCCCGGGCCGAGTTAGGGAGTGCAGTGGCGAAGGTCCGAGTCTACGAGCTCGCCAAGGAGTTCGGAGTAGAGAGCAAGGTCGTGATGGCCAAGCTCCAAGAAATGGGCGAGTTCGTGCGATCGGCGTCTTCAACGATAGAAGCGCCGGTGGTCCGCAAGCTTACGGAGGCCCTGAAGGGGTCCTCCGATTCCAGGGGCGGCGACAGGTCGTCCAGGGCGCCGAAGGCGTCCCCCCGGCCGGCTCCGAGCCAGGCCGGCAACGGCGCGCCCGCGCCGGGTCAGGGTGTTCCGCGGCCGGGCCCCAGCCCGCGTCCCGGCCCTGGTCCGCGTCCGGGTCCGGCGAACGTCGCGCCGCGCCCGCCAGTTCCGATGCCCCACGTGAACCAGCCTCCGCAGGAGGCCCCCCGCCCGGCCGCGCCGCGTCCCGAGGCCGCGCGCACCGAGGCTCCGAGTCCGGCTGCGCCGCGTCCTGAGGCCGCTCGCGCCGAGGCCCCCCGCACCGAGGCCCCGCGGTTCGAGGCCCCGCGTTCCGACGCCCGCCCGGCCTCGCCCGGCGCGCGTCCGGGTTCCGGCCCGAAGCCCGGCCCTCGTCCGGGTCCGGCCGCTCCGCGCTCCGGCGCCCCGGCGGCGTCCGGTGGCGGTGCTCCGAGCGCTCCGAGCGCTCCTGGCGCTCCGGCGGGTCCGCGTTCCGGTGCCCCGGGCTCCGGCGCTCCGCGTCCGGGCGGCCCGAAGCCGGGCCCGCGCGGCCCGCGTCCGGGCAACAACCCGTTCTCCTCGACCGCGAGCGGCATGGGCCAGCGCCCGCCGCGTCCGGGTCGTGAGGGCGGTGGCCCTCCCGGCCGCGACGGCGGTCCCCGTGAGGGCGGTCCCCGCGAGCCGCGCCGCGACGGCGCCGGTCCGCGCGAGCCGCGTCGCGAGGGTCCCCGCGACGGCGCGATGCCGCGTCCGCCGGGCGCGCGTTCCGGTCCGCCCGGTGCGGCCGGTCCGCGTCCGGGTCCCGGCCCCGGCGGTCCGCGTCCCGGTCCCGGTGCGGGTGGTCCCCGTCCCGGCGGTCCGCGTCCGAACCCGATGATGATGCCTTCCCGCCCGTCCGGCCCCGGCCAGGGCGGTGGCGGCGGTGGCGGCGGTGGCCGTCCCGGTGGCGGTGGCGGTCGTCCCGGTGGCGGCGGTGGCCGTCCCGGCGGTGGCGGTGGCGCCGGTCGTCCTGGTGGCGGCGGCTTCAGCGGTCCCCGCACGGGCACCGGCGGTCGTCCCGGTGGCGGCGGTGGCGCCGGCGCGGGTGCCGGTGGCGGCGGCGGTTTCGCCGGTCGTCCCGGTGGTGGCGGCGGTCGCGGCCGCGGCGGCACGGCGGGAGCCTTCGGGCGTCCCGGCGGCCGTCCGACGCGCGGACGCAAGTCCAAGCGCCAGAGGCGTCAAGAGTTCGACAACATGCAGGCCCCGTCGATCGGCGGCGTGCAGGTCCCCCGCGGCACCGGCCAGACCCTGCGCCTGCCGCGCGGAGCCTCGCTGTCCGACTTCGCCGACAAGATCGGTGCGAACCCCGCCTCGCTGGTGCAGATCATGCTGCACCTCGGCGAGATGGTGACCGCCACCCAGTCGGTGAACGAGGAGACCCTGCAGCTTCTCGGCGCCGAGCTCAACTACGCCATCCAGGTCGTCAGCCCGGAGGAGGAGGACCGCGAGCTTCTCGAGGCCTTCGACATCGAGTTCGGCGAGGACGAGGGCGACGAGAGCGACCTCGCGGCACGCCCGCCGGTCGTGACCGTCATGGGTCACGTCGACCACGGTAAGACCAAGCTGCTGGACGCCATCCGCAACACCAACGTGGTGGCCCGTGAGGCCGGTGGCATCACCCAGCACATCGGCGCCTACCAGGTCGCGACCGAGCACGAAGGCCAGGAGCGCAAGATCACCTTCATCGACACCCCGGGTCACGAGGCGTTCACCGCCATGCGTGCCCGTGGTGCGCAGGCGACCGACATCGCCGTGCTGGTGGTCGCCGCCGACGACGGTGTGAAGCCGCAGACCATCGAGGCCCTCAACCACGCCCACGCGGCGGAGGTGCCGATCGTGGTCGCGGTCAACAAGATCGACAAGGAGGGCGCCGACCCGACGAAGGTGCGCGCCCAGCTCACCGAGTACGGTCTGGTGGCCGAGGAGTACGGCGGCTCGACGATGTTCGTCGACATCAGCGCCAAGCAGGGCCTCGGCATCGACGACCTGCTCGAGGCGATCCTGCTGACCGCCGACGCCGAGCTCGACCTTCGGGCCAACCCGACGATGGACGCCCAGGGCATCGCGATCGAGGCCCACCTGGACAAGGGCCGCGGCCCCGTGGCGACCGTGCTCGTGCAGCGCGGCACCCTGCGGGTCGGCGACTCCATCGTCTGTGGCGAGGCCTTCGGCCGCGTCCGGGCGATGCTGGACGACAGCGGCGAGCAGGTCACCGAGGCCGACCCGTCGCGTCCGGTCCTGGTGCTGGGCCTGACGGCCGTGCCGAGCGCCGGTGACAACTTCATCGTCGTCACCGACGACCGCATGGCCCGCCAGATCGCCCAGCAGCGGGCGGCCCGGCAGCGCATCGCCGACATGGCGAGGTCCAGCCGTCGTCGCACCCTCGAAGAGCTGTTCAGCGACCTGGAGAAGGGCAAGGTCGACGAGCTCAAGCTCATCATCAAGGGTGACGTCTCCGGTTCCGTGGAGGCCCTGGAGGACGCGCTGCTCAAGATCGATGTCGGCGACGAGGTGCGCCTGCGGGTGCTCCACCGTGCGGTCGGCGCGATCACCGAGTACGACGTCAACCTGGCGATCGCGGACGACAACGCCGTCATCATCGGCTTCAACGTGCGGCCCGAGGTCCGGGCGCGCGACCTGGCCGAGCGCGAGGGCGTCGACATCCGCTACTACTCGGTCATCTACCAGGCGATCGAGGAGATCGAGGCGGCCCTGAAGGGCATGCTCAAGCCGGAGTTCGAGGAGGCCCAGACGGGCACCGCCGAAGTCCGCGAGGTCTTCAAGGTCCCGAAGATCGGCAACGTGGCGGGCTGTCTGGTCCGCTCGGGCACGATCACCCGCAACAGCAAGGCGCGCATCATCCGCGACGGCGTCGTCGTGGCCGACAACCTCACCGTCTCGTCGCTCCGCCGCTTCAAGGACGACTCGACCGAGGTCCGCGAGGGCTTCGAGTGTGGTATCGGTCTCGGCTACAACGACATCAAGATCGACGACGTCATCGAGACGTTCGAGATGCGGGAGAAGCCGCGCGCCTGACGGCGGTGACGGACACGACGGAGGGTGTCCGTGGGTCTCGGCCCACGGACACCCCCGGCGTTCCATCGCCCCGCACCCGCGGCGACAGCCATGTACATAGGTGCTCTGACCCTGGACATCCTGCTCGGCGACGTGCACTCGCTGAAGCAGAAGCGCTCAGTGGTGCGTCCTTTGATCGCCGAGGTGCGCCGCCGGTTCCCGGCGGTCGCGGTGGCCGAGACCGGCCATCTCGACCTGCACCGGCGCACCGAGATCGGCGTCGCCGTGGTGTCGGCGACGGCCGGCAACTGCGACGAGGTGCTCGACGCCTGCGAGCGGCTGGTGGCATTCCATCCGGAGATCGAGCTGCTGTCCGCCAAGCGGCGGCTGTTCAACGAGGACGAAGATTAGGGGCCCGCGGGAAGTCTCCATTCCCGCGGGCCGTTAAGCGATTAAAGCGAGTAAAGAGGGGGAGCGCGATCGTGGACGCAGCACGCGCCCGCAAACTTGCGGACCGCATTCAGCAGGTCGTCGCCGAGATGCTGGAGCGGCGGATCAAGGATCCCCGCCTCGGCTTCGTGACGGTGACCGACACCCGCATCACCGCCGACCTCCGTGACGCGACGGTGTTCTACACCGTGTTCGGCTCCGAGGCCGAGCGCGCCGACACCGCCGCGGCCCTGGAAAGCGCGAAGGGGATCATCCGTGCGGAGGTCGGCCGCCAGACCGGCGTGCGGTTCACCCCGACCCTGACCTTCAGCCACGACCCTCTGCCCGACAGCGCCCGCCACCTCGACGAGCTGCTCGCCGAGGCCAGGGCCCGGGACGAGGAGATCGCCAAGCGCGCGCAGGGCGCCGTGCACGCCGGTGAGCCCGACCCCTACCGCAAGCCGGGCGACGAAGAGAGCCCGGACGGCCAGGAGCCGCCAGTGGGGGTGGAGGCAGAGTCGCACGACCGGGCGGGGCGTTCGGCCCAGTGATGCCCAGCACGCACACCGGCGATCCCGTGCCCGCGGTGCGGGAGGAGGACTGGCGCCGGGCCGTCGCCCTCATCTCAGGCGCGCGCGAGGTGGCGCTGATCTGCCACGTGACCCCTGACGGCGACGCCCTGGGCTCCATGCTCGGCTTCGGCATGGCGCTGCGGCGGGCGGGCAAGCACGTGGTGGCCTCCTTCGGCGACCGCCGGTTCGCCGTGCCGCGCCTGCTGCGCTTCCTGCCAGGCCAGGACCTTCTGGTGGAGCCGGCGGCCTACCCCGCCGAGCCCGACCTGATGATCAGCTTCGACGTCCCCACCATCGACCGGCTCGGCCTGCTCGCCCCCCACGCGGGCAAGGCCGCCGAACTGATCGTCATCGATCACCACCCCTCCAACACCGGGTTCGGCAGCGTCCCCATCGTCGACCCCCGTGCCGCCTCGACGTCCATGCTGGTCGAGGAGCTGATGGCCCGGCTCGGCTACGAGCTCGACCGCGACGTCGCCACCTGCCTCTACACCGGCCTGGTCACCGACACCGGCTCCTTCAAGCACTCCTCCACCACGCCGGCCGTGCACGAGATGGCGGCGCGGCTGGTGGCGACGGGCCTGCGCACCGACGAGATCGCCCGCGAGCTGTGGGACCGTTCCCCGTTCTGCTACCTCAAGCTCCTCGGCACGGTCCTCGGCCGCGTCCGGCTCGACCAGGACGCCGCCGCGGGCGCCGGCATGGTGTGGACCTACGTGTCCCGCGTCGACCGGGCCGCCTACTGCCTTCCCTACGAGGAGGTCGAGGGCATCATCGACGTCATCCGCCGCACCGACGAGCCCGACGTCGCGGTCGTGCTCAAGGAGGACGACGACGGGGCCTGGCAGGTCTCCACCCGCTCCAAGGGAGGGGTGGACGTCGGCCGTGCCTGCACGGCCCTCGGAGGCGGCGGCCACGTCCGGGCGGCGGGCTTCACCTCCCACGACACCCCCGAGGAGACCATCGCCAAGCTATGCGCGCTCCTCGGCCCGAAGAGCTGAGCGGCGCCCCGCCCGTTCCCTTCCACCCGCAGACGAGACATCGAGGATGTGCCGATGAGTACGGCCGGCAGCGAGCCGAGCCCCCTGGCGGGCAGCGAGCCGATCACCCTGGCGGCCGGTGAGCCGGGTGCCCCGGCCGCCAGAGGGACGCGCGAGAAGCGTCCCGCGCCGCCCAGCGGGCTGGTCATCGTGGACAAGCCGGCCGGCTGGACCTCCCACGACGTCGTGGGCCGGATGCGGCGCCTGGCCGGCACCCGCCGCGTCGGCCACGCGGGCACCCTGGACCCGATGGCCACCGGGGTGCTGGTGGTGGGCGTCGAGAAGGCCACCCGGCTGCTCGGCCACCTGGCGCTCACCGAGAAGGGCTACGACGCCACGATCCGGCTCGGGGTCACCACCAACACCGACGACGCCGAGGGCGAGGTCCTGACCGAGGTCGCGGCGGGCCAGGTGACCGACGAGGCGATCCACGCCGGCGTCGCCGCGCTCACCGGGCCGATAGAGCAGGTCCCGCCGCAGGTCAGCGCGATCAAGGTGAACGGCGAGCGCGCCTACAAGAGGGCCAGGGCCGGCGAGGAGGTCGAGCTGCGGGCCCGCCCGGTGACCGTCCACGCCTTCGAGATCACCGCCGTGCGGCGCGAGGGCGACGCGGTCGAGGTGGACGCCTCGGTGCGGTGCACCAGCGGCACCTACATCCGTTCGCTGGCCCGCGACCTCGGCGCCGCGCTCGGCGTCGGCGGTCACCTGACCCGCCTGCGCCGCACCCGCGTCGGCCCCTACGACCTGTCGGTGGCGCGCACCCTGGACGAGCTCGCGCAGGACTGCGTGATCCTGCCGATGGCCGAGGCGGTCGCGGCGGCGTTCCCCCGCATGGACGTCTCGGCCGAGGACGCCCGGCTCATCGGCCACGGGGGCCGGCTCGCCTCGGCGGGTCTGGGAAGCGGCCCGATCGGCGTGTTCGGGCCGGACGGCGCCCTTCTCGCCCTGGTCGAGGAGCGCGGCCGCTCGGTCAAGCCTCTCGCCGTCTTCGTCCCCTGAGGTGCCCCTTGACGCGTGATCTGCCGGACTACGTGTGCGCCTGCGGGCGTTCCAGCGCTCCCTCGGCCGGCCGGTGGCGGTGCGACTGCGGAGGAACGCTCGACCTCGCGCCCGTCCCGCTCGCCTGGAACCCCCGCGCCGGCGACCACTCCCTGTGGCGTTACCGGGACGCCATCGCCGTGCCCGGCCGGGAGCTGAGCCTGGGCGAGGGCATGACGCCGCTGGTCGACGCCGCCCTCGACGGCGAGCCCGGCGTGCGGCTGAAGCTCGAGTACGCCTCGCCGACCGGCTCGTTCAAGGACCGCGGCGCGGTCATGCTGGTGGCGCTCGCCCGCCTGCTCGGCGCCGACCGGCTGGTCGCCGACAGCAGCGGCAACGCGGGCACGGCCGTGGCGGCGTACGCGGCCCGCGCGGGCGTCCCGGCCGAGATCTTCGTGCCGGCCGGCACCAGCGAGAAGAAGCTCCACCAGATCAGAGGGCACGGCGCCCGGGTGACCGTGGTCGAGGGGACCCGCGAGGACACCGCCCGCGCCGCCGCCGGCCACGTGGAAGGTACCGGAGCCTTCTACGCCAGCCACGTGTACAACCCCTACTTCTACGAGGGCACCAAGACCTACGCCTTCGAGCTGTTCGAGCAGCTCGGCGGGAGGGTCCCCGGCACGGTGGTCCTGCCGGCGGGCAACGGCACGCTGGTGATCGGCGCCCACCTCGGGTTCGCCGCCCTGCGCGAGGCGGGCCTCGCCGATCGGGTGCCGCGCATCGTCGCCGTGCAGGCCGAGCGGTGCGCGCCGGTCGCCGCGGCGTTCGCCGCCGGGCGCGCCGAGGTGGCGCCGGTGGCCGCCGGGCCGACGGTGGCCGAGGGCATCGCCATCGCGGCGCCCGCCCGCGGCGCGCGCATCCTCGAGGCCGTCCGCGACACCGGCGGCGCCGTGGTCACCGTGTCCGAGCAGGAGGTCGCCGGCTCGCACGCCGCCCTGGCCGCCCGGGGGCTTTGGGTGGAGCCCACGGCGGCGGTGGCGTACGCGGCGGTGCGCCGGTTGGGCGCCGAGGGCTCGCCCTACGCCGAGGGGGAGGTCGTGGCGCCGTTGTGCGGCTCGGGGCTCAAGGCGTCCCTCTGAGCCCGTTCGGCGCGCACGACGCCCGGCCGCGCGGCGCCGGAGACCCTGGAGCGGCGCCCGCACCCGGCCGTCGCGGCGCCCGCACCCGGTCGTCGCGGTGTCCGCGAGCCGGGGCCGTCGCCCGCCGGGCCCGCCGCTGGGCTACCCTCGTCCCCGTGCGGGGAAATGCCCTCCGCGCATGGCAGGCTTGGATGAGCGCGACCATCACCAAGGAACGAGGTCGAGGTGCAGGGCTGGCACGGACTCGACGACGTGCCCGGAGACTGGGGCAGGTCCGTCATCACGATCGGGGTGTTCGACGGTGTGCACCAAGGTCATCAGCGCATGGTCGAACGTGCCGTCGCCATGGCGGCCGACCTGGGGGCCGCCTCCGTGGCGATCACGTTCGACCCCCATCCGGACGAGGTGGTCAGGCCGGGCACCCACCCGCCCCGGCTGAGCACGGCGCGGCACCGCATCGAACTGCTGGGCGCGCTCGGCGTGGACGCCGTGTGCGTGCTGCCGTTCACGCTGGAGTTCTCGCAGATGAGCCCGGACGAGTTCGTCCAGGCGGTGCTCGTCGACCGCCTGCACGCCGCCGGGGTCGTCGTGGGGGAGAACTTCCGCTTCGGCCACAAGGCCGCGGGCGACATCGAGACGCTCCGCCAGCTCGGTGAGAAGTACGACTTCGTGGCCGAAGGGGTTCCGCTGGTGAGCAACGGCGAGGCGATCTCCTCCAGCATGATCCGCGAGCTGCTCGCCTCGGGCGACGTCGAGGGCGCGGCAGTGGCGCTCGGCCGGCCGCACCGCGTCGAGGGCGTCGTCGTGCGCGGCCACCAGCGCGGCAGGGCGCTGCTGGGCTTCCCGACGGCCAACGTCGAGTCGCCCTCGTTCACCGCCATCCCGGCCGACGGCGTCTACGCGGGGTGGCTCGAGTGCACCCAGTCGCCCTCCCCGTACGAGGGCGAACGGTGGCCGGCGGCGATCTCCATCGGCACCAACCCGACCTTCGAGGGCGTCGAGCGCACCGTCGAGGCCTACGCCCTCGACCGCGACGACCTCGACCTGTACGGGGCGCACGTGGTGGTCGACTTCACGGCCCGGCTGCGCGACACGCTGAAGTTCGACTCCATCGACGCGCTGATCGACCAGATGCGCCACGACGTCGACCAGGCGCGCCGGCTGCTCACCGGCCCCTGACCCGCGCGCCGCGCCGCGACCCGGGCGGCGGCCCGGCGCCGCGGCCGGCCGTCCGCGCCCTGTTCGCGGGCCTGTTCGCGCATTGAACGCGCCGGTCTCGCGGCGATGGTAGCCTGACGTGTCGGCTCGGTCGCGGCTTCGCGCTGCCCGCCGACCTGTTACGGCGACTGTAGGCACACACGGTCGTGCGTAGTTCCGAATCTGAGGTGTGCCCGTAGACAGTTGAAGGAGAGCCGTGTCGCTCGACACCGCCGCCAAGAAGACGATCATCGACGAGTACGGGACCGGAGACGGTGACACCGGGTCCCCCGAGGTGCAGATCGCGCTGCTCAGCAAGCGCATCAGCGAGCTCACCGAGCACCTCAAGACCCACAAGCACGACCACCACAGCCGCCGGGGGCTCCTGCTGCTGGTCGGCCGGCGCCGGCGCCTGCTCAAGTACCTCATGAGCAAGGACATCACGCGCTACCGCACCCTGATCGAGCGGCTCGGCCTGCGCCGATAGTCTGGGAGGGAGCGGCTCCGCGCCGCTCCCTCTCTCATATCAGGGCAAAGGCCACCTGATATGGAGAAACGGGTCGGCGCGTCCCGTGCGACGGGCGCCGTTTCCGAGCACACTGGCCTGACGAGACAACTGAACAGCCGAGAAAGTGCCCCGC
Source organism: Sphaerisporangium sp. NPDC005288 (assembly GCF_040607475.1). NCBI lineage: Bacteria > Bacillati > Actinomycetota > Actinomycetes > Streptosporangiales > Streptosporangiaceae > Sphaerisporangium > Sphaerisporangium sp. NPDC005288. The sequence continues at coordinate 357,174 of NZ_JBEXGT010000001.1, read as the reverse complement.
GTCCGCACAGCACAGCAACGCGCGTCCCGTGACGCCTGCGGGCCGGTCCTCGGTAGTGGCTTCCGGATGCCGACGGCGAATGCGCCGCGCAGTCCGGGTGCTTCGATCGAAGACCGGCGCTGCACATGACGGGGAGCCGGCATAACGGAGCCAGGCACGAGCCCGCCGACCGCGACGAGAAACCGGTCGGCCCGGCGAGTGCCTGAGTGCGCGACAACACGGACGCGGGCGACCGAAGAGGAGGTCCCCCGTGGAGGGTGTCCACAGCACGGAAGCCGTGATCGACAACGGCTCGTTCGGCACGCGTACCATCCGGTTCGAGACCGGGCGGCTCGCGCGCCAGGCGGCGGGAAGCGCCGTCGTCTACCTTGACGACGACACGATGGTCCTGTCCGCCACCACCGCGTCCAAGCATCCGAAGGAGAGCCTGGACTTCTTCCCGCTCACCGTCGACGTCGAGGAGCGGATGTACGCCGCGGGCCGCATCCCCGGCTCGTTCTTCCGCCGTGAGGGGCGGCCGTCCGAGGACGCCATCCTCACCTGCCGCCTGATCGACCGCCCGCTGCGCCCGTCCTTCGTCAAGGGCCTGCGCAACGAGGTGCAGGTCGTGGCGACGATCATGGCCCTCAACCCCGACCACCTGTACGACGTGGTGGCGATCAACGCGGCCAGCCTGTCCACCCAGCTCGCCGGGCTGCCGTTCTCCGGCCCGATCGGCGGCGTGCGCGTCGCGCTGATCAGCGGCCAGTGGGTGGCCTTCCCGACCCACTCCGAGCTGGAGGGCGCGACCTTCGACATGGTCGTCGCCGGTCGGGTGCTCGAGGACGGCGACGTCGCGATCATGATGGTCGAGGCCGAGTCCACCCGCGACACCCTCAAGCTGGTCGCCGACGGCGCGGTCGCCCCGAACGAGGAGACCGTCGCCGCGGGCCTGGAGGCCGCCAAGCCCTTCATCAAGGTGCTCTGCGAGGCGCAGGCCAAGATCGCCCAGGTCGCCGCCAAGGAGACCGCGCAGTTCCCGATCTTCCTGGACTACCAGGAGGACGCCTACGAGGCCGTCGCCGGGGCCGTCAAGAGCGAGCTGGCCTCCGCGCTGACCATCGCGGGCAAGAAGGAGCGCGAGACCGAGCTCGACCGGGTCAAGACCCTTGCCCTGGAGAAGGTCGGCTCCGACTTCGAGGGCCGCGAGAAGGAGATCTCCGCCGCCTTCCGCTCGCTGACCAAGAAGCTCATGCGCGAGCGGGTCATCAGCGAGGGCGTCCGCATCGACGGCCGCGGCACCAAGGACATCCGCCAGCTCAGCGCCGAGGTCCACGTGGTCCCGCGGGTCCACGGCTCGGCCCTGTTCGAGCGCGGCGAGACCCAGATCATGGGCATCACCACGCTGAACATGCTGCGCATGGAGCAGATGATCGACACGCTCAACCCCGAGCGCACCAAGCGGTACATGCACAACTACAACTTCCCGCCGTACTCCACCGGTGAGACCGGCCGCGTGGGTTCGCCCAAGCGCCGTGAGATCGGCCACGGCGCGCTCGCCGAGCGGGCGCTGCTGCCGGTGCTGCCCACGCGCGAGGAGTTCCCGTACGCCATCCGCCAGGTGTCGGAGGCGCTCGGCTCCAACGGCTCGACCAGCATGGGCTCGGTCTGCGCCTCGACCATGGCCCTGCTGGACGCGGGCGTCCCGCTGAAGGAGATGGTCGCGGGCATCGCCATGGGCCTCATCGGCGAGGGCGACCAGTACGTCACCCTGACCGACATCCTCGGTGCCGAGGACGCCATGGGCGACATGGACTTCAAGGTCGCCGGCACCCGTGAGCTCATCACGGCCCTGCAGCTCGACACCAAGCTCGACGGCATCCCGGCCTCGGTGCTGGCCGGCGCGCTCAAGCAGGCCAGGGCGGCGCGGCTGGCGATCCTCGACGTGATGCAGGAGGCGATCGACTCCCCGGCGGAGATGAACCCGACCGCGCCGCGCATCATCACCATCAAGGTCCCGGTCGACAAGATCGGCGAGGTCATCGGCCCCAAGGGCAAGATGATCAACCAGATCCAGGACGACACCGGCGCCGAGATCACCATCGAGGACGACGGCACGATCTACATCGGGGCGACCGACGGCCCGTCGGCCGAGGCCGCGCGGACGACGATCAACTCGATCGCCAACCCGCACATGCCCGAGATCGGCGAGCGCTACCTGGGCACGGTCGTCAAGATCGCCGCCTTCGGCGCGTTCATCAGCCTGATGCCCGGCAAGGACGGCCTGCTGCACGTCTCGCAGATCCGCAAGCTGCACGGCGGCAAGCGCATCGAGAACGTCGAGGACGTCATGAACGTCGGCGACAAGGTCCAGGTGGAGATCGCCGAGATCGACTCGCGCGGCAAACTGTCCCTGGTGCCGGTGGAGGTCATCGAGAAGGAGGCCGCGGCCAAGGCCGAGAGCGGCGGGGACGCCGATGACGCCCCGCAGGCCGACGCCGAGCCGCGCGAGGACCGTCCGGAGCGCGGTGAGCGTTCCGAGCGTTCCGGCGGCGACCGGCCGCGCCGTTCCCGCACCCGAGGCGGACGGGACGACCGCAACTCGTGACGACCGCCACTCTGCACCCCGGCAAGGACGGCGCCGGAGTCGTCCGGCGCACCGTCCTCCCAGGTGGGCTCCGGGTGGTGACCGAGACCATGCCGACCGTGCGATCCGTCGCGGTCGGCATGTGGGTCGGCATCGGCTCGCGTGACGAGGCCCCCGAGCACACGGGGGCCACCCACTTCCTCGAGCACCTGCTGTTCAAGGGCACTCCCACCCGCGACGCGTTGGAGATCTCCGCGGCGATCGAGGGCATCGGCGGCGAGATCAACGCCTTCACCGCCAAGGAGTACACCTGCTACTACGCGCGGGTGCTCGACGAGGATCTCCCGCTGGCCATCGACGTGCTCGCCGACGTGGTGACCTCCTCCCTGGTCACCGCCGAGGACGTCGAGTCCGAGCGCGGGGTGATCCTGGAGGAGATCGCCATGCACGACGACGACCCCTCGGACGTCGTGCACGAGCAGTTCTCCGCCGAGCTGTACGGCGACACCCCCATCGGGCGGCCCATCCTCGGCTCGGTCGAGTCGATCAACGAGCTGTCGCGCGACCGCATCGCCGAGTACTACCAGAGCTACTACCGGCCCCCGCACACCGTCGTGTCGGTGTGCGGCAACATTACCCACGAGCGCGTGGTCGAGCTGGTGGCCGCGGCCTACCAGCGGGCGGGCGCCCTTGGCGGCTCGGCCGAGCCGGCCGCCCCGCGCCTGTCCGGCCCGGGAGCCGCGCCCCGCGCGGGCGTCCGGGTCGTCGACCGGCCGACCGAGCAGGCCAACCTGGTCCTGGGCACCACCGCCTACGCGCGCACCGACGACCGCCGCTTCGCCCTGGGCGTCCTCAACGCCGCCCTGGGCGGAGGCATGTCGTCGCGGCTGTTCCAGGAGATCCGCGAGAAGCGCGGGCTGGCCTACTCGGCCTACAGCTACACCGCGCAGTACGCCGACACCGGCCAGTTCGGCATCTACGTCGGCTGCCTGCCCGGCAAGGCCGACGACGTGCTGAAGATCTGCCGCGAGGAGATCGCCCGCGTCGTCGCCGAGAGCTTCACCGAGGAGGAGCTCCAGCGGGGCAAGGGCCAGATGCGCGGCGGCCTCGTCCTCGGCCTGGAGGACACCGGCTCGCGCATGTCCCGCATCGGCAAGAGCGAGCTGGTGTACGACACGCTGATGCCGGTGGACGAGGTGCTCGCCCGCATCGAGGCGGTCACCCCCGACCAGGTCGACGCGGTGGCCAAGGAGATCCTCACCCAGCCCCTCACCCTGGCCGTCATCGGCCCCTACGGCGACAAGGACTTCAGCTCCTTCATCGCCTGACCCGCCGCCACACCCCGAGGATGCCCCGCCCGCGAGAGCCGGCCGGGCATCCTCGCCGTCTTTGCCGCCCTCCAGTGGTCCCCGGAAGCGCGCGGTGGTGTTGGCGGTACGCTTGGGGCTCGTGATCAGGGTTGGGGTTCTGGGCGCCCGTGGGCGCGTCGGCGTGGAAGTCTGCAAGGCTGTGCACGCGGCCGACGACATGGAGCTGGTGGCGGCGGTCGACGCCGGCGACGACATCGAGGGGCTGTCCGCCGCCGAGGTGGTCGTCGACTTCACCCATCCCGACGTGGTCATGGACAACCTCAGGTGGTGCGTCGAGCACGGTGTCCACCCCGTGGTCGGCACCACCGGCTTCGACGCCGAACGGTTGGCGACCGTTCGAGGCTGGCTGGAGGCCAACCCCGGGGTCAACGCGCTGATCGCCCCCAACTTCGGCATCGCCGCCGTACTGATGATGCACTTCGCCCAGCAGGCCGCGCGCTACTTCGACTCCGTCGAGATCGTCGAGCTGCACCACCCGAACAAGGCCGACGCCCCCTCCGGCACGGCCCGTCGCACGGCCGAGCTGGTCGCCGCCGCCCGCCGCGAAGCCGGTCTCGGCGCCATGCCCGACGCCACCACCGCCGAGCTCCCCGGGGCGCGCGGCGCCGACGTCGAGGGAGTGCGCGTGCACGGGATCCGCCTGGCCGGTCTGATCGCCCACCAGGAGGTCCTGCTGGGTGGCGATGGCGAGATCCTCACGATCCGCCACGACACCATGAACCGCTCGTCGTTCACCCCGGGCGTCTTGCTCGGCGTCCGCCGCGTCCGTGACCTGCCCGGCCTCACCGTCGGCCTGGAGCACCTGCTCGACCTGTGACCGTCCGGCGTGCCGGGCCCCCGGCACGCACCTCTTGGCGGTGGCCGTGAGACCGGCCTGGCGGCGTCCCCAGGCACCACAGAGCGGCATTCAGCCCTCGGGGCGGGATTGCTACCTATAACGGGTCATACGCCGTCCTAGCCGCTTACAGCGCGAGCCCGATCGTGAACAAAAGGCCGAAGGCGAGCTGCAGGCGCCCGGTCTGCTGCAGCGTGGCGATCAGGACCGGCCCCGTCGCACCGTCCCGCACCGCCCGCACCGGCATCAGCGCCAGGGGCAGCGCCAGCACGGTGAGCGCCGTGAAGGGGCGTGCGAATGCCAGGGCCAGCGCGACGGCGAAGGGCAGCAGCAGGCAGCCGGCGTACAGCGTGCGGGTGCGCGCGTCGCCGAGCACGACGGCGAGCGTGCGCTTGCCGGCCGGGCCGTCGGTGGCGATGTCGCGCAGGTTGTTGACCACCAGAAGCGCGCAGGCCAGCAGCCCCACCGGCACGGCCGCCACGACCGCGAGCCAGGGCAGGGACTCAAGCTGGACGTAGGTCGTGCCGGCGACCGCCACCAGGCCGAAGAAGACGAAGACCGAGATCTCGCCGAAGGCCCGGTAGCCGTACGGGCGCGAGCCTCCGGTGTAGAACCACGCGGCGGCGATCGCCAGCGCCCCGACGGCGAGCAGCCACCAGGCGCCGGTCGCGACGACCAGCGCGAGCCCGGCCACGGCGGCGGCCAGGAAGCATCCCAGCGCGGCGAGCAGCACCGAGCGAGGGGCGGCGACGCGGGAGCCGACCAGCCGCAGCGGCCCGACGCGCTGCTCGTCGGTGCCGCGCACGCCGTCGCTGTAGTCGTTGGCGTAGTTGACGCCTACCTGCAGGACCAGCGCGACGAACAGGGCGAGCAGCGCCCGCCACCAGACCGCTCCGCCGTAGGAGATGGCCACCCCCGTGCCGACGGCGACGGGGACCACCGCGGCGGGGAGGGTGCGGGGCCGTGCCCCCGCGAGCCACTGAGCGGGTGTCGCCAACGTCGCCTCTTCCACGAGTCCGGTCCTGCGCGGCCTGGCCTCCACGGTGGTACGCGCGCGCGCCGGAGCCGCCCAGGAAAGTGCCTATGCAGGGTAAATCATGATGACTCCATGACCAGCGCCGGGGTGCCGACCACACCACATCCCACCGCGCCGCCGAACCACCGGCCCCGCTGCCGGACGCTCCGGAGGGTGCGCGGGGAGGAGTGGAGGCCGGTCGGGACGGGGGCGCCGGCTGGGGCGGATCGGTCAGCCGATGTCGGTGGTCATGCGGATCATGCGCACGGCGCGGTCCATCTCCAGGATGCGCTCGGCTTCGTCGGGGCCCCAGCCGGCCGAGGACAGGAAGTCGAGCATCGCCTTGTCCTCGGCGAAGACCCAGGTGACGACCGTGGTGAAGCCGTCCTCGCGGAGGTGGTCCACGGTGGCGTTCAGCAGCCTGCTGCCGTGGCCGCGGCGGGTGTGGTCGGGGTCGACGAGCAGCGTGAGCAGCTCGGCGGTGGTCGCCGGATCGAGATCGGGATCCTCGGCGGGCCCGTGGGAGGCCAGCCCGACCACGCGCTGACCGCCGGGCTCGGCGTGCCCCTCGGCGAGGGAGGTCAGCGGGTCGTCGGTCTCGACGGCGACCAGCACGCGGTGGCGCGGAGAGGGAGGCGAGACCACGGCCTCCTCCCACTGGCGGTTCCAGATCTCCTGGGACGCCGGGCCGGTCATCTGCTCCAGCGGCCCCTCGGGCAGGACGTCGCGGTAGGCCGCCTTCCAGGCCCGGATCTGGGTGCCCGTCACCGCCGGGACGTCCTCGCGCCGCGCCGCGCGCACCCCAACGTCAGCCATCGGGCCGCCCCCTTCTCCTCCGGTTTCCAACACCGTATCGGGACCCGCACCCGCCGGTGACCCGTGGGCCTCGGCGAACCGCGGCGGGATGGCTTCGCTTGGGATCCCTGCCTGCGGCTGACCCGTGAGCCGCGCCGGACCGCGGGCGGGATGGTTTCGCTTGGGGCGTGTGCCTGTGGGTGACCCGTGGGTTTCGGCGGATCGCGGGTGGGATGGCTTTGGTTGGCGCCTGTGCCTGCGGGTGACCCGTGGGCTTCGGCGGACCGCGGCCGGAAGGCTCAGGAGGGGAGAGGGTCGTGCCGGCGGCGTCTGGCGCGGTAGGCGCGGGTCTTGGTGCGGTTGCCGCAGACCCGCATGGAGCACCACGAACGCGAGCGGTTCTTGGAGGCGTCGATGAACGCCCACTGGCAGGAATCCTCGGCGCAGACCTTCAGGCGCGGCCAGCCGCCCTCGGCATGCGCCCGCAGGATGGCCGCGGCGAGCATCCCGACGCCTCGGGCCGCGCCGGCGCCCAGCGGCTCGGCGACGGGAACCCGCCCCGCGCCGATCCTGACCCGCAGAGGAAGTGCCGCCAGCGCCCCCTCCAATTCGCCCGGCATCGCGTCAGGCCCGACCGGCGTCTCGCTCAGGTGGGCCGCTGCGCCGAGGTCATCCGCCGCGTCCAGGTCGTCTGCCGCGTCGGGGTCGTCTGCCGCGTCGGGGTCGTCTGCCGCGTCGAGGTCATCGGCCCCGTCTAGGTCGTCGGCCGCGTCGAGGTCTGCGGGCGGACCGGGGTCGGCGGTTGGGCCAGGGGTGGTGGTTGGGCCAGGGGTGGTGGTTGGGCCGAGGGCCACGGTTGCGCCGAGGTCTTCCGCCGGGCCGAGATCTCCGGTCATGCCAGGATCTCCGGTCGGGCCGGAGTCGGCGGTCGGGCCAGAGGCGGGGGTTGCGCCGAGGTCTGTGGTCGGACCCAGGGCGCCGGTCGCGTACGGGCCGGTGGGCGGGTGGAGGTCGTTCCGCGCCGGGTCCGGTTCGGCGGGCGGGTGGAGGTTGTTCCGTGCCGGGTCCGGTTCGGCGGGTGCAGGGTTCTGCGCGGTGTCCTGCCGGGCGGGGCGCGGGTGTCCGGAGGGGCGCTGGCGCAGAGCCGTGCGCAGCCCTTCGCGCAGGGCGATCGCGAGCGCCCAGTCATCGTCCACCGCGCGGTCGGTCGCGGAGATGAGGCCGCGCTCGCGCAGCCAGACGGCCAGCTCGGCGGGGGAGGCCAGTTCGTCTGTGTCCGCTTCGGCGTCGTAGGTGTTCATGAAGTCGCGGAGCAGCTCGACTGGCCCGTCCATGCGACCACTGTAGGGCAGCCTCCGGTACGGTCCGCCTGCGCCGGGCTCAGCCGGACCCCGGCGCGAGCTGGGCGTCCAGCGTCGCGCCGAGGCGACGGACGCCCTCGGTCAGCTCGGCGACATGGGCGGCGGCGATGTGGGTGACCCGGATGTGCGGGCAGGGCGGTTCGGCGGAGTGGTAGATCGCCCCTGGGCTGACCAGGACCCCGGCGCGCTGGGCGGACTCGACGAGCGCCGTCTCGTCGACGTCCCGGGGGAGCCGCACCCACAGGTGGAGCCCGCCCGGGGGCATGTAGGGCACGCGCGCGGAGGGCAGGTGGCGGGCCAGGGCGGAGGCCAGCGCGTCACGCCGCACCGCCAGCTCCGCCGTCACCGCCGCCCGGTGACGCCGCCAGGCGGGGGAGCCGAGCAGCTCCAGCGCGGTCTCCTGCAGGGGGCGGGCGACGAAGAACGACTCCACGAGCTGGGCGGCTCGCAGCCGCCGCGCCGCCGGGCCCCGCGCGATCACCGCGGCCACCCGCAGGCTCGGCGAGGTGACCTTGCTGAGCGAGTTGACGTGCACGACGGTGCCGTGGGCGTCCATGGTGACCAACGGGGGCGGGACGGGGCTCGTGGCCAGGTAGCGCGCGTAGTCGTCCTCGATCACGAACGCCCCGGCGGCCCTGGCCACGGCGAGGACCTGGCCGCGGCGTTCGGCCGACAGCACCACGCCGGTGGGGTTGTGCAGGGTCGGCTGGCAGTAGAACACCCGCGCGCCGGTGACGGCGAACGCCTCGGCCAGCAGGTCGGGACGCACTCCGTCGGCGTCCATCGGCACGGCCACCGCGCGCAGCCCGGCGGCGCGGGCGGCGGCCAGCGCTCCGGGGTAGGTGGGCGTCTCGACCAGCATCGCGGCGCCGGGCGCTGACAGGGCACGGAAGGCATGGGTCAGCGCGGCCTGCCCGCCGCTGACGATCAGTACGTCGCCGTGGGTGACGCCGCCGCCCACCTCGGCGGCGAACCAGCGCCGCAGCTCGGCCAGTCCGTTCAACGGCGGGATCGCCCAGGCGTCCGCGCGGCGCACGGCGCGGACGGCGGCGTTCGCCAGGGCCTTGGACGGGCGCAGCCCCGGGTGGAGGTAGCCGCCTGCGAGCGGGATGACGCCCTCGGGAGGCGGGGTGAGGAGTCCGGCGACCGCCGCGTCGTCGACGGACCGGTCTCCGAGCGAGACCGTCTGCCATGACAGGTCGGTGGCCTCTCCGGGCGTCGCGGCGACGGAAGGCGCGACGAAGGCGCCGCTCCCCGGACGGGTGACGACCCTGCCCTCGGCCGCGAGCGCCGCCAGCGCCCGGGACACGGTGACCGGGCTGACCTTGTGGCGTCGCACCAGCTCGCGGCTGGACGGCAACCGGTCGCCCGGCCGCAGCCGCGCCGCCTCCTCGCGCAGCGATGCGGCGATCCGGACGATACTGCTATCGTCATTCATGAAAGACAAGAGTAGCGCTACTGCTCGCACGGCAGTAGCGATCCCCCTCGGCCTACTCCGCTCCCGGCGCAGGCCCACCGGCGACCAGAGCGACGTCCCCCGAGCGGCGACGGCGGGAGAACGTGCCGGAGTGGCGGAGGATGCCGCGCCAGGATCAGGGCCCGGGACGGCGGACGGCGCGGTCCCGCGAGTGCGGGCCGGAGTGGCGCAGGGCGTCGAGCCGGGAGTGCAGGCCGGCACAGGAGACGGCGCGGTGCCGGGAGTGCGGGCCGGAGTGGCGCAGGGCGTCGAGCCGGGGGTGCGGGCCGGAGTGGCGCGGGGCGCCGAGCTGGGAGTACTGACCGGAGTAGGGGACGGCGCGGTGCCGGGGAAGCCGTCCGTGCCCGGTGGCCGGATGGTCGCCGGTGCGAGCCGGTGGGCGGGGACGTCGCTGGCGGGCCTGGGGGTCGTGGCGTTCTCGGGGACGTTGACGGCGACCGCCTTCGCCCTGCGGGGCTTCGACCCGTACTTCGTGGCGGTCGGCCGGGCCGCCGTGGCCGCGGTGGCGGCGGTGGTCTGCCTGCTGGCCGCCGGCGCCGCGCCGCTGCCTCCTCGGGCCCAGTTCCGGTCCTACGCCGCGATCGCGTTCGGCGTCGTCTTCGGGTTTCCCCTGTTCAGCGGCCTGGCTCTGGCCGCCGGGGCGAGCGTCTCGCACGCGGCCGTCGTCGTCGGCCTGCTCCCGGCCGCTACCGCCGTGTTCGCCGTTCTTCGGGCCGGGGAACGGCCGCGCCCGCTGTTCTGGGTTGCGAGCGCGGCGGGCGCGGCCTCGGTCACGGTCTTCACGCTCACCAGGGGAGGCGGCCGGCTCGCCGCCGCGGACCTGCTCATGGTCGCCGCACTGGTCTGCGCCGCGGTGGGGTACACCGAGGGTGGACGCCTGGCGCGGCACACGGCCGGATGGCGGGTGATCTCCCACGCCCTGGTGCTGGCGGCCCCGGTGACCGTGCCGGTCGCGGTGATCCTGTGGTTCACCACCGCTCACCGTCTGTCGACGGACGTGATGGCCGGGTTCGCCTACGTGTCACTGGTGTCGATGTTCCTGGGCTTCATCCCCTGGTACGCGGGCCTCGCGCGGGGCGGCATCGCCCGCGCCGGTCAGACCCAGCTCCTCCAGCCGCTCCTGACGCTGCTGCTGGCATGGTGGCTGCTTCGGGAGAGCCTGGACCCCGCCACCCTGACCGCCGCCGTGGCCGTGCTGGTGTGCGTAGCCCTGACCCAGCGCGCCCGTTGACCGATGTCCGGGGAACGACTCCGTGTCCGAGGAACGGCCGCGCGCCGCACATGGCGCCGAATTCGCCGTACTCCTTCCCACCGACGCGGCGCCGGATGCAGGCCCGGTCGGGGCGGGGAGAGGATCGTGCCGGGGAGGGGTGGGTGGTCGGGCGTTCGGCCGCTACCTCTTCCTGCCGCGCGGCGGCGGGTAGCGGCGGCCCACGGAGGGCAGGTGGGGCGGTGCGCTCTTGTGGAGTCGGGCGCCGGATGCAGGCCCGGTCGGGGCGGGGAGAGGATCGTGCCGGGGAGGGGTGGGAGGTCGGGCGTTCGGCGCTATCCCTTCTGCCGCGCGGTGTTGGGTAGCGGCGGTGCAGGGAGGCGGATGGGGTGGTGGGCGCTTGTGGAGTCGGGTGCCGAGGGAAGGGGTCAGGCGCCTAGGGGGACGGAGTAGACCAGGCGGAAGCGGTCGCCGGGGACGACGATGTCGCTGGTCTCCACGGGGCGGTCGCCGGACCAGTGGGTGCGCTCGATGTGCAGGACGTGCACGCCGGTGGGCAGGTCGAGCAGGTCGCTCTCGGTCGGCTGCGGGACGCGGGTGTGCACGCTCTCGCGAATGTCGGTGATCTTGACTCCGGCGGCGGACATGCGGGCCAGCAGGCTCTTGCGCCCGTTGGTGCCCTCTTCGGGGCAGGAGTGGGGGCGGCCGAACTCGACCGGCTCATAGGAGGTGGCGAGCTGCATCGGCTTGCCGTCGGTGCGAAAGACGTAGCGGGTGCGGGTGACCGGCTCGGAGGCGTCGAGCCGGAGGCGGCGGGCGATCTCGGGCCCGGCCTTGACGGGCTCGCTGCGCCAGTCCCACGTGGCGCGGTGGCCGCCGGCCTGCATGTCGGCGGCGAACGGGGCGTCGTGGTCGATGTTGCGGCACCGTTGCAGGGGGTAGAGCACGGACTTCTCGCGGACGTAGTGCCCGGAGCCGACCTTGCCGATGATGAGGCCTTCGGCGGCCAGGACGCGCAGGGCGTGACGGGCGGCGGTCTCGCCGACGCGGAAGCGCTGGGTGAGTTGCGCGCGGGACGGGATGGGCGCGCCCGGCGGCAGGGTGCCATCGACTATCTGCGCCCGCAGCTCTTCGACCACACGGAGGTACACCGGATCGTTGCCAGTCATCCGTCCATCCCTATGGGTGTTCGAGATCGTTTTCCTATCTTGCCGTAATCGAAGGACAACTAGGAGTAATGGCGAACACTTGGAGTCCCAACTTTACGAAACGTGATTCTGTGGCGACATTGCGTTCCGCCTGGACGGAAAAGGTGAGGAGCGGTACGGGGGACACCGCCCGCCACCAGGACGGGCGCGCGGCCGGGCGGGACGGGGGCGCATCCGGTGGGCGGGCCGTAGCCCCCGCCGGCACCGCCCGCGCGGACGATCGGAAAATTCTTCTCAGATGTGTGTAACGCCGCCGTAAGCGGGGCCGATTGCACGGATAGAGGTCGTCGATGTGTGTACCCCCGAGCACATATCGACGGCCTCTGTCCATGTCACACCATCTCCCCAGGAACCGGTGCACACCCGGATCGACCGACGTGCCGTCACGAACCGGGGTGGCGGGGTCCACCGTCTTCGCGGATCCGGGTACCGTTCCGTCTATGGCATCGCCAACCGGAACCTCCGACGCGCCCTTCGGGCGCATGCTGACCGCGATGGTCACGCCGTTCACCGCCGACGGCGCCGTGGACATCGACGGTGTCCAGCGCCTGGCCACCTACCTCGTTGACGACCAGCGCAACGACGGTCTCGTCGTCAGCGGCACCACGGGGGAGTCCCCGACCACCAGCGATGCCGAGAAAGAGCTCATACTGAAGGCCGTGCTCGAGGCGGTGGGCGACCGGGCGACCGTCGTGGCCGGCGCGGGCACCAACGACACGCGCCACTCGGTCGAGCTGGCCAGGGCCGCCGAGCGCGCCGGCGCCCACGGCCTGCTGCTGGTGACCCCGTATTACAACAGGCCGCCCCAGGAGGGGCTGTACCGCCACTTCACGGCCGTCGCCGACGCCACCGGCCTGCCGGTCATGCTGTACGACATCCCCGCCCGCACGGGCACTCCGATCGCCACCGAGACGCTCCTGCGCCTTGGAGCCCACCCGCGCATCGCCGCGGTGAAGGACGCCAAGGGCGACCTGTTCGCCGCCTCGCAGGTGATGGCCGCCACCGACCTGGCGTACTACTCCGGGGACGACGCGGTCAACCTGCCCTGGCTGTCGATCGGGGCGGCCGGGTTCGTCAGCGTGGTCAGCCACGTGGTGGGCGCCGAGCTGGCCTCCATGATCGGCCTGTTCCAGTCGGGCCACGTGGAGGGCGCCCGCTCGGTGCACCAGCGCCTGCTGCCGGTGGTCACGGGCATCATGACCCGCAGCCAGGGCGCGATCATGGCGAAGGCCGCGCTGGGCCTCATGGGAAGGCCGGTGGGCCCGGTGCGCGCGCCGCTCGTCGACGCCACCGGGGAGCTCGTCGCGACTTTGCGCGAAGACCTGGTCGCGGGCGGGGTGAAGTTGTCCGACTGAAATGCCGCCTACTCTGGGTGCGGCCGACGAAACCGCGCGCCCGGCCGGGCGCGCGCCGGGCCGGGGCCGCCGCGCGTACGTCGTGAGCGGCGGAGCACCCACCTGAACGAGTCGCCGCGCGCTGTTCGCGGCGGGGAGGAACTGAGAGTTTGAGAGAGAGACACGACGATCTCGGCCCGCGACGCGCCGGACGGCTCGGCGAGGGAGCCGTACACGCGCGGCGGGCCGATGTACACGGGGGGAGAGCATGAGTCATCCGCATCCCGAGCTGGGGCCGCCTCCGGCCCTGCCGGAGCACGGCCTGCGCATCGTCGCGCTCGGCGGGCTCGGTGAGATCGGCCGCAACATGGCGGTCTTCGAGTTCGACGGCCGGCTGCTGGTGGTCGACTGCGGCGTGCTGTTCCCGGAGCCCGACCAGCCGGGCGTCGATCTGATCCTGCCCGACTTCGACTACATCCGGGACCGCCTGGACCAAATCGAGGCGGTCGTGCTGACCCACGCCCACGAGGACCACATCGGCGCCGTCCCGTACCTGCTGCGCGAGCGCCGCGACATCCCCCTGGTCGGCTCCCGCCTGACCCTGGGCATGATCGAGAGCAAGCTCACCGAGCACCGCATCCAGCCGGTCAAGGTCGAGGTGGCCGAGGGGCAGCGGCAGCGGTTCGGCCCGTTCGAGTGCGAGTTCTTCGCGGTCAACCACTCGATCCCCGACGCCCTCGCCGTGGCGATCAGGACGCCCGCGGGCATCGTCCTGCACACCGGCGACTTCAAGATGGACCAGCTTCCGCTCGACGGCCGGCTGACCGACCTCGGCGGGTTCGCCAGGCTCGGCGCCGAGGGCGTCGACATGCTGATGTCGGACTCCACCAACTCCGAGGTGCCCGGCTTCGTGCCGAGCGAGGCCACCATCAGCCCGGTGATCGACGAGGTCTTCCGCAGCGCGACCAAGCGCATCATCGTGGCCTGCTTCGCCTCGCACGTGCACCGCGTGCAGCAGGTGTTCGACGCCGCCGAGCAGAACGGGCGCAAGGTCGCGCTCATCGGCCGCTCGATGGTCAGGAACATGGGCGTGGCCCGCGAGCTGGGGTACCTGCGGGTGCCGGCCGGCCTGCTGGTGGACGCCCGCGAGATCGAGGAGTGGCCGCCGGAGGACGTCGTGCTGATCTGCACGGGGTCGCAGGGCGAGCCGATGGCGGCGCTGTCGCGCATGGCCAACCGCGACCACCCCATCCGGGTCGCCGAGGGTGACACGGTCGTGCTGGCGTCGTCGCTGGTGCCGGGCAACGAGACGGCCGTCAACAAGGTCATCAACGGGCTCACCCGCTGGGGCGCGCGCGTGGTCCACAAGGGCAACGCGCTGGTGCACGTCTCCGGTCACGCCGCCGCGGGTGAACTGCTGTACGTGCTGAACGCCACCAAGCCGTCGAACTTCATGCCCGTGCACGGCGAGTGGCGCCACCTGCGGGCGCACGCGAAGCTGGCCGCGCTCACCGGCGTGCCGGACGACCACATCGTCATCGCCGAGGACGGCGTGGTCGTCGACCTGGTCGACGGCCGGGCGCGCATCGTCGGCGCGGTCCCGTGCGGCTATGTCTACGTGGACGGCTCGTCGGTCGGCGGCATCACCGACGTCGCGCTGAAGGACCGCCGCATCCTCGGGGACGAGGGCTTCATCTCGGTGGTCGTGGTGGTCGACTCCACGACGGGGAAGGTCAGCGGCGGCCCCGAGATGTACGCGCGGGGGTCGGGCATCGAGATCGACGCCTTCGAGGCGGTCATCCCGCTGATCGAGAAGGCGCTGCAGGACGCCGCCGCCGACGGCGTGGCCGACATCCAGCAGATGCGCCGCGTCACCCGCCGCATCGTCGGGCGCTGGGTCAACGACACCTACCGCCGCCGGCCGATGATCGTCCCGGTCATCGTCGAGGTGTGAGCACGGGGACCGTCACGCCGCGGTTCGACGGCGTGACGGTCCGGGGGGTGCCTGGCCGCCGGGGAAGGGGCCCGTCAGGTCTGACCTGACAGGGCGCTCGGCTCAGGGGTCCGGGGCGGGGCGTGGCGGCACGTCGCCGCCCGCGCCGGGTCAGCGCAGGCGGCCGGGGCCCGCCAGCAGCGGCACGGTCAGCGGCACGACGGCCGCGGGGTCGACGCGGGTGTGCAGGGCCGGGGTCCATCCGACGTCGCCGGACAGGTCGGGGTCGTGGGTGGCGTTGTGCGCGGCCAGGATGTCCACCTGGCGCACCCTGCCGCCCGAGGCCACCAGCGTGCCGGTGGCGTGCAGGGCGGTGCCGCCCCAGTTGTAGATGATCGTGCCCGGGTCCACCCCGGCGCCGAGCCGGAAGAAGTTGTCCTCGGCGTAGATCTTCGACTCCACCCCGGCGCCGAAGCTGTAGACGTACTCGTCGCCGGCCGGGATGTCGTAGTAGTTGTCGTACACGTGCACCTGGCCGAACCGCACGCGCGGCGCCCGCTGCAGGATGGTGTCGAACACGTTGTGGTGCACGGTCACGTTCAGCTTGCCGCGGTCGGCGGCGGGGTTGTTGGTCGAGCCGATCAGCATGGTCTTGTCGTGGTCGGCGAACCGGTTCCACGAGACGGTGGCGAGGTCGGAGCCGCTGGTGATGTCGAGTTCGCCGTCGTGCACCTGGTAGGGCCGGCCGAAGTACAGCGGCTGGGCCGAGTCAGGGTCGCCGCCGTCGTCGAAGCCGTTGTGGTCCACCCAGACGTGGGTGGAGCCGGTGACCGAGATGTCGTCGTACAGCGAGTTCCAGTTGCCCTCGGCGCCGTCGGTCGGGTCCCACTGGGGGAAGCAGTCGTAGGCGTCCTGGAACCTGATGTTCCTGATGATGACGTTGTCGGCCTTGTCGACGTGCAGGTTCAGGCCTTTGATCACGGCGTTGCCGAGGCCGGCGATGGTGGTGTTGGAGCCGACCTTCGGCTTGATCTGGGCGGTCTGGCGGGCGGCGGAGGCGGCGCGCGCGTCCTCCAGGGGCCCGGACGGCTCGGCGTCGCGGCCCCACACCGCCGGGTCGTAGGCGGCGAGGTAGGCGGGCAGGGTGTAGCCGCCGGTCGCGTAGTCGTCGCAGGTCAGCCGGGCGCCGGTGTCGTCGGTGTTGCCGTCGATGACACCCTTCACGTAGATGATCTTGGGGGTGGCGTCGCCCTTGTTCAGGGCGGTGACCAGTTCCTTGCGGGTGCGGACGGTGAACACGTGGGCGTCGTCGGCCGCGGCGCCGCCGGTGGTGCCGGTGGTCGCGGCGGCCCATCCGTCGCCGGCGGGCAGCGTGCGCCGTCCGAGCGGGACGTCGTGGCCGGTGGCGGCCGAGGCCGCGGGGACGGCGGTCAGCGTGGCGGCGCACAGCGCCGCGGCCAGGACGGCCGCGGCCAGGACGGCCGCGGTCGTGGTGGGTGCTGGCAAGGGGATACCTCCTGGGTCAGGGAGGCCCCCGCTCCGGCGGAGGGCGGCCTCCAGGGGGTCCGGGCCCCGGGCGGGCGTGCCCGCGGGGCCCGGGCGGGCGCCTCCCCGACGCGGCGCCGTGCGGGTCAGGGGCTCTCGGTGATCGACAGTGCGCGCTCGATCAGCTCGCCGAGCCGCTTGACGTGCTCGGGCGCCGGCTCGCACAGCGGGGCGCGCACGGGGCCGGCGTCCAGGCCGCGCAGGCGCACGCCGGCCTTGATCAGCGACACCGCGTATCCGGCGCCCTGGCGGCGCAGCTCGACCAGCGGCCGGTAGAACTCGTCGATCAGCCGGTCGGTCACGGCGTCGTCCCCGGCGAGCAGGGCCTTGTGGAAGGCCAGGGCCACGCCGGGGACGAAGCAGAACACCGCGGAGGAGTATCGGGTGATGCCGAGCCCGCGGTAGGCGAGCGCGGACATCTCGGCGGTGGGCAGGCCGTTGAAGAACAGCAGATCCGCCGAGGCGGTGCGCGCGGCGCTGATGACGCGCTGGAGCAGGTCCAGGTCGCCGTGGCCGTCCTTGAACCCGATGATGCCGGGATGGCGGGCCAGTTCGACGACGGTCCGCGGCTCGAAGATCGCGTTGTCGCGCTGGTAGAGGATCACCGGCAGCCGGGTGCCGTCGGCGAGGGCCTGGTAGTGGCGCCGCAAGCCCTCCTGGTCGGGCTGCACGAGGTAGGGCGGCAGGGCGAGCAGCCCGTCGGCGCCGGCCTGTTCGGCGGCCGCGGAGAAGCCGGCGGCGAGCGCGGTGGCGTATCCGGTGCCGGCGATGACGGGCACCCGCCCGGCGGTCTCCTCGACGGCGGCCGCGACGCACGCCGCGTAGTCGGCGAGGCTCAGCGAGGGGAACTCGCCCGTGCCGCAGCAGGCGAACACCGCGCCGCATCCGGCGGCCACGCCGTCGCGGACGTGCTCGCGGAAGGCGTCGAGGTTGAGCCGCTCCCGGTCGTCGCAGGGGGTGACGGGAAAGAAGAGCGGCCCGTCGAGCCGATCCACCAGCGAAGTCATACGGTCCTCTCTCGCGTACACATGCCAGGACTGTATTCACGTATATGAACACAGGGAACGTATGGCGGCCATGCCCCGCCAGTCAAGGGAGCGGGGGAAACCTGCGTGCCCGGCATCCGAAATGCTTTGGTTACCTGGCGAAGGGTTGACATCGCGCGTGCCGCCTTCCTACGTTGACGGCGCGTCCACAAGTGTGAACCTTGTTCAAGAATGTGTCACTCATTCGACGGCCGACCGAACGGAGCGCCAGGTGGCATTCGCCAGGACAGCGGCGGCGAGGGGGCGTCCCCGGGCCCTGCGCTGGGCCCCGTACCTGTTGATCTCCCCGACCGTCCTGCTGATCACGGTGTTCCTCGTCTACCCGATCGGCAGCGTCCTGTACTACAGCCTCCAGCACTACAACCTGACCAAGCCGTGGTCCAACGGCTTCGCCGGGCTGGCGAACTTCCGGGAGATGCTTTTCGAGGACCCGCTGTTCTGGACGAGCCTCGGTTTCACCGCCAAATGGGTGGTCGTCGAGATCGCGCTGCAACTCGTGCTCGGCCTCGCGCTGGCGCTCATCGTCAATGAAAGTTTCATCGGCCGGGGGCTCGCCCGTTCGATGGTCTTCTCCCCGTGGGCGGTCTCCGGAGTGCTCACCACCGGCATCTGGATCCTGCTCTACAACCCCACCACCGGCATCGTCCGCTACCTCGGCGCGCCGGAGGCCGCGGTGCTCGGCAATCCCGACACCGTGTTCGGCGCCGTCGTGGTCACCGAGCTGTGGCGCGGCGTGCCCTTCTTCGCGATCCTGCTGCTCGCGGGGCTCCAGGGCATCCCCGGCGAGCTGTACGAGGCGGCGGCCGTCGACGGGGCGGGGCGCGCCCGCCGCTTCCTGCACGTCACCCTGCCCCACCTGCGCGACGCCATCGTGCTGGCCACACTGCTGCGCTCGGTGTGGGAGTTCAACAACGTCGACCTGATCTACACGCTCACCGGCGGCGGCCCGGCCCAGGTCACCACCACGCTGCCGCTGTACGTGGCCCAGCGCGCCATCGACTCCAAGGACTTCGGGTACGGCTCGGCGCTCACGACGGCGGGCTTCCTGATCCTGCTGTTCTGCTCGCTGCTGTACCTCCGGCTGAGCCGGTTCGGCGCGGACCACAAGGCATGAGGGGCGCTTCCATGGCAACCGAGACCATCGTGCGGCGCCCCGGGAAGGTGGGCGTCCGGACGGCCCCCGGGCCGCGGCCCCGCAAGGATCCGGGCAGGGTGCTGCGGCTGTACGTCCCGCTGGGCCTCTACCTGATCTTCACGCTGGTGCCGTTCTACTGGATGATCGTCTTCGCGCTGCGGCCGACCGGCTCCACCGCGCCGGTGCCCTGGCCGATCACCTTCGAGCACTTCGAGACCGTGTGGAACGACATCGGCTACGCGGTCTTCTTCAGGAACAGCGTGGTCGTGGGCGTGCTGTCGCTGCTGTTCACGACGGTGGTCGCCCTCATGGGCGGGTACGCGCTGGCGCGATTCCGCTTCCGCGGCCGGACGGTGTTCATGGTGGCCCTGCTGTGCACGCAGTTCATCCCGGGCGCCATGATGCTGATCCCGCTGTTCACGATCTTCCGCGGCCTCGGGCTGATCAACTCCCTGTGGAGCCTGGTGATCGCGGACACGGTGTTCAACCTCCCGCTCTCGATCATCCTGATGAGCGGGTTCGTCGCCGCGGTGCCCTTCCAGGTGGAGGAGGCGGCGATGGTGGACGGCTGCACGCGCGTCCGTGCCTTCTTCGCGGTCGTGCTCCCGCAGCTGCGTCCCGGCCTCATCGCGGTCGGGTCGTTCGCCTTCATCCACACCTGGAACAACTTCCTGTTCGCGCTGATGTTCATCAGCAAGCAGGCCAACTTCACCATCCCCGTCGGCCTGAGCTACACGATCGGGGAGTACAGCGCCGACTTCGGGGCCCTGGCGGCGGGCGGCGTGGTGGCGGCCGTCCCTGTCGTCTGCGTGTTCGCAGTGATCCAGCGCTATCTCGTGCACGGCATCAGCGCCGGTGCCGTGAAGGGATAGCCACCCCCGCCTGGAGGACACCACACCATGAGAACCATCACCAAGGTCTGCACGGCGGCCGTCGCCGTCCTCGCCCTTTCGGTCACCGCGTCGGCCTGCGGGTCGGACTCCGGAGGCGGCGGGCAGGCGTCCGGCGGCAAGACGACGATCACCTTCTGGGACAACAACGGCGGCGTCCGCACGCCGCTCTACCAGGAGCTGATCAAGCGGTTCGAGCAGGCCAACCCGACCATCCACGTCGAGTACGTGGGCATCCCGATCGCCTCGGTCCAGCAGAAGTACGACACCGCGATCGCCGGCGGCGAGACGCCCGACGTGGGCGGCGTGACCACCAGCTACCTGGCCGGCCTGACCGGGCAGCAGGCGCTGGAGCCGGCCGACGACTGGCTGGCCAAGAGCCCGGCGAACGGCAAGCTGCTGGACAGCATGCTCGCCTCGGTCAAGCGGACCGACCCCGGCGGCAAGCTCTACATGGTGCCGGCGACCTCCAACCTCGACGTCGTCTGGTACCAGAAGGACAAGCTGTCGGCCGCCGGGGTCCAGGCGCCCAAGACCTGGGACGAGTTCTTCGCGGCGGCGGACAAGCTGACCAAGGCCCCCGACCAGTACGGCTGGACCATCCGCGGCGGCGCCGGTTCGATCTTCCAGCTCCTGGCCGAGGCCTACGCCTACTCCGGGGTCACCGAGTTCTTCGACGCCTCCGGCAAGAGCACCGTCAACGACCCCAGGAACGTCGAGCTGGTGTCCAAGATCGCCGCGCTGTACAAGAAGGACACGCCGGAGGCGGACGTCACCAACGACTTCCCGAAGATGGTGGCCCAGTTCACCAGCGGCAAGGTCGCGATGATGCACCACAACCTGGGGTCCTACAACGACCACGTGAAGGCGTTCGGCGCCGACAAGATCGACGCCTTCCCGATGCCGGTCGGTGCCTCGGGCAAGCGCACCATCGTGGCCAACCCGGTCGACGGGTTCGCGGTGTTCAAGAACAGCGAGCACAAGGACGCGGCCTGGAAGTTCGTCGACTTCCTGGTCTCCAAGGACAGCAACAGCTACTGGAACCAGCAGACCGGCCAGATCCCGGCCAACAAGGACGCCCAGGCCGACTCCTGGCTCGACGAGCGGCCCTACCTGAAGAACGCCGTGCAGGTCCTGGGCGACCCCTCGACCGTGGTGGTCTCGCCGCCGTACTACCTGCCGCAGTTCTCCTCCATCACCAAGGCCGACACCGAGCCGCTGTTCCAGAAGGTCCTGCTCGGCCGGATGAAGCCGCAGGAGTTCCTCGACACCCTGGCGCGGAAGCTCACCGAGGCGCAGGCCGAGTGGAAGCAGTCGCACTCCTAGCCCGGCCCGGCACGACCCCGGGACCGGTACCCGTCACCTGACCGCGGGCGCCGGTCCCGGTTCCACCCCGGCGAGGCCGGGGGCGATCGAGCGGAAGGAGAGGTCATGGCCGTCATCGAGCGCGTCGGCGTCACGGTGTTCACGACCGTCGCCAGATCGGTGGTGGACGGGCACGGTCACCGGCATCCGGGCCCGCCGCGGGAGGTCAAGGAGGCGCTGCTGGAGATCACCGACAGCGACGGCGCCAAGGGGTACTGCCTCGGACAGCCCGAGACGCTGCGCGAGAGCATGATCCAGGCGCACGTGCGCCCCGTGCTGACCGGCCAGGACGGTCTCGAGCGCGAGCGGCTGTGGCACGCGCTCGCGCGGCGCCAGCGCGGCGCCCACGGCCACCTCACCGACCGCCTGCTGAGCACCGTGGACCAGGCCCTGTGGGACCTGGCGGGCCGCAGGCTCGGCCTGCCCGTCTGGAAGCTCCTCGGCGGCGCCCGCTCGGTCGTCCCCGCCTACGCCAGCACGATGTGCGGCGACGACATACCCGGCGGCCTGGCCACGCTGTCGGACTACGCGAGCTTCGCCAAGGATCTGGTGGCGCGGGGCTACCGGGGCATCAAGCTGCACACCTGGATGCCGCCGATGCGTCATGGCGTCGAGCTGGACATCAAGGCGTGCGCGGCCGTGCGGGACGCGGTCGGCCCCGACGTCGCCCTGATGCTGGACAGCAACCACTGGTACAGCCGCACCGAGGCCCTGCGGCTCGGCCGGGCGCTGGACGAGCTGAACTTCGCCTGGTACGAGGAGCCGATGGAGGAGGCGTCGGTGCAGTCCTACCGCTGGCTGGCCGACCAGCTCGCCACCCCGATCCTCGGGCCGGAGACCTCCTGGGGCAAGCACATGGCGCGGGCCGAGTGGATCGCGGCGGGGGCGTGCGACATCCTGCGCGTGGGCGTCGTCGGCTCCGGAGGGATCATCCCGGCGCTGAAGGCCGTGCACACCGCCGAGTCGTTCGGGATGGGCTGTGAGATCCACGGCAACGGGTCGGGCGCGCTCGCCGTGATCGGGGCGACGCTGTGCGGCGAGTGGTACGAGCGCGGCCTGCTGCACCCGCACTCGGACTACGACGCCCCGCCGCCGCATCTCCGCTCGATCATCGATCCTTTGGACGATTCAGGAAATGTCGCACTCCCGTGTCGTCCAGGACTGGGTGACGATCTTGACGTGGACCACATCGCCGCCCATACGGTGGCCACATGGTGAACACGGCGAACACGGCGAACACGGCGAATCCAGCGAACACGGCGACCCCAGTGAACCCGGCGAACAACGTTCTTGTGACCGGTGCCGCCGGACGTATCGGCGCCTGCCTGACCTCCGGTCTGCCCGAGTACGGCCACACGTTGCGGCTGCTCGACCGCACCCCGATGGAGCACGAGCGCTTCGAGGTGATCTGCGGGGACATCGCCGACCCGGCGGTGCTCGACCGGGCGATGAAGGGGGTGTCCGCGGTCGTGCACCTGGCCGGCGTCCCCTCCACCGGCGCCACGTTCGAGGAGGCGCTCACGGCCAACATCGAGGGCACCTACCACGTGATGGAGGCCGCGCGGCAGGCCGGGGTCGAGCGGTTCGTGTACGCCAGCAGCAACCACGCGGCGGGGTTCACGCCCCGGCGGGAGTCGGTGCCCGCCGACACCCCGGTGGCGCCCGACTCGCACTACGGCGTGTCCAAGGCCTACGGCGAGGCCCTCGGCCGCTACTACTCCGACCGGTACGGCATGCGGGTCGCGTGCCTGCGCATCGGCACGTTCGAGCAGCGCCCGCCGAGCCCGCGCGCGCTGTCCACCTGGCTCAGCCCGGGGGACATGGTGCGCCTGGCCCACGCCTGCCTGACCTCGTCGGATCTGACCTACGCGGTGGTCTGGGGCGTGTCGGCCAACACCCGCAACTGGTGGGACCTGTCGGCGGGACGGGCGCTCGGCTACGAGCCGGTGGACGACGCCGAGGCCTACGCGGCCGAGCTGGCGGAGCTGGATGCGTCCGATCCCGAGTACGCCTGGCTCGGCGGTCGCGTCGTCGAGTCGTGACCGGGCGACAATGGAGGTAACGTGCGGCAGGGAGGGCGCAAATGACGGAGCAGGGAACCGCGGTGCCGCAAGAGGGGACCGCGGTGCCGCACGTCAAGTCCGCCGTGCGGACCGTCGAGCTGCTCGACTTCTTCGCCCAGTATCCCGGCCTGCACAGCCTGTCCGACCTCCAAGGCAAGCTCGGCTATCCCAAGAGCAGCCTGCACGCCCTGCTGCGCACGCTGGTCGGCCTCGGGTGGATCGAGACCGACGTCACGGGCACCCTCTACCGCATCGGCATGCGGGCGCTGCTGGTGGGCGCCACCTACATCGACGGCGACCCGGTCGTGCAGATCGCGCGCGACGCGCTCGACTGGCTCGCCGAGGTCACGGGCGAGACGGTCCACCTGGCGCGGCTCGACCACTTCGACGTGGTGTACCTCGCCACGCGGGCCTCGCGCCACTACCTGCGGCCCTTCACCAGGGTCGGCCGGCGGCTGCCGGCCAGCACCACCTCGCTCGGCAAGGCCATCCTCGCCACCCGCGACGACGCCGAGGTGGCGCGCCTGCTGCCGGCCGAGCTGCCCCGCCTCACCAAGAGCACCATCGTCGACCAGGCGCAGCTCATGGCCGATCTGCGGCGCATCCGCAAGCGGGGGTACTCCATCGACCGCGAGGAGAACACCGAGGGACTGCGCTGTTTCGGGGTGGCGCTGGACATCGCCTATCCGCCGCGTGACGCGGTGAGCGTGTCGGTCCCGGTGCCCCGGCTGACGGCGGGCCGCGACCGCGAGATCGCCGCCTGCCTGCTCGAGGCGCGCGACCGCATCGAGGTGGCCGCCCGCGGCGTCCGCCGCACGTACTAGACGCCCTCCGGGCGGGTCCCGCCACGCCGTCCTCCCGGCGGCTTGACCTGGCACGCCCAGCGCTGTTCTATATAGCGATATGGCATTTTATGTAACGGAATAGGAGGCGTGGTGGAGGTACGGTACGCGACGGCACCGGACCAGGTGCCGGGCATGACGACCGACCGGCTCAGGAGCCGCTTCCTCGCCGAGGACCTCTTCGTCCCCGGTGAGATCCGCCTGGTGTACTCCCACGAGGACCGCATCATCGTCGGGGGCGCGGCGCCCGGCGACGCGCCGTTGGACCTTCCCTGCCCCGATGCGCTCCGCGCGGAGTACTTCCTGGAGCGCCGCGAGCTCGGCGTCGTCAACCTCGGCGAGCCCGGCGTCGTCACCGTCGACGGTGAGGAGCACCCGCTCGGGACCAAGGAGTGCCTGTACGTGGGCATGGGCTCGCGCGCGGTGTCCTTCAGCGGCGGGGCGTTCTACCTGGTGTCCACCCCCGCGCACGCCGGGCACCCGACCGTCAGGGCGGGGCTGCCGGACGCCGAGCCGGTGCGGCTGGGCTCGCAGGAGGGCTCCAACGACCGCACCATCTACAAGTACATCCACGCCAAAGGCATCCAGAGCTGCCAGCTCGTCCTCGGCGTCACGGTGCTGGAGCCGGGCTCCATGTGGAACACCATGCCCTGCCACACCCACGAGCGGCGCACCGAGGTCTACCTGTACTTCGACGTGCCGCCGGACGCCCGCGTCGTCCACCTCATGGGCAGGCCGGACGAGACGCGCAACCTGATCGTCGCCGACCGGCAGGCCGTCATCTCGCCGCCGTGGTCGGTGCACTGCGGGTTCGGCACCCGCAACTACGCCTTCGTCTGGGCGATGGGCGGCGAGAACCAGGCCTACGACGACATGGAGCAGGTCGCGATCGGCGAGATGCGGTGATGTTCTCCCTGGAAGGCCGGACGGCGCTGGTCACCGGCTCGCGCACCGGCATCGGCCGGGCGATCGCGGCCGGCCTGGCCAGGGCGGGGGCCGACGTCGTCCTGCACGGCCACCGCGACGACCTGGACGAGGTGGAGGCCGAGGTCCGCAAGGCCGGCAGAGAGGCCTGGCGGTGGGTCCTGGACCTGTCCGACGTCGCCCGGCTGCCCGAGGCCGCCGAGGAGCTGGCCGCCCGGCACCGGGTCGACATCCTGGTGAACAACGCCGGGATCATCCGCAGGGCGCCGGCCGTCGAGCACGACTACGCCGACTGGCGGGCCGTGCTCGACGTCAACCTCGACGCGGTCTTCCTGCTCAGCCGGGCTCTCGGCGTCCCCATGCTCGAACGGGGGCAGGGGAAGATCATCATGATCGCGTCGATGCTGTCGTTCCAGGGCGGCATCAACGCGGCCGGGTACGCCGCCGCCAAGCACGGCGTCGCCGGCCTCACCCGCTCGCTGGCCTGCGAGTGGGCGCCGCGGGGGGTGCAGGTCAACGCGATCGCCCCCGGGTACATCGTCACCGGCAACACGCGCGCGTTGCGCGCCGACCCCGACCGCGAGCCCGCCATCAGGGCCCGCATCCCGGCCGGCCGCTGGGGCGCCCCCGAGGACCTCGCCGGCGCGGCCGTCTTCCTCGCCTCCGCGGCCTCCGACTACGTCAACGGCCACATTCTGGCGGTGGACGGCGGCTGGCTCGCCCGGTGACCTCGCCCGCCGACCGCGCGACCTCACCCTGTCACGGCCCTGTCACGGCCCTCGCACGGTCGTGCGGAGCGTGCGAGGCGGTGGCTGTTAGTAGGCTCAGGACGTGGTCAGGGAAGGCAGCTCCATCGACAAGGCGCTGGCGGTGCTCGAGGCGATCGCCGAGCACCACCGCGTGACCGACATCGCCGCGGCGACCGGCGTCTCCAAGTCGACCGTTCACCGCATCCTGCAGTCGCTCGTCGAGTGGGGGTTCGCCCGCGCCGACGGCGCGGGGGGCTATGAGCCGGGGCCGCGCATCCTCACCCTCGCCGGCCGGGTCATGACCAGGTTCGACCCGTCCCGGCAGGCCTCGGCGGCGCTGCGCGCCCTGCACGAACGCACCGGCTACACCACCCACTTCGGCATCCGCAGCGGCGACGAGGCGGTCTACGTGGACAAGCTGGAGGGCCGCAGGCCCTACCAGATGCCCTCCCGGGTCGGCATGAGCCTGCGCCTGCACACGACGGCCATCGGCAAGGCCATCCTCGCCGGGCTGGACGACGACGAGGTGCGCGCCATCGCCGGGCGCACCGGCCTCCCGCGGCTCACCCCGGGCACGCTGACCGGGGTGGAGGAGCTGCTCGCCCACCTCGAGAAGATCCGCGCCCTCGGCTACGCCATGGACGACGAGGAGAACGAGCCGGGCATCCGCTGCGTCGGCGCGGCCGTCTTCGACCACACCGGCCAGGTGCTGGGCGGCATCTCCATCTCCACCCTCGCCATGGACATGGACCGCGCCGCCCTGGAGGAGCTCGCCCCGATCGTCACCGCCGCCGCCCGCGACGTCTCCCAAGCCCTGGGCGCCCCCACCACCACCCCCACCCGCTGACCCCCGCCCACCCGCCACCGCGCCGCCATCCGGGCCGAGCAGGCCCTTGCCTCCTCTGCTTCGCTGCTGGGTCACAAGGGGCGCCGCGGCGGTGGGAAGGGGGTACGGCGAAGCCGGCGCCCATGTACGGCGGGCCGGGTGGCCCGCCGCGGCGGGCCGGGTCAGGGGTTCTGGGGGCGGGTGAGGAGGCGGTCGATCTCCTCGGGGGTGGCGACGCGGCCGGTGCCGCCCTGGCCTTGCAGGCTGATGGCGGCGGCCGCCGTTCCCGCCCGTACGGCGTCGCGCAGCGCCGTCCCCGTGGCCAGTCGCGCCGCCACCGTGCCGATGAAGGCGTCACCGGCCCCTGTCTGGTCCACCACCGCCTGGGCGGTGACCGCCGGGATCTCCACCAGCGGGCCCGCGCTCCCGTCCGGCCACCCGTCCCTCCCGCCGGGCAGGCCGAGCAGGACGCCCTCGGGGCCGCGGGTGACGGCGACCGCGCGGGCGCCGAGCTTCAGGCAGGCACGCACCACTTCGGCCGGGTCGGCGGTGCCGAGCAGGGGGAGGCTGTCGCCCGGGCATGACGGGGCGACGAGGGCGGCCATCGGCGCGATGTCGGCGAGCACGCCGGCGGCCTGCTCGGGCGTGGTGAGCCGGGAGCGGAAGTTCGGGTCGTACACGACCTTGCCGCCGGACGCGTGCACGATCTCGGCCGCATGGCGCACCGCGTGGGCGCACGAGGCCGACAGTGCGGCGGTGATGCCGCTGACCAGCAGCACGGCGGTCTCGGCCAGCGGCGCGTCGGCCACGTCCGAGGGGCCGAGCCTGGAGGCGGCGCTGCACGCCCGCATGTAGGCGAAGGCCCGCTCGCCGGCGGGGTCGGCGCCCACGGCGTAGGCCCCCGTGGACCCGGCGCCCGGCAGCATCCACCGGGTGTCCACGCCGTGCGCGGCCGCGAACCGGATCAGCCGTTCCCCGAACTCGTCCTGGCCCACCCGCGTCACCAGGGCGACATGCGCGCCCGCGGCCGCCGCCGCCACGGCGGCGTTCAGCGCGTCTCCGGAGAACGACAGGCGGAAGGTGTCCGCCTCGGTGAGGGGAGCGGACGCCGAGAACTCGACCAGCGGCTCGCCGATCACTATCACGTCCACGCCGGCTGCCTCCTTCTTGGTTCATGTAGTGGAATCTGATTTCATGTGATGCAACACATGGAATCCGGAGGGCATTATGCCGAACATCACCGTGGAACTGCTGTCGGGGCGGACGATGGACCAGCGCCGCGAGTTCGTGGCGGCGGTGACCGACGCCGCCGTGGGCATCCTCAAGGCCCGGCCCGAGGCCGTGCGCATCGTGTTCACCGAGATCGAGAAGTCCGACGTCGCCAACGGCGGCATCCTGGAGTCGGACAAATAGCCGTACACGTCACGGTACAAGCCGGTGGGCGGGGTGAGAGATCCTCTCACCCCGCCCACCGGCGCGCGTCACGCGAGGGTGGCGGTCGGCCGATCGGGAGACGCCGAAGGAAGATCAGTGTTCAGTGAGTCGACCAGTTCGTCGCGGGACGGGGTGTTCTCCGGGCGCAGGAGCCCGATGACGACGTACAGGACCAAGGACGTCACCAGCGGGGCCGCGACGACGAGGGTCTGGTCGGCGGAGGCGATCACCCACTTGATCACGGCCCACACCGCGAGGCCCGCCGCCCACGAGGTGATGGCCGCGGTGGGCCCGCTCCGCTTGAACCAGGGGAGCAGGCCGAGCATCAGCGGGATCGAGATCGGTCCCATCGTGGCGGCGACCACGTCCACGACGATCTTCAGCACCACGCCCTGCCCCTGGGTGGTGATCGCGATGGTCATGCTGACGACTACGAAGACGAAGGTGGTCACCCGGGCCAGCCGCAGCGCGCCCGCGGCCGGCAGCTCGCGCAGCCGGCGGACGAAGACCGGCAGGATGTCGCGGGTGATCACCGCCGAGATCACGTTGGCGTCGGAGGAGACCATGGCCATCGTGTGGGAGAAGAACCCGGCCAGGACTAGGCCGATGAGGCCGGTCGGCAGCAGTTCCTGCGCGAGCCGCACGTAGGACTGGTCGGAGTTGGTCAGGCCCGGGACGATGAGCGGCGCGGCGAACATCGGGATGAACAGCACCAGCGGCCAGAGCAGCCACAGGGCGCTGGACAGCAGCGCCGCCCGCTTGGCCTGCGAGCCCGACGGGGCGCCCATGTAGCGCTGGGCGAGGTTCCACATCCCGCCGTTGTACTCGAAGGTCTTGATCAGCAGGAAGGCGAAGAAGTACGTCGTGGTGTAGGGCCCGCTCAGCGGATCGCCGTGCCCCTCGGGCAGGTCGCCCCACATGGTCCACAGCGCCGAGATCCCGCCGAGGTGCCCGAGGACGGCCGCGAACATGACGACGCCGGCGACGGCCTGGATGACGAACTGGCCGAAGTCGGTGAGCACGTCGGCCCACAGCCCGCCGACCGTCACGTAGACCACGGTGACCGCGCCGGTGATGGCGATGCCGTACTGGATGGGGATGCCGGCGAAGCCCTTGAGCAGCACCGAGATGGCCACCCATTTGGCGGCGATGTCCACGACCTTCAGAAGCGCGCCGCTGTAGGCCATGACCTGCTGGGTGGGCAGGTTGTAGCGCCGGGTGAGGTACTCCAGCGGCGAGACCACGCCGTGCCTGGATCTGAGCCGGTTCCACCGCGCGGCGAACAGGAAGGCGCCGATGCCCACGCCGATGCCGATGGTCATCGCCCACCAGACGTAGACGGTGAGCCCGTAGTCGTAGGCGACGGCGGCGAACGCGACGAACATGACCGCGCTGTAACCCGACATGTGGTGGGAGATCCCCGACAGCCACCAGGGGATCTTCCCTCCGGCCGTGAAGTAGTCGATGACGGTCCTGATGCGGTTCTTCGACCACACGCCGATGACGATCATCACGGCGAAGTATGCGCCCAGCACGGTCCAGTCGAGTGCGGACATCACTTCTCCTTCCAACGTCCTGTTGGATGGAGGTTCCATTACATGAAACATGATGTCAATACATAAAACGCAACTCCTGGCCAGATCCGGACGTTCCCCGACGATCACGACAGCCCCGGCGCGCCTCCCCGCGGCGCCGTCGTCCCATGCGTACCCTCGGTACCATGGCCACCCGTACGTCGAAAAGCACCCCGAAGGGGTCGGCGAAGCGGTCCACGTCATCGCGCCCGTCCTCCGCCAAGCGGCCGGCCGCCGCGCGGTCCGCGAGCCCACGCGCCGGCGGGCGCCCGCCCGCCCGGCGTCCCGCCGCCCAGCAGCCCGACCCGATCGGCTGGGTCTTCCTGGCCATCGGCAAGCTGTTCGTCGGCGTGTGGCTGCTGTTCGCCAACGGCATCGGCACCGCCGCGCGGGCCTTCGGGCAGCAGGCGCGCGAACTGGACCCCGCCCACCGCCGCGACGGCCTCGGCCTGGCCGTGCTCGGCGGCGCCATCGTCCTGGCCGCCATGACGTGGCGCACCACCAAGGGCGCCGCGGCCACCGTGGTCGACGCCGTGCTGCGCGGCGCGGTCGGCTCGCTGGCCTGGTCGGTGCCCGTCCTGCTGGCGCTGGTCGCCTGGCGCCTGCTGCGTCACCCCGACCAGAACGCCGACACCGGCCGCATGATCATCGGCTGGACCGCCCTGCTGGCCGGCCTGCTCGGCATCATCCACGTCGCGCACGCCACGCCCTACCCCTCGGGCCCGGCCGCCACCGACGGCATGGACAAGGTGTCGGCCGCCGGAGGCATGGTCGGCTTCATCGTCTCGGCGCCTCCCGCGAGCATCCTGCCGGCCTTCATCACCATCCCCCTGCTCCTGCTGCTGTCCGGCTTCGGGGTCCTGGTGGTCACGGCGACGCCGGTGCACCGCGTGCCCGAGCGCCTGGCCGAGATCCAGCACATGCTGTTCCAGAAGGGCTCCGCCGGCCCCGAGGCCGCGCCGGGCGAGCGCCCCGCCCGGGCGCCCCGCGCCCCGCGCAAGAGCCGCACGCGGGGCTCCGGCAAGGACGGCGAGGCCGACGTCGAGGTCGGCGAGCACGTCAAGCCCTACGACACTCCGGTCATCGCGGACGGGGCCGGCAAGATGGCCGACCACTCGCCCGAGATCGTCCCCGGCCTGGTGGACGAGGAGCCCCCCGAGGCGCCCCGCCTGCCCGAGCCGCCCGAGCCCACCCCCGCCCCGCGCAAGGTGGAGCAACTCGTCCTGTCGCCGCAGGCCGGCCCGTACGCCCTGCCCGACCTTCAGGTGCTGCGTGCCGGCACCCCGCCCAAGCCGCAGACCAAGGCCAACACCACCGTGGTCAACGCCCTCACCAGCGTGATGGAGCAGTTCGCCATCGACGCCCAGGTGATCGGCTTCACCCGCGGCCCGACGGTCACCCGGTACGAGATCGAGCTCGGCCCGGCGGTCAAGGTCGAGAAGGTCACCGCCCTCACCAAGAACATCGCCTACGCCGTGAAGTCGGCGGACGTGCGCATCCTGTCGCCGATCCCCGGCAAGTCGGCGATCGGCGTCGAGATCCCCAACACCGACAAGGACCTGGTCAGCCTCGGCGACGTGCTGCGCTCGCAGGTCGCCCAGGCCGACCACCACCCGATGATCGTCGGGCTCGGCAAGGACGTCGAGGGGCGCACCATAGTGGCCAACCTGGCCAAGATGCCCCACCTGCTCATCGCCGGCGCCACCGGCGCGGGCAAGTCGGTCTGCGTCAACGGGCTGATCTCCTCGATCCTCATGCGCGCCACGCCCGACGAGGTGCGCATGGTGCTCGTCGACCCCAAGCGCGTCGAGCTCAACACCTACGAGGGCATCCCCCACCTGATCACCCCGATCATCACCAACCCGAAGAAGGCCGCCGAAGCCCTCGAATGGGTCGTGGGCGAGATGGACCGCCGCTACGACGACCTGGCCGCGAGCGGGTTCCGGCACGTCGACGAGTTCAACAAAGCCGTGCGCGCCGGCAAGCTCGTGCCGCCGCCGGGCAGCGAGCGCGTCTACCAGCCCTACCCCTACCTGCTGGTGATCATCGACGAGCTCGCCGACCTGATGATGGTCGCCCCGCGCGACGTCGAGGACTCCATCGTCCGCATCACCCAGCTCGCCCGCGCCGCCGGCATCCACCTGGTCATCGCCACCCAGCGCCCGTCGGTCGACGTGGTCACCGGCCTGATCAAGGCCAACGTGCCGTCCCGGCTGGCCTTCGCCACCTCCTCCCTGGCCGACTCCCGGGTCATCCTCGACCAGCCCGGCGCCGAGAAACTCGTGGGCCAGGGCGACGCGCTGTTCCTGCCGATGGGCGCCAGCAAGCCCATGCGCCTGCAGAACGCGTTCCTCTCCGAGAAGGAGATCAACGAGATCGTCGCCCACTGCAAGGCGCAGATGCAGGTGGAGTACCGCGACGACGTCGCCGCCGTGGCGAGCGCCAAGCGCGAGATCGACGAGGAGATCGGCGACGACCTCGACCTGCTCGTCCAGGCGGCCGAGCTGATCGTCTCCACCCAGTTCGGCTCCACCTCGATGCTCCAGCGCAAACTGCGGGTGGGCTTCGCCAAGGCCGGTCGCCTGATGGACCTGCTCGAGAGCCGGAACGTCGTCGGGCCGAGCGAAGGGTCCAAGGCCCGCGAAGTGATGGTGAAACCCGACGAACTGCCCGGCCTGCTCGCCGACTTGCGGGGAGAGTGACCCCTCCGCGACCGACCCCCTCGGTTACTGGTTGAATGTGAATGACTACGCATCGTCGGATTACGGGCGCGTAGCGCAGGTGCACGGCGAGGGGGACGTATGAGCATTGGAGTGACGCTGGCCGCGGCACGGAACGCGGCGGGGATGACGGTCGCTCAGCTGAGCGGCCGCACGCGGATAAGGGAGACGGTCATCTACGCCATCGAGCGGGACGACTTCTCGCTCTGTGGGGGCGACTTCTACGCCAGGGGTCACGTCCGCAACATCGCCAAGACGGTGGGGCTCGACCCCGACGCCGTGGTGCACCAATTCGACGAGGAACACGGCGGCGTCCCCCTCCCCGTGCGGGCCGCCGCCGTCTTCCAGGCCGAGAGCCAGATCAAGCTGCGCGAGCGCCGCAGCCCCAACTGGTCCACCGCGATGGCGATCGCGCTGGCCATCGTCGCGGTCTTCGGGGTCACCCGCGTCATGAGCCGGCCGGGCGAGAACCTCGCCACCGGCGCCGAGCTCAAGAATCCGCCCGCGCCCAAGCCCTCCGCCACGGTCAGGGCCTCCACCCACCCCAACGCGGCCCGACCGGCGAGCGACCTGGTGACGCTGCGGGTGAAGGCCAACAAGCCGTCCTGGGTGGAGGTCAGCGACGACAAGGGCAAGGCGATGTTCCGCGGCACCATGCGCGCGGGCGACTCCTCGACGTGGAAGACCCGCAAGCACATGAAGGTCACCATCGGCAACGCCGGAGGCGTCGACCTGGAGGTCAACGGCAAGCACCTCGGCGTGCCCGGCAAGCCCGGCGAGCTCGTGCGCAAGTCCTTCGGCCCCGAGGAACCGGGGTCGCGGTGACCGGCTCCGCCCGCCAGGGACGCGCCCCGGGGTGAGGCCCCGGGGCGCCGCGCGCGACGGTCCGGCGGGGAAGTACGGGGGGAGTGCGTCACGCGGTGGCCAACTCCCGATACCGTAGAGCCCATCATGTCTTCCCGCCGAACCGCATCGCTGATCACACTGGGTTGCGCGCGCAACGAGGTCGACTCCGAGGAGCTCGCCGCGCGCATGGAGGCTGCCGGGTGGCGGCTCGACGACGGCGACCCCGACGTCGTCATCGTCAACACCTGCGGCTTCATCGACTCGGCGAAGAAGGACTCCATCGACACGCTGCTCGCGGCCGCCGACTCCGGCGCCAAGGTCGTCGCCGCGGGCTGCATGGCCGAGCGTTATGGCAAAGAGCTGGCCGAGGCGCTGCCCGAGGCCTCCGCCGTCATCTCCTTCGACGACTACACCGACATCGGGGCCCGGCTGGACGACGTGCTGTCCGGCCGGCCGCTGGTGCCGCACAGCCCGCGCGACCGGCGCACGCTGCTGCCGATCTCGCCGGTGGAGCGGTCCGCGGGCGGGTCGCACGCCCACATCCCCGGCCACGGCGAGCTGCCCGAGGGCCTGGCCCCGGCCAGCGGCCCGCGGACGCTGCGCAAGCGGCTGTCCGGCGGCCCGGTGGCCTCGCTGAAGCTCGCCTCCGGCTGTGACCGCAGGTGCACGTTCTGCGCCATCCCGGCCTTCCGCGGCGCGTACGTCTCGCGCGGGCCCGAGGAGATCCTCGCCGAGGCGGCCTGGCTCGCCGGCGAGGGGGTGCGCGAGCTGGTGCTCGTCAGCGAGAACTCCACCTCCTACGGCAAGGACCTCGGCGACCTGCGCGCCCTGGAGAAGCTGCTGCCGCGGCTCGCGGCCACCGACGGCATCGAGCGGGTCCGGGTGAGCTATCTCCAGCCCGCCGAGCTGCGTCCCGGTCTCATCGAGGTGATCGCCGGCACGCCGGGCGTCGCCCCGTACTTCGACCTCTCCTTCCAGCACGCCAGCGGCCCGGTGCTGCGCCGCATGCGCCGCTTCGGCGACCCGCGGCGCTTCCTGGACCTGCTCCAGAGCATTCGTGAGCTCGCCCCGGAGGCCGGTGTGCGCTCCAACTTCATCGTCGGCTTCCCCGGCGAGACCGAGGCCGAGTTCGGCGAGCTGGCCGGTTTCCTGGAGGAGGCCCGCCTGGACGTCATCGGCGTCTTCGGGTACTCCGACGAGGACGGCACCGAGGCCGCCAAGATGGGCGGCAAGCTCGACCAGGACACCGTGGACGAGCGGGTGGCGGCGCTCACCGAGCTGGCCGAGGAGCTCACCGCGCAGCGCGCCGAGGAGCGCATCGGCGCCGACATCGAGGTGCTGGTCGAGGACGACCTCGGCGACGGCGGCTACGAGGGCCGGGCCGCCCACCAGGGCCCCGAGGTGGACGGCTCGGTGACCGTCCAGGGCATCGGCCTCGCGCCCGGGCAGATCGTGCGGGCGACCGTCGTCGACGCCGAGGGGGTCGACCTGATCGCCCGCATCAAGGCCGGACCATGACGAACACGCCGGAGACCGGGACCGAGCCGGTGACCACGCCCGTGGTCCGGCGGGTCAGCCCGTGGAACATCGCCAACGTGCTCACCGTCCTCCGGCTGGTGGTCGTCCCGTTCTTCGTCGCCTGCATGCTCGTCGACGGGACGGGCTGGCGGTACGCGGCCCTGGTGGTGTTCCTGCTCGCCTCGCTGACCGACCAGCTCGACGGCTGGCTCGCCCGGCGGTACGGGCTGATCACCGACTTCGGCAAGATCGCCGACCCGATCGCCGACAAGGCGCTCATCGGCGCGGCGCTGGTCACGCTGTCGGCGGCGGGGGAGCTGCCCTGGTGGGTGACCTGCACCATCCTCGGCAGGGAGGTCGGCGTCACGGCGCTGCGGGTGGCGGTGATCCGCCACGGCGTCATCCCGGCCAGCTACGGCGGCAAGGTCAAGACGGTCCTGCAGATCGCGGCGATCGCGCTCTACATCCTGCCGGGGGTGCCGCAGTCGCTGAGGTGGGGGCTGATCGGCCTCGCCCTCGCGGTGACCGTGGTGACCGGGCTCGACTACGTCATCCGCGCCATGCGGCTGCGCAAGGTCGCGGAGAAGGCCCGCGGCGGGTGAGCGCCGGGCTCGCCGCCGAGGTGCTGGCCCTCCTGGTGCGCGGGCGGGCCACGGTGGCCGTGGCCGAGTCGCTGACCGCGGGGCTGATCGGCGCCACGCTCACCGTCCCGGGCGGAGCCTCCGCCGCGTTCCGCGGCGGCGTGATCGTCTACGCGACCGATCTGAAGGCGCGCCTGCTCGGCGTCCCCGAAGATCTCCTCGATCGGGAGGGTGCCGTCCATCCGGACGTCGCCGCGGCCATGGCGGCCGGCGTGCGGCGAGTGACCGGCTCGTCGTACGGGCTCGCGGTGACCGGAGTGGCCGGTCCGGACGAGCAGGACGGCCGGCCCGTGGGCACCGTCCATCTCGCCGTCGCCGGTCCGGATGGCGACATATGGCACCGAGACGTACTTTTACCTGGTTCAAGGGAAGACATCCGCAAAAGCACCGTTACGGAGGGTTTGGATCTCCTGAGAGGTGTGCTGGAGGCGTATGTGGGGGAACAATCAGGATGATTACCGCGTTACGTCACCAGCGAACATGCTCCCCATGGTCTGCCGCCCCGTTGGCCTATGCAGGTACGGTGGAGCTGTGAGTGAGGTTCGTGACCCATCGGTGAGGAGCAGGTCCGGCGTACGCCCGGCAAAGGGGCCGAGCGAACCAATGATGACGGCGAGGAGTATGTACGAAGGGCACCCGAAGAACGGGCGATACGAACCGACCGCGCGGAGCGCCGTGAAAGCTCCCGCGCCTGGGAGGGAGCGACAGATGGTCCTGCTGCGTCAGCTGCTCGGTGACGTACTGCGGCGGCTGCGGGTGCGGCAGGCGCGCACCTTGCGTGAGGTCTCCACGCTGGCACGTGTCTCCCTTGGCTACCTGTCCGAGGTTGAGCGTGGCCAGAAGGAGGCGTCGTCGGAGCTGCTCGCCTCGATTTGCGGCGCCCTGGGCGTTCCGCTGTCGCAGGTGCTCCGGGAGGTCTCCGACCAGTTCGCGCTGGCCGAGCTTCAACACGCACCCGTGCTGGCCGATGCGCCCGAGCACGAGCGTCTGCCCATGGCCGAGACCGTGTCCACCACGATCTCCGGTCCCGAGTTCGACGGCTTCCCCGAAGTCAAGGACATGGTCGCCGCGTAGGTCACGCCCGCAGCGTTCCCGTCCTGAAGTTCGGACCGTCACGCACTCCGCGTGATGGTCTGTGTCATCGCGCTGCCTGTGACCGGGCCCGCTAGCGGGGCTGGCACACCGGGCAGTAGAAGATCGCTCTTTCGTATGGCTGCGCCCCGAGCTCGTCGCCGATCACCTTGTTGCCGCAGCGAAGACAGGGCCGCCCGGCCCGGCCGTACGCCCACAGGCGCCGTCCTGGGCGTCTGTCGCCGGTGGTGACCGGACCGCCGGACTGGTTCTTTCCCGCGTCCATCAGCCGGTGGGCCAGCCCCATCATTCCCGCGAGGTCGTCCACCTCCCCGGCCGGCCGGTACGGCGAGACGCCCGCCAGGAACAGCGTCTCGGCCCGCCAGATCGTGCCGATGCCCGCGACGTTGCGCTGATCGAGCAGCGCCTCCCCGATGGTCGTCCCCGGCCGCGCCGCGATGTTGCGCGCGGCCCGCGCCGCCTGCTCCTGGTCCCACTCCGGGTCGAGCAGATCGGGCCCCAGATGCCCGACCACCCGGTCTTCCTGGTCGGTGCGCAGCAGGTCGACCATGCCGAGCCGGACCCCGACCGCCTGCCATCGCTCGTTGGCGAGGACCAGCCGGATCAGATGCCCGGCCCGCAGCGGCGCCCCCGCCCGCTCCACGCGCCAGCTTCCGTCCATGCGCAGGTGGGTGTGGACGGTGAGTCCGCCCTCGACCCTGGTCAGCAGGTGCTTGCCGCGGGAGGCGGTCGTGAGCACGGCGCGGCCGGTCAGGTCGGCGGTGGCGTGCCGGGGGACGCGGAAGTCCGAGCGGGTCAGCACCCGTCCGTCGAGGGCGGCCCGCAGCCTGGCCGCGGCCCGGTAGACGGCGTCGCCCTCGGGCATGGGTCAGTCCCAGGCGGCGGGGTCGGCCGCCAGTTCCATCACGCGTTCGGGCAGGGCGTCGGAGGCGATCTGGTCCAGCGTGACCTCCTCCAGGATGGCGCGCTCGCTTGCCCGCAGGGCGATCCACACCTGCTGGAGCGACCGGGCCGCGCCCCGGTAGCCGACGTGCTCGGGCCGCTCGCCCCGGACGTTGGCCAGTGGCCCGTCCACGGCGCGGATGACGTCGGCCAGGGTGATCTCGGAGGCGGGCCGGGCGAGGACGTAGCCGCCCTCGGGGCCGCGCTGGCCGCGGACCAGCCCGGCCCGGCGCATCTGGAGCAGGATGTTCTCCAGGTACTTCGGAGGCATTTCCTGTTCCTTGGCCAGCTCGCCCACCGTGGTGGGGCCGCTGCCGGAGGCGGCCAGCTCGGCGGCGGCGCGAAGGGCGTAGTCGACACGGGCGGAGAGACGCATGTTGTCGATTATCCCGCCTGCTAAACCCCGGTTACACGCAACCTGACCACGAGTGGCCGATGATCTGAGAATTCCACCCCCGGCGCCCGTGCCGCCGTGACCGCCAGCCCCGGTCCCACGAGCACGTGGTCGATGCGCTCGACCGGCGCGTCGGCGGGGGAGGTGAGCGGGTCGCCCAGGGCCGTGAGCGGGTCGGACAGGCCCGCGGCCGACAGCACGCGCATCGCAGGGTCGCCCGGCCTGGTGTTGAGGTCACCGGCCAGCAGGACCGGCCGGCCGCTCCCCAGGTCGCGGACGACGGCGGCCACCTCGGGCGCCTGGCCGGACGGCGCCTGCAGGTGGGTGCCCACGATCCCCACCTGCCTTCCCGCCACCTCGACGACGGCCGCCTGCGCCTGGGCGCCGGTCGGATAGTCGTGCCGGCCCAGCGGATGCGAGACGACCTGCCGGACCGGCAGGTTGGTGATGATCGCGTCGCCCCACAGCGGGTCGGCCGCGGGAGCGAAGTGGTAGCGCATGCCGAGCCCCCGCGCGATGCGCGCCAAGTCGTCGTGGCCGCCGTTGAGCAGCCATCCGCGGTCCACCTCGCTGAGCAGGACCACGTCGGGACGCTCGGCCCGGGCCCAGGCCGCGATGCGGTCCAGGTCCAGGGTGCCCTTCAGCCCGAACCCCATCCGGATGTTGTAGGCGATCAGCGTGAACTCGCTGCGCGTAATGGGCCGTGTCTCCGGCAGGGGACGCCAGGTGAGCGCGGCGACGGCGGCCGCCGTGACCAGCGCCGCGACGACGACCGCCCGGGGCCGGGGGCGGGCGAGGTGCTGGACGGCCCGCCCGCGCGCCGCCGCGGCGGCGATCGCGGCCACCGTGCCGGCGAGCAGCACGGGGACCACGCCGTTGGGGAAGCCGAGGTCGGCGTCGTAGGCGGCGTAGTACAGGAAGACGGCGGCCAGGAACACCAGCGCGCCGCCGAGCAGCGCGATCCCGCCGCGCCGGGCGGAGGCGGGCGAGGTGGCGGGCAGGGCCGCCATGCCCAGGCAGCCGCCGAGCGCGACCGCGGCGAACAGGGCGAACGGAAGCGCCGACGAGACGGCCAGCGCCGCCACCGCCGCCGGGAGCAGGACGACGACGACCCAGCGCCGGTAGGGCGGGCGCGCGGCGTAGGAGACCATGACGAACTGGGCGCAGACCAGCGCCGCCGCGACGACGGCGATGCGCCACGGGCCGCCCTGCTCGCCTCCGGGATGCTCGGCCAGGCCCAGCGTCGCCAGATACATGCCGTGCAGCGCCAGCGCGGGGCCGAAGGCGAACCACACCCCCGGTGGCGCGGGGTCGCCGGGCGCGGGCGCCGCCCACGCGAGCCGGAGGAAGGCGGCGCCGACGGCCAGGACGGGGAGCCAGGGCAGGACGCCGTCCCGCCAGACCAGGTCCACCTGGTCCAGCGCGAGATGGGCGGTGGCCGAGGCGGCCATGCCGGCGGCCAGGCCGGCCGGGACGGTGCGGCGCGGCAGCCTCAGCGCGCATCCGTACAGGAAGACCAGGCCGAAGCCGACGCCGGCGCCGGCCAGGTAGAGCTGCGGCGCCCCTCCGTCGGCCGCCTGGAGCGCCAGCCGGTCGGCCACCAGCAGGGCCGCGCCGCCGAGCGTGACCGGCCGGGGTCCCCACCGCCGGGCGAGCGGCGCCGCGGCGAACGGCAGGAGGAACCACAGGGCCGCGAACAGGCCCATGTGTTCGGGGGGAGTGTCGCCCGCGCGGCCGAACAGCGTGATCAGCGACGGCAGCAGCACCCGCAGCACGTCGGTGAGCAACACGACGCCGAGGGCGAGGACGACCATCGACCTGTGGTGCGCGGCGAGCGGGCGGAGCGGAATCCGGAAGGCGGGGGAAGTGTCGGTGGCGGCGCCCATGAATGCTCCTCAGAAAGACATGAGTGATCCTCGGGTCAATGCGGGGCCAAACGCAAGGCGTCCGGCGCGGCGACGGCCGGGACGGCGGGCGAACGGCGGAACCGGAGGTGCGGTGGCCTTTCGCGCGGGAACGCTGCCGCTAAACTGGCAGGAAGCTTTACTGAGTACTGGTTGTGTCACGCCACGCGCGCGTTTTGTGATGAAACCAACGGGGACCGACGACAAGAAAGCCTGCGATGGAGCGACGTCCTGGCGTGCCCAGGTTGCTACGGGAGATCAACGACCGGGCCGCGCTGGAGCTGCTGCTCGCCTCCGGCCCGATGACCAGGGGCCAGATCGGGGAGATGACCGGCCTTTCCAAGGTCACCGCCTCCCAGACGCTGTCGCGGCTGGAAGATCGCGGCCTGGTCGAGGTGGTCGGGGAGCAGGCCGGTAACCGGGGGCCCAATGCCGCCCTTTACGGGGTGATTCCGTCGTCGGCCTATGTGGCCGGGCTCGATGTCGGCCCGGAAACGGTGACCACCGCCATCGCCGATATCAATGGCGAAATCGTGGCCGAGGCCGTCATTTCCCCCAATGGGCACGACGATCCGGTCGCGATGGTGCACAACGCG
The DNA here is from genome assembly GCF_040607475.1 of Sphaerisporangium sp. NPDC005288. Classification (NCBI taxonomy): domain Bacteria; kingdom Bacillati; phylum Actinomycetota; class Actinomycetes; order Streptosporangiales; family Streptosporangiaceae; genus Sphaerisporangium; species Sphaerisporangium sp. NPDC005288. Next base: position 317,024 of record NZ_JBEXGT010000001.1, on the reverse strand, counting down.
GTGGTGAAGGCCTGCCGCTCGGGCAAGGTCGCCCTTTCCCGCCTCAGGGCCATTGTGATCGGCACCCCCGGCGTGGTCGACCCGCGCACGGGCGACGTCCGGTTCTCCTTCGACCTGCCGGGCTGGCACGAGGGCAGCCACCAGGCCCTGGCCCAGGACCTGCGGCGGCCGGTGTCCATCGAGAACGACGTGAACCTCGCGGCGATCGCCGAGCGCGCCGAGGGCGCCGCCAAGGGCGTGGACGACTTCGTGCTGCTGTGGGTCGAACGCGGCGTCGGCCTCGCGGTCGTCCTCGGCGGCCGGCTGCACCGGGGGCGTTCGGGCAGCGCGGGCGAGATCGGATACCTGCCGGTCCCCGGCGTGCCGCTGGCCGAGGACGTCAAGGCCGTCCCCGGCCGGATGCCCGCCCTGGCGGGCGGCCTGCACGCCCTGATCAGCGCCGAGGCCGTGGCCGAACTGGCCGGCCCGTACGGCTTCGCGGGCGGCTCGGCCGCCGACGCCGTCCACGCGGCCGTCGAGGGCGGGGACGCCGGGGCGCGGTTCCTGGACGAGCTGGCCCACCGGCTGGCCCTCGGAGTCGCCTCGGTGTGCGTGGTCCTGGACCCGGCGCTGGTCGTGCTCAACGGCGAGATCGGCCGGGCCGGCGGGGCCGCGCTGACCCATCGCGTGGAGGAGGCGGTGGCGCGCATCTGCCCGATCAGGCCCGAGGTGGTGGCGAGCGAGGTCAAGGGCCGCCCCGTGCTGCGCGGCGCCGTCCTGGCCGCCCTCGAACAGGCCCGCGAGGAGATCTTCGCCTCCTGATCCCCGCGACCGCCCCTTCGTGTCCGCCGGCTGAATTCCCGATGAACTGATCGACCATGCGAGCCGCTGTCCCTGGCGGGCCGGGAGAATTGAACCGGTTCGGTGGGGAGGGAGTTCGGTGGCGGCCGTACTGGAGTGGCTGGCGCGCCTGGTCGGCTTCTTCGGCGGCGCCGGCCCGGTCATCTTCTCGATCGTCCTGCTGGTGGCCACCCCCTTCGTCGACCGGCTGCTCGTCCGGCGCAAGCGCGTGATCTTCCGGGTTCTGTACAACTCGAAGATCGGCGTGGGGCCCGAGACGCTGCACGACGGGGCCGACCCCGCCGCGCACGGGCCGCCCCAGCTGCGCCAGGTCGCCCGGCTGCTCGACCGGATGAGCATGGTCGTCATCCGCATCCGCAACGGCGGCACCTACGACATCGAACCCGAGGACTTCGAGCGCCCGCTGTCGTTCACCTTCGGCGGGCGCGTGGTGTGGAACGCCAGGATCTCCGAGGCGAGCACCCCTGAGCTGCGCGAGGAGCTCAGGAACGGCCTGCGCTTCTTTCCCGCCGAGGACAGCCGGCCGGCCCGGGACAACCTGCTCACCGTCCGGCAGCGGCTCGGCGAGCGCCTCACCCGCTGGGTGGTGCCCCAGAGCGGCCAGGACGTCGCCGAGCCCGGTTGGCACGGGGTGCGCATCGACGGGCTGTCGCTGAAGCGGGGGCAGAAGGCCAAGCTCGTCGTCGTCCTGCGTGAGCCCAACGGCCCGGAGGGCGAGATCACCAAGGTCGTCCGCACGTCCGGCAAGATGCGCGACACCGGCCTGATCAAGGACGAGGGGGAGAGGCGCCGCGTCACTCTTCCACGGGTGAGCGGCGCGCTCGCCGGGGTGCTCACCGCCGTGCTGGTGCTCGGCCTGATGTCCCGGCCGGTCGACGGCACCGTGGCGTGCGCGGCCGGCGACCTGCGCGTCGAGGGGTCCAGCGTGTTCATGCCGGCGATGCGGGCGCTCGCGGAGGAGTACCGCAGCGCGTGCGGGGACGACGCGCGCGTCACCACCGAGGCCACCGGCTCGCTCGAAGGCGTCCGCGGTGTGATCGAGGCCGATCCGGCGCCGTCCCGCGGGCTGGTCGCGCTGTCGGACGGACGCAGCGACGAGACCGGCGGCGGGCTCCGGTCGTATAAGATCGCGATCGTCGTCTACCACGTGGTGGTGAACAGCGGCGTCGGGCTGTCCGCGGTGCGCGCCGCGGACCTGCGCAAGATCTACGACGGCACGTGGACCGACTGGAAGCAGGTGCCCGGCGCCGGCGGGAGGTCCCTGCCGATCCGCATCGTGGGGCGCGGGCAGAACTCCGGCACGCGGCAGTTGTTCGAGAGGCAGGTGCTCGGCCCGGGCACCGGCGAGGGCCTGCTGTCGTCCAACTCCTGCCTGGAGAAGGACCGCAACCCCGCCGCGCCGGTGATCCGCTGCGAGCGCGACGACAACGCCGAGATCATCCAGAAGATCAGCACGATCCCCGGGGCGATCGGCTACGCCGACGAGGTGTCCATCGCCGAGGCGCGCGGAGCGGGCAGCGTCACCGCGCTGACCCTGGACGGCCGGGCGTTCGCCTCCGCCACCGCGGCCAGACCGGGTGAGGGCTACCCCTTCTGGACCACCGAGTACCTGTACTTCCGCGGCCCGCTGGAGCCGGGATCGCTGAAGGCGTCCTTCGTCGAGTTCGTCCGCTCCCACGTCCGCGCGCAGGCCAGGCTCAGCGCCACGGGCTTCCAGCCCTGCACCGCCTCACCGGCCACCCGGGAACTGTGTGACCTGCGCTGACCCGCCGACCCGCGCCGTCCTCCCCTGACCCGCTGATCTGCCCTGACCCGCTGATCCGCTGCCCTGCGCTGACCCGTTGACCTGCGCTGACCCGCGCCGCCCGGTCGTCAGGCGGTGAGGAGCTCGGCGGCGGCCTGGGCGTTGGCGCGGGCGGCCCCGTACGTCGCGAGGTAGGCGCCCGCCGTGGGCCGCCAGATCGGCAGGCCCATCTCCACGACGATCGCGTCGGGACGCACGGCGAGCAGCTCCGAGACGATCTCCTGGCTGGCCCGGTGGCGGTGGGCGTCCTTGACCACGATCACCAGCGACCGGCCGCGGGCCCGTTCGAGCAGGCCGCTCGCGTCGGCCGCGTCCGGCTTGACCCGGGTGATCTCCGCCTCCGGCAGCCAGGGGGCGAAGCCCCAGGGCACGTCGCCGACGGCGATCGTGGGCGGGGTGTCCACCTCGACGACCAGCGGATCCACCAGCGGGGCGGCGGTGCCCGACAGCCGCACCGCCCGGCGGGCCGCGGTCAGGCCGATCACGTTGCCGTCCCTGGCCTCCTCGCGCGGCGCGCCGAACCAGCCGCGCAGCCGCGCGACGCGCTCGGCGGCCTCCTCCAGGCGGGCGAGCGGCAGGCGCCCGTCGCGCACGGCGGCCACGATCTCGTCCTTGATCGCCTCGATCTGCTCGCGCGTCGGCAGCGGCCCCAGGCACAGCAGGTCGGAACCGGCGGCCAGCGACAGCACCGCGCCCCCGCCGAGCCCGACGCTCTCGGTGATCGCGTGCATGTCCAGGGCGTCGGAGATGACGACGCCGGTGTAACCGAGCTCACCCCTGAGCAGCTCGGTCAGCGCCGGGGCCGAGAGCGTGGCGGGCGCCGCGCCGGTGAGGAACGGGACCCGCACGTGCGCCGTCATGATCGACCGGGTCCCGGCCTCGATGGCGGCGCGGAAGGGGACGAGTTCACGTTCCCACAACACCTCGCGCGAGACGTCCACCACGGGAATCTCCAGGTGGGAGTCCTGCCGGGTGGCGCCGTGGCCGGGGAAGTGCTTGACGCAGGCGGCCACGCCGGCGTCCTGCAGCCCGGCGACCGCCGCGACGGTGTGCCGCGCCACCAGAGCGGCGTCCGACCCGAACGACCGGGTGCCGATCACGGGATTGTCGTCGGCGGTGTTCACGTCCGCGTCGGGCGCCATGTCCAGGTTCACCCCGCAGCGTGCGAGGTCGTCGCCGATCGACCGGTACACCCGGCGGGTCAGCTCGACGTCGTCCACGGCGCCCAGCGCCGCGTTGCCCGGGTACGGGCTGCCGACGTGGTAGGCGAGCCGCGTGACGTCGCCGCCCTCCTCGTCCAGGCTGATGACCGGGTCGCCCGCCTCGCGCAGCCGCGCCGTGAGGCCCGCGAGCTGCTCGGCCCCCGCGACGTTGAAGCCGAACAGCGTCACCCCGCCGAGGCCGTCCTCCAGATCGCGCAGGATCCAGTCGGGGGCGGTGGTCCCGGGGAAGGCGGCCAGGAGCGTGCCGGCCGCCAGGCGGCGCAGCCCCCGGTCACCGCCGCCCACGGGAGGCTCGCCCTGGGACGCGCCCGCGGAGAACTCAGACATGGCTGTACTCGACTCCTTCGTTGCGATAAATGGGCCGACTGTCGTCGTCAGCCTTTCACGGCGCCGGCGACCAGTCCCGAGACCATGCGCCGCTGCACCAGCAGGAAGAACGCGATGACCGGAATGGTCATCAGCGTCGAGGCGGCCATGATGCCGCCCCAGTCCGTCGAACGCTGGCTGGTGAAGAACCCCAGCGCCACGGGCATCGTGTAGGTGCCCTGATCGTTGATCAGCGTCAGCGCGAAGACGAACTCGTTCCACGCGGTGATGAACGAGAAGATGCTCGTCGCCACCAGGCCCGGCGCGACGAGCGGGAACAGCACCCTCCAGAAGGTGACGAAACGGCCCGCGCCGTCGATGGCGGCCGCCTCCTCCAGTTCCTTGGGCACCGCGGCCACGAACGTCCGCAGCATCCAGATCGCGAACGGCAGCGTGAAGCCCACGTTGACGACGATCAGGCCGAGAAGCTGGTCGTACAGGCCGAGCCGCTTGACCATCAGGAACAGCGGGATCAGCAGCGCCTCGCCCGGCACCATCTGCACGATCAGCAGCAGGATCAGGAAGCTCGTGCGGAACCGGAACCGGAAACGCGCCACGGCGGTGGCGGCGAGCAGCGCGAACACCGACCCGGCCAGCACGGTGCCGACCGCGACGACGGCGCTGTTCATCAGGTACCGCCACACCGAGTGCCCGGCGACGCCCCTGGTCAGCACGCGGGACACGTGCTCCATCGTCGGCGACAGCGGGAAGGGGATGAACCGTGTCGTGAAGATCTCGTCGTTGGGCTTGAACGCCGTCGCGACCATCCAGTACACGGGGAACACGGCGAACAGGAACACCGCGACGCCGGCCGCGTTCAGGGCGGCCGTCTTGAGGCGCCTGGCGGTCCGCGGGTTCATCGCACGTCCTCCGTTCTGACGATCTGGCGGACATAGACGGCGGTGATCAGCAGCATGATCACGGTGAGGATGACCGCGATGGCCGCGCCGAAGCCCATCTTGGGCGGCGCGCTGAACGCCTCGGTGTAGGCCCACAGCGACAGGTTGAAGGCGTCCCGGTTGGTCGTGCCGCCGGCCAGCACGTAGAGCTGGGTGAAGACCTTGAAGTCCCAGATGATCGACAGGACGAGCAGGACCGAGAACACCGGCCGCAGCAGCGGGAAGGTGATCTTCCAGAAGGTCGTCACCGGCGCCGATCCGTCCACCCGCGCCGCCTCGTACAGCTCCGAGGGGATGCTCTTGAGCCCCGCGAGCACCGACACGGCGATGAACGGGAACGACGCCCACACCACGGCGACGATCAGCACCAGGTAGATCGTCGAGGCGGAGTTGAGCCAGGGCTGGCCCGACCAGTCCGACCGCCCGAACACCAGGTTGGACAGCCCGTCGGGCAGCAGGTTCAGCGTCCAGTTCACCACGCCCGCGTCGGCGTCGAACAGCCACTTCCAGATGATCGCCGTGGCGGTGGGCGGGGTGGCCCAGGCCGCCATGATGCCCACGACGACGAAGGTGGACATCCTGCGGCCCAGCCGGTTCAGCAGCAGGCCGACCAGGGTGCCGAGCAGCAGCGTCAGCGCGACGGTGACCACGGCGAACACCACCGTGTTGCGCAGGGAGGTCCAGAACAGCTCCGACTGGAAGACCTGGGTGTAGTTGCCGGTCCCCACGAACTCGGCCGGCCGCGGGTTCGGGCGGATCTGCCGCAGTCCCACCTTGTGGAAGGACATCTCCACCATCTGGTACAGCGGGTAGAGCAGCAGGACCCCGATGACCAGCAGGCCGGGCAGCAGCAGCACGTAGGGGACCGCCCGGGCGGACAGCCGGCGCGGCCGGCGGGCGGGGCGGTGGGACGCGCGCCCCGCCGGGGCGGGAGGGGTGCCCCCGCCCCGGGCGATGGTCGAGGTCTGCGCCATCGTCACTGCTGCTGGTTGAGGATCGTCTCGAGTTCGGTGTTGGCGTCGCCGAGGGCCGTGTCGATGTTCTTCTTGCCCTCGATGACGGCCCGCGCCGCGTTCTGCAGCACGGCCTTGGTGTCGTTGGCCTGCGCCCAGTCGGGATCGGCCGGGAAGCCCTTGGCCACCTTGAAGGTCTCGGCGAACGGCGCCTGCACCGGGTCACTGGCGTACTCGGCCAGGGCGTCGGGGTAGAGCGGGAGCAGGCCGCCCTCCTTGGCGTACCGGGTGCCGTACTCCTTGCCGGCGGCGAGCTTGAGGTACTCGGCGGCCAGCTCGGGGCTCTTGGCGTCCTTCCAGATGGCGATGTCGTTGCCGCCCTGGAACGCGGGCGCGGGGCCGCTGCCGTCCTTGTTCGGAAGCGAGAAGAAGGCCATCTGGTCGTCGCCGACCTTGCCCTTGCTCTGCTCCTTGATGGTGGCGATGTCCCAGCCGCCGGTGACGTACATGCCGACCTTGCCGGCCGCGAAGCGCTGGCTGATCTCCACGGAGTTCAGGTTGAGGCGGCCCTTGCCCGACACGCCGTCCTTGGCGACCAGGTCGGTGTAGAACTGGAAGCCCTCCTTGAAGCCGGGCTCGGTCAGCTTGCCGACCCACTTGCCGCCCTCGAATGCCGCGAAGTCGCCGCCGGCCGACCAGACGAATGGCGAGAGCGACATGTTGGCGTCCGAGCCGCCGTTGAAGGCGAAGCCGTCGACGTCCTTGCCCTTCTTGGCGACGATCTTCTTGGCCGCCGCGACGAGGTCGTCCCAGGTCTTGGGCGTCTCGATGCCGAGGTCTTTGAACCAGTCCTTGCGGTAGAGGACGGCGCGGGTGCCGCCGCCCCAGGGAGCGGCGTAGACCTTGCCGTCGATGGTCTCGTAGCCCCACAGGTTCTGCGGGATCTGCTGGAAGTCGGGGCTGGACTTCACCACGTCGGAGATGTCGGCGAGGGCGTCCTCGGCGACCCAGGCGGCGACCTGGTCGTTGCCGAACTCGGTCACGTCCGGGCCCACGCCGCCGGCGAGCGCGGCGGTCCACTTCTTCTGCGCGTCGGGCCAGGGGATCCACTGGAGGTCGACGTCGGCGCCGGTCTGCTCCTTGAACTTCGCGTTCAGCTCCGACATGTACTTGTCCTGCACGTCGTTGGGGGCGCCGAGCCGCCAGACGGTCAGCTTCTGGCCGGCGAACGCCGGCCCTGAGGAGGCCGACGCCTGGGGCGCGGCGGCCTGGCCGGCGGGCTCGCCGCCGCCCCCGCAGGCGGCCACACCAATGGCGAGAGCGGCGGTGGTGGCCGTCGCGGTGGCGATCCTTGTGATGTTCACGTGTGGGTTCTCCCTTCCCGGCTTCGCGTCGGGCTCGCGCTCTTCGGAGCAGGGGCGCGCGGGGTGAGCCGCACGCCACGGCGAAGGCGCCGTCCTCGCGCTCTGCGCTGCGACATCCCCAAGGCCCTGATCGCTTGCCCGCGGGGTGACTGCCGCTAAACTAACAAGAAACTTTCTTAAAAAAAACCCTGTTAGCGGATCGTGACGAGAGGGGCGGCCTCATGCCCAGACGACACCCCGGAACGCCGCGGCTGCTGCGCCGGCTCAACGACCGCGCGGCGCTGGAGCTCCTGCTCGCCCAGGGACCGCTCACCCGCGGCGAGCTGGGAGAGCACACCGGCCTGTCCAAGGTCACCTCCGGCCAGCTCCTGGCCAGGCTGGAGGAGCGCGGCCTGGTCGAGGTCTCTGGGCGGCGTCCCGGCGGCCGCGGGCCCAACGCCGCGCTGTACGCGGTCGTGCCCTCCAGCGCCTACGTCGCCGGGCTGGAGGTGCTGCCTGGCCAGGTCACCGCCGGCGTCGCCGACATCACCGGCGAGCTCATCGCCGAGGTCGCGGTGGACCCGCGCGAGACCGGCGAACCGGTCAAGACCGTGCACAGCGCCGTCGGCCGAGCCTGCGACGCGGCCGGCATCGCGCTCGGCAGGCTGCGGGCCCTGGTCATCGGGACGCGCGGCGTGGTCGACCCGCGCACCGGGGACGTGCGCTTCTCCTTCGACCTGCCCTCCTGGCACGCGGGCGTGCTCGCCGACCTGCGGGCGACCCTCGGGTCCTCGGTGACCATAGAGAACGACGTGAACCTGGTCGCGCTGGCCGAGCACGCGTACGGAGCAGCGCGCGGAGTCGAGGACTTCGTCCTGGTATGGGCGGGTGTGGGGCAAGGGCTCGGCGTCATGCTCGGCGGGCGACTGCACCGCGGGTCCACCGGCGGCGCAGGCGAGATCGGCTGGCTCCCCGTTCCCGGCGAACCGCTCCCTGTCAACGTCACAGAGCCGCAGTCCGGCTCCTTCCAGCGCCTGGTCGGCGCCGTCGCCATGGGCCGCCTGGCCGCCGCCCACGGCCTGCGTTCCGGGCCCGGCGCCGACATGGTCCAGGCCGCCGACATGGTCCGCGCCGCCGTCGAGACCGGCAAGGACGGCTTCCTGGACGAGGTGGCCGAGCGGCTGGCCATCGGGGTCGCCGCCGTGACCGTCGTCCTGGACCCGGGACTGGTCGTGCTCAGCGGGGATGTGGGGAGGGCGGGCGGTCAGGCGCTCGCCGGGCGGGTCGAGAAGGCCGTCGCCCGCATCTGCCCGAGCCGGCCGAAGGTCGCGGTCACCGAGGTCGAGGGCAACCCGGTCCTGGGGGGCGCCCTGACCGCCGCCCTGGACCAGGCCCGGGAGGAGGTCTTCTCCAGCACCGTCGACGGCATCCCGTACTGACGCCTCACCGTGGCCGCAGGGCCGTGCGGACCCGAGAAGAAGCCGGTGTCGGCGGCATGTCCTGCTGATGCCTCGCGGCGGCCGCAGGCCCGGCGGGCGAATCGAGGAGAACCCGGTGTCGGCGACATGCCGCGCTGGCGCCTCACCGTGGCCGCAGGGCCGTGCGGACCCGAGAAGAAGCCGCTGTCGGCGGCATGTCCTGCTGATGCCTCGCGGCGGCCACGGGCCCGGGCGAATCGAGGAGAACCCGGTGTCGGCGACATGCCGCACTGACGCCTTGGGGCGGCCGCGGGACCAGGTGGACCGCGGAGAAGCCGGTGCCGGCGGCATGCCGTAGGACGTCTTCGCGGTGCGGGGTACCAGGTAAACGGGGTTAAAAGTCGGTTATGTCAGACTGGCTGGCCATGCGCAACATCGTGCTCATCTCTGACCCCCGCGTGACCTCCATCCCCGTCGAGGAGAACGGTGAGGCGCTGGCCGACGTGCGCGGCGTGCTCGGTGTCGACGGCAGGCTCGCCGACCCCGCCGGCGCCTACGCCCACCTGCGGGAGGGGCTGCTGCTGCGGCTTTCGGACGCCCAGCGGCAACTGCCCTACGGTTACCGGCTGCTCGTGGTCGAGGGATACCGGCCTCCGGTGCTGCAGCGGCGCTACTTCGAGCAGTACAAGGACGAACTGCGGGCGGCCTTCCCGGAGATGTCGCCGCAAGAGCTGCACGTGGCCGCCAGCCGGTACGTCTCGCCCATCGAGGTCGCCCCGCACACGGCGGGCGCGGCGGTCGACCTCACCCTCACCACCGACGACGGCGCCGAGCTGGACATGGGCACCCCGGTCAACGCCAACCCCGAGCAGAGCGACGGCGCCTGCTACACCGACGCGCCCAACATCTCGGCCGCCGCGCGCGAGCACCGCAAGATCCTCGGCGCGGCCCTGGAGTCCGTCGGCCTGGTCAACTACCCCACCGAGTGGTGGCACTGGTCCTACGGCGACCGCTACTGGGCCATGACCACCAACACCCCCGCCGCCCTCTACGGCCCCCGCACCCTGACCTGACCGCCGGCGCGTCAGGCGCGCAGACGGAGGCCGCGGGGGGTGGGGTAGAAGCCGGCGGTCTCCAGCGCGGCGGCGAGGGGGGAGTCGACGATCGCGGCGCCGTCGGCCTTCTCGACCGTGAGCTTGCCGAGCGCCCCGTCGCGGACGGCGAGCGCGAGGGCGTCCACCGCCGGCTGGAGGCGGTCGTCGTCGGCGAAGGACAGCAGGGTCTTGCCGCCGCGCTCGACGTAGATGATGAGGCGGCCGTCCACCAGCACCACCAGCGCCCCGGCTTTACGGCCGGGCTTGTGCGTGAGGTCTCCGGGATGCGCCGGCCACGGCAGCGCCGCCCCGTACGGGCAGGCCGGGTCGGTCGCCGCCAGCACCACCGCCCGCCGCTCGGCCGCCGAAGGGTTGGCCGCGAACGGGCCGGCGGCGGACGGACCGGCGGCGGAGGCGCGCATGCGGTCGACGGCGCCGGGGAGGGCGAACTGGGCGCCGCCCAGACCCTCCACGAAGTATCCGCGGCGGCAGCGGCCGGTCTCCTCGAAGGCGCGGAACACCGGGTAGACCCCGGCGAACCCACCGGTGAGGCGCTCGGCCGCCACCGCGCCCTTGGTCACCACGCCGTGCCGTTCGAGCAGCACCTCGGCCTGCGCGTGGGCGCGTTCGGTGGCGTCAGCAGAGGCCTCGGGCAGCAACCACCAGCGGCCGCTCACCGTCGGCGGCCCCGACCGGGTCGGCAGCACGGCCCTTCGCCTGCGCGCCGTCGTCGGCCGGTGCGCGGGCCGACCGGAGCCCAGCGCCGCGCGCAACGGCGCCAGCGTGTCGCCCGAGACGCGCCCGGACCACACCAGGTCCCACAGAGCGCCGGCGAGCGCGATGTCGTCGAGCGAGCCGGCCCGGGTGGACAGATCGCGGAAGAACAGCGCCCCACCGCCGCCCAGGGCGTCGAGGATCTTCTCGTGCAACGGGGTCATGGTGACCTCGGCCGGTGCGGGCAGCAGCAGCGGAGCGGTGTCGGCGAAGAACAGCGCCACCCAGCCGTCGCCGCCCGGAAGCGACCCCTGACCCGCCCACAGGACCTCCCCCGAGGCGGTCAGCTCGTCCAGCAGCGCCGGCTCGTAGCCCGGCACCCGGCTCGGCAGGACCAGCGTCTCCAGCGCGGACCCCGGCACCGCGGCGCCCTGCAGCCGCTCGATGGCGTGCACGAGGGCGTCCATGCCGCGCGCCGACCGGCCCTCGGTGATGCCGTGCCAGGCCGGGGAGAACGCGGCCAGCGCCTCGGGCGGGACGGGCTCGACCTCCTTGCGCAACCGGGCCAGCGACCTGCGCCGCAGCGACCGCAGCACACCCGCGTCGCACCACTCCTCACCCCAGCCGCCGGGCCGGAACTCGCCGGAGACCACCCGGCCCGAGGACGCCAGCCGCCTGAGCGCGTCGGTCACGACGGCGACGCCCAGCCCGAAGCGGGTGGCGGCGGTGGCGGCGGCGAAGGGGCCGCGCGTGCGGGCGTGCCGGGCGAGCAGATCGCCGAGCGGGTCGGCCACGGGCTCGAGAAACACGTGGGGGAGACCCATCGGCAGCGGCGCGCCGAGCGCGTCCCTGAGCCGGGCGGCGTCCTCGACGGCCGCCCACTGCTCGGCCCCGGCGACCCGGACGCGGATCGCCCGCCGGGCCGCCTCGAGGTCGGCCGCCCAGGCCGGGTCGCCGCCGCGCACGGCGATGTCCTCCGGGCGCAGCGGGCCGTGGGTGCGCAGCAGGTCGGCGAGGTCTTCGGCGTCGCGCAGCGGCCGGTCGAGCCGCGCCAGCTCGCGCTCGGTGTCGGCCACGACGTCGGGGTCGAGCAGCTCGCGCAGATCGGCCTCGCCGAGCAGTTCGGCGAGCAGGTGGGTGTCCAGGGCGAGTGCCTGCGCGCGCCGCTCGGCCAGCGGGGCGTCCCCTCCGTACATGAAGGCGCCGACGTAGGCGAACAGCAGCGAGGCCGCGAAGGGCGACGCCTGGGCGGTCTCGACCTCGACCACGCGCACCCGGCGGGCGGCGATGTCGCGCATGAGCCGCACCAGCCCCGGCACGTCGAAGACGTCCTGCAGGCACTCGCGCATGGTCTCCAGCACCACCGGGAACGAGCCGTACCGGCTGGCGACCTTGAGCAGGTCGGCGGCCCGCTGGCGCTGCTGCCACAGGGGAGAGCGCCTGCCCGGGTTGCGCCGGGGCAGCAGCAGGGCGCGGCCGGCGCACTCGCGGAACCGGGAGGCGAACAGCGCCGAGCCGCCGAGCTCCTCGGTGACGATCTGCTCGATCTCGTCGGCGTCGAACACCGCGACGTCGGTGGGCGCGCCGTCGAGGGTGTCGGGGATGCGCAGGACGATGCCGTCGTCGGAGTGCAGGGCCTGCACGTCCACGTCGTAGCGCTCGCGCAGCCGCCTGCCGATGGCCAGCGCCCACGGCGCGTGGACCCGGGCGCCGAACGGGCTGTGCACGACCACCCGCCAGTCGCCGAGCTCGTCGTGGAAGCGCTCGATCAGCAGGGTGCGGTCGTCGGGCACGTACCCGGTGGCCTCGCGCTGCTCGGCCAGGTAGGACAACAGGTTGCCGGTGGCGAAGGCGTCCAGCCCGGCCTCCGCGAGCCGGTCGGCTCTGCCTTCGGACAGCTCGCGGGTGAAGGCGCCGAGGGCCCGGCCGAGCTCGGCGGGACGGCCCGGGGTGTCGCCGTGCCAGAACGGCAGCTTGCCCGGCTGGCCGGGCGCGGGGGACACCAGCACGCGATCGGCGGTGATGTCCTCGATGCGCCAGGATGTGGCGCCCAGCACGAAGACGTCGCCCACCCGGGACTCGTAGACCATCTCTTCGTCCAGCTCGCCGACCCGCCTGCCGCCCCGCCCGGTGTCGCCTCCGGCGAGGAAGACGCCGAACATGCCGCGGTCGGGGATGGTGCCGGCGTTGGTGACCGCCAGGCGCTGGGCTCCGGGGCGGCCGGTGACCCGGCCGGTCACGCGATCCCACACGATGCGCGGGCGCAGCTCGGCGAACTCTTCGCTGGGGTAGCGCCCGGCCAGCATGTCGAGGGTGGCCTCCAGCGCGGTCCTCGGCAGGGTGGCGTACGGGGCGGCCCGCCTGACCAGGCTCTCGAGCTCGTCTACGGTCCACTCGTCCAGCGCGCACATGGCCACGATGTGCTGCGCGAGCACGTCGAGGGGGTTGCGCGGGTAGCGCATCTCCTCGATCTCGCCGGACTTCATGCGCTCGGAGACGACGGCCGTCTGGAGCAGGTCGCCGCGGTACTTGGGGAAGATGACGCCCTTGGAGACGGCCCCCACCTGGTGACCGGCCCGGCCGATGCGCTGCAGGCCGCTGGCCACGCTCGGCGGCGCCTCCACGCACGCGACCAGGTCGACCGAACCCATGTCGATGCCCAGTTCGAGGCTGGAGGTGGCGACCACGGCCGGCAGGCGCCCGGACTTCAGGGCCTCCTCGATCTGGGCGCGCTCCTCTTTGGACACCGACCCGTGGTGGGCGCGGACGATCTCGGGCACCGCCCCGGAGGAGGCGCCGGCCTGAGCCATCATCGCCGCGGGCGTGGAGGTCGACGCCGCCGGCACCGGCGTGCCGGCGCCGCCCTCCGGTGGGGTGGTCCACAGGTCGTCGGGAGGGAAGGCCCCGGCCGGGCCCCCGTTCGACCGTTCGTAGGCGAGCTCGTTGAGCCGGGTGCACAGACGCTCGGCCAGGCGCCGGGAGTTGGCGAAGACGATGGTCGAGCGGTGCGCCTGGATGAGCCCGAGCAGGTGCTCCTCGACGTGCGGCCAGATGGATCGCCGGGCCGCGGGCTCCAGCCAGGCCGTCTCGTCATCGGAGGGCGGGCCCTGCCGGGGGGCGGCGTCCAGCTCGGTCATGTCCTCCACGGGGACGACCACGTCGACCTCGATGACCTTCTCGGACGGCGGCTGGACGACCGTCGTCGGGCGCGAGCCCCCCAGGAACGTCGCCACCTCGCTCACGGGACGCACCGTGGCCGACAGGCCGATGCGCTGCGCCGGGCGCGCCAGCAGCGCGTCCAGCCGCTCGAGGGTCAGCGCGAGATGGACGCCCCGCTTGCCGGCCGCCACCGCGTGCACCTCGTCGACGATGACCGTCTCGACATCGCGCAGCGCCTCGCGGGCCTGGCTCGTCAGGATCAGATAGAGCGACTCGGGCGTGGTGATCAAAATGTCGGCCGGGGCGGCGGCGAAACGCCGGCGGTCCTCGGCCGTGGTGTCGCCCGAACGGATGGCCACCGAGATCTCGGGAGCGTGCAGCCCGAGGCGCCGCGCCGTCTGCTTGATGCCGGTGAGCGGGGCGCGCAGGTTGCGCTCGACGTCCACGGCCAGCGCCTTCAGCGGCGAGACGTACACCACCCGGCACCGCCGGGGAGCGCCTTTGTCGCGCGCGCGCCCGCGCGCGCCCTTCCCCCGGCCCGCGCCGCTCTGGCGGCCTTCACCGGCCGCGGCGCCCGTGCCGCTCTCGTGGCCCCCGCCGGCGTCATGATCGGAGCCGGCCGCCATGCGGTCGGCGGCGAGGCGGTCGAGCGACCACAGGAACGCGGCGAGCGTCTTGCCCGACCCGGTGGGCGCGACGACCAGGGTGTTGTCGCCGCGCGCGATGGACCGCCACGCGCCCTCTTGGGCGGCCGTCGGCATGGCGAAGGCGTCGGTGAACCACTGCCGGGTCACCGGAGTGAAGTGGTCGAGCGCGGATCCGGTCACCGCTTCATCATGCAACTCGCCACCGACAGAACGCGCCACCCCGTCCGGCCGACGTGCTCACCGGGCCCGCCACGCCGCGCGGGCTTGACATGGCCTACGCCCGGCACGTCATGTGGACCTATGGGCATCGACTACGCGGCCATCGAGGCGACTCGAGAGCGGATCCGCGGGCACTACCTCCAAGCACGACGGCCAGAGAGCAGCGCACGTGGCCTGCACCACTTCGCACTGATCTGTTCAGACGTCGAGCGGACCATCCAGTTCTACCAGGACGTGCTGGAGTTCCCGCTGACGGAGATCTTCGAGAACCGTGACTACAAGGGCTCGAACCACTTCTTCTTCGACATCGGCAACGGCAACCTGCTCGCCTTCTTCGACCTCCCCGGGCTCGACCTCGGGCCGTATCAGGAGGTGCTCGGCGGCCTGCACCACATCGCGATCTCCGTCGAGCGAGGCAAGTGGGAGAGGCTGAGGGAGAAGCTGGACGCCGCCGGGGTGCCCTACCAGGTGGAGAGCGACGCGTCGATCTACTTCCGCGACCCTGACGGGGCGCGCCTGGAACTGCTGGCCGACCCCCTGGGAGAGATGTACGGCTCCCGCGTCCTCTGACCGGCGCGAACACTCCGGCCCCCCCACCACGACCGGCGCAGCCAGGCGGGCCGGGAACCACGGGCGGTCTGGCACGTCGCGCCGGAGGCTACGGGGGTGGCCTTGGTACGGCGGGCCGCAGGCTACGGGGCGACGTGGGCACGGCGGGCCGGGGACCATACTGGGACCATGCGCTTGACGGACTTCTGGAGCCGGATGAACCGCCATTTCGGCGAGATGTACGCCGAGTCCTGGGCGCGTGACTACGTCATCGCCGAGTTGGGCGGCCGCACCGTGCTCCAGGCCCTCGCCGACGGCGAGTCCGCCAAGGACGTGTGGCGCGCGGTCTGCGGAGTCACCGACGTCGACTCCCGGCTGCGCTGACCCGACCCGGCTGGGCAGCTGACCGACTCGCGAGCTGCGCTCACCATCTCTGAGCTGAGCATGTCGACGACGACCACGCCGCGCCCGCTTCCTCGCGACCGTCGGCCCACCTGACCGGGCCGAGCCGTCACCAGAGCATCGAATGAGCCCACCCCGCAAGCAGGTGTGCGGCCCGGCATGGCTGCCCACCCCCGTCGCCAGGCCCTGACACAGGTGCCAGTCGGATGAGGACCGTGCCGTTGAGCTGTGATCGAACAGTCGTTCGGCTATATTGGGCATGCCGGCGCCGCCGGCGCCCTGGGCCCGTTCCGGGAAATTGTCGGTGGCACCCCGTAGCTTGCCAGCGACGGAAACGACTTCGACTCACCCTCCAGGGGGGCACTCCATGGCAGCCAACGACCGCGAGAAGGCCCTTGAGACCGCGCTCGCCCAAATCGAGCGGCAGTTCGGCAAGGGCTCTGTCATGCGCCTCGGCGATGACGCCCGAGCTCCCATCGAGGTGATCCCCACCGGGGCCATCGCACTCGATGTCGCTCTCGGCATCGGCGGCTACCCCCGCGGGCGCATCGTCGAGATCTACGGTCCCGAGTCCAGCGGTAAGACCACCGTGGCGCTGCACGCCGTCGCCAACGCCCAGCGGGCCGGCGGCATCGCGGCGTTCATCGACGCCGAGCACGCCCTCGACCCCGAGTACGCCCGCAAGCTCGGCGTCGACACCGACGCCCTGCTGGTCTCCCAGCCCGACACCGGCGAGCAGGCCCTCGAGATCACCGACATGCTGATCCGCTCCGGCGCGATCGACCTCGTGGTCATCGACTCGGTGGCGGCCCTGGTGCCCAAGGCCGAGATCGAGGGCGAGATGGGCGACAGCCACGTCGGCCTGCAGGCCCGCCTCATGTCGCAGGCCCTGCGCAAGGTGGCCGGCGCCCTCAACAACACCAGCACGACCGCCATCTTCATCAACCAGCTCCGCGAGAAGATCGGCGTCATGTTCGGCTCGCCCGAGACCACGACCGGCGGCAAGGCGCTGAAGTTCTACGCCTCCATCCGCCTGGACGTCCGCCGCATCGAGACGCTCAAGGACGGCACCGAGCCGGTCGGCAACCGCACCCGGGTCAAGGTCGTCAAGAACAAAATGGCCCCGCCCTTCCGGGTGGCCGACTTCGACATCCTCTACGGCTTCGGCGTCTCCCGCGAGGGCGGCCTGATCGACATGGGCGTCGAGCACGGCTTCGTCCGCAAGGCCGGCGCCTGGTACACCTACGAGGGCGACCAGCTCGGCCAGGGCAAGGAGAACGCCCGCAACTTCCTGAAGAACAACCCCGACATCGCCAACGAGATCGAGAAGAAGATCAAGGAGAAGCTCGGCGTCGGTCCTCGCCTCGACACCCCGGTCGAGCCTGCCGCGCCTCCGGTCCCCGCCGCTGCCGCCCCGTCCGGGCGCGGCTCCAAGGCGCCCAAGCCGGGCGACGTCTGATCGAGCCGATCCGCCATGCCGATGCCTGATCCGAGCCGCCTTGTCATGCTGACGCCTGTTTCGAGGCCGACGCCTGTCTCTAGCCGATCCGCCGCGTCGATGTTCGATCCGAGCTGATCCGCGATGCCCGCGCGCGACGACGAACCCGGCCGGCTACGGCCGGGAGACTGGGGTGCCTGGGTCGAAGACGAGGCGGCCGGCAAGCCCGCCCGCCGTCGCCGCCGAGGCGGCCGGGGCGACCAAGGCGACTTCCCGGCCGGTGACACCGGCGCCCCCCTCTGGGCGCCGGATCCCCACGACGGCTTCCCGTCTCACGGGGGGTCCGGTCTTCACGACGGTCTCTCGTCCCATGGGGCATCGGAGAGTGAGGTGTTCGGCGGCCGTCCGGGTGGGCGTTCGGCCCGGGGGCGGGAGGGCTCACGGCGGGACAGGGGGTCGGCTCGGTGGAAGGGGTTCGACGGGCCGGTCGAGGGGTCGCCGGCCGCTGAGGGGCCGGCGGCGGATCCGCAGGCGGTTGCTCGGGCGGTCTGTCTGCGGCTGCTGACGCTGGCGCCCCGCACGCGCGCCCAACTCGCCGACGCGCTGCGCAAGCGCGACATTCCCGACGAGGCGGCGGAGGCCGTTCTCGCCCGCTTCTCCGATGTCGGCCTGATCGACGACGAGGCGTTCGCGGAGGCGTGGGTCACCTCACGGCATGCCGGGCGGGGGCTGGCCCGGCGAGCGCTCGCCGCCGAGCTGCGCACCCGGGGCGTGGACGAAGAGACCGTGCGCGACGCCGTCGACCAGCTCGACCCCGACCAGGAGCTGGAGACCGCGCGCCGGCTCGTCGCCCGCAAGCTCTCCGGCACCCGTCACCTCGAACCGGCCGCGCGGGTGCGGCGGCTCGCCGGCATGCTCGCCCGCAAGGGCTATTCCGGCGGCCTCGCCTACCGCGTCGTCCGTGAGGCCCTCGAAAGCGAAGGCCACCCCACGGACGACCTCCCCGACGCCTTCGAGTGACCCGCTGCGCCGACGGGTGACCTCCCGGATGTCTTGGAGTGACCCGCTGTAACGATCCGTGGCAGGATGGTAGCGCCACGTGATCGCGGAGGTGGGGGGGAACCAGATGTCGACGGCGCTTCCCGACTGGTCCTATCCGGGGCCGCCCGGCGGCTGGACGGCCGACATGCTCGATCATCTTCCTCCCGGCGCGCCCCGGCACGTCGAACTGATCGATGGATCACTCATCATGCTGTCGCCGCAGAGCGCCTTCCGCATGCTCATGCTCCGGCTTCTCGAGCGTGAGCTCGACCCGCCCGACGATCTGGTCGTGGCGCGGCAGATGAGCGTGACCCTTGGTCTCCGGCAACGTCCGGAGCCTGACATCCTCCTGGTCAAGCGCACGGCGATGACGAGCCTCGCGACGACGTCGTTCAGGCCGGAGGACGTTCACCTGATCGTCGAAGTGGTGTCGCCGGAGTCCGCCGAGCGAGACCGCACGACCAAACCGATCAAATACTCCAACGCCGGCATCCGGTTCCTCTGGCGGATCGAGCAGGAAGATGAGGCGCCGGTCGTCTACACCTTCGAGCTGGAGCCGGCCGTGAGGGCTTATGTCCCGACGGGTATCCATCGCAAGCGGCTGCGAACCTCGATCGGGTTCGAGGTGGATGTCGACCTCGATCTCGGGCGGCTGATCAGTTGAGGTCGCGGAGGGCTGGGAGGAGTTCTTTCTCGGCCCAGGCGAGGAACTCGCGCTGGTGGTCCGCGCCGATCTGCACCAGGGCCACGTGGGTGAAGCCGGCGTCGGTGAACTCCTTGACGGCGCGGACGACCGCGTCGATGTCGGAGCCGCACGGGACGTTCTTCGTCACGTCCTCCGGGCGGACGAACTGCGCATAGGCCTCGAAGTTCACCGGACCGGGCAGCTCTGAGAGCACTTTCCACCCGGCTGAGAACCACTTCCAGAGCCGGTGGGCCCGTTCGGTGGCGGCCTGGACGTCGGTGTCGTAGGAGACCGCGAGCTGGCCGTACACGGGCTTGCCGGCGCCGCCGGTGGCGTGGAAGCGGGACACCAGGTCGGCGTCGGGCTGGACGGCGATGAGCGCGTCGCCGTACTCGGCCGCGAGGTCCACCGACTGCGCCCCCGAGGCGGCGATGCCGACGGGCACCGGCTCGGCGGGCAGGTCGTACAGCTTGGCGGAGTCGATCGTGAAGTGGTCGCCGCGGTAGCTGACGTACTCGCCGCCGAACAGGGCCTGGATGATCTCGATGGCCTCGCCGAACATCTCGTGGCGGATGTTGACCGGCGGCCAGCCCCGCCCGACGACGTGCTCGTTGAGGTGCTCGCCCGCGCCGAGGCCGAGGGTGAACCGCTCGTCCGACAGCGCGCCCATCGTCGCGGCCTTCTGTGCCACCACGGCGGGGTGGTAGCGCATGATCGGGCAGGTGACGTAGGTCATGAAGGGGATGCGCTCGGTGGCGTTCGCCACCGCTCCCAGCACCGACCAGGCGTAAGGGGAGTGGTCCATGTCCTCCAGCCACGGGAAGTAGTGGTCGGAGATGGTCTCGTAGTCGAACCCCGCGCGCTCGGCGGCGACGGCGTCCTCGACGAGCCGCTTGGGCGGTGTCTGCTCGCACATCAGCGAGTAACCGATCTGTACCATGGCCGCCCCATACCCCGGCGTCCCCGGATCGTGCCGGACGCCCGGAAAATCTCCCGAATCGGGCCGAGGACCAGACGGACCACCAAGGAGACCTCCGTCACTCGACAGAAGATCGTTTTCACTACTTACCGCTGCATATCGGGATAAATCCGGCGCGGCGCCGTCGAGCGCCCGTTCCTGTGAGAGGACAAAACTGGCTTGACGGGCGGACTTTGCTTGCTCGTTACCTCTCTGACGCTTAATCTCGACCACAGTGAGGAGTTACTCCGCGCAGTGCGGATTGCCATAACGGTGCACGACGGACGATCAAGACCGATCACACCCAGCGGACCGGCGCCTTGGCGCCGACGCGTTGGACATATTCGTCTGACCAGGATCGCCCGGTCGGGCTGGTCCGTGCTGTGCGTGTAACCCTCGCGTGCTGAAGCTCGCGACGCGAGGAGGGGTGGGCGCGCATGGGTTCGACAGTCGTGATCATGCTGGCGATAGCCGTTGTCCTGCTGGCGCTTGTCGCGATTGTCACGCTCGTCGTGCTGATACGCCGCACCGGTGCCGGCCGGTCCGGCACGCGGGGGCCCACCGCCGAGGAGATCGCCGACGTCCAGTCCGAGCTGGAGCAGGCCCGCCGCGAAGGCGTCGAGATCCGCGTGAAGGCCGAGTCGGACGCCGGGGAGATGCTCCGCCGGGCCGAGGTCGCCGCCGAGGGCGCCCTGCGGATGCGCAAGGAGGTCGAAGATGAGACCCGTTCCCTCAAGCACGAGCTGAAGGAGCTCAGGTCCGACCTCGAGCGCCGCGAGAACCGCCTGGCCGAGCGCGAGCAGCGTCTGGACGAGGAGGCCCGCAGGCAGGCCGAGCGCGGCAGGGAGCTCGCCGAGACCGAGTCCCAGCTCGCCGACCGCCGCGCCGAGCTCGACCACGTCGAGGACAAGCGCCGCGAGGTGCTCGAGCGGGTCGCCGGGCTGACCGCCGATCAGGCCAAGGCCGAGCTGGTGATGACCATCGAGAACCAGGCCAAGCGCGAGGCGGCGCTGATCGTCCGCGAGATCGAGGGCGAGGCCCGCAAAGAGGGCGAGAAGCGCGCCTGCAAGATCGTCACGTTGGCCGTGCAGCGGGTGGCCACCGAGCAGACCGCCGAGTCGGTGGTCAGCGTGCTGCACCTGCCCGGCGACGAGATGAAGGGCCGCATCATCGGCCGCGAGGGTCGCAACATCCGGGCCTTCGAGTCCACCACCGGCGTCAACCTGATCATCGACGACACTCCCGAGGCCGTGCTGCTGTCCTGCTTCGACCCGGTGCGGCGCGAGACGGCGCGGCTCACGCTGGAGAAGCTCGTCCTGGACGGCCGCATCCATCCCCAGCGCATCGAGGAGGCCTACGAGCGCAGCAAGGAGGAGGTCAAGGACCTGTGCGTCCGGGCCGGCGAGGACGCGCTGGTCGAGCTCGGCATCACCGACATGCATCCCGAGCTCATCACCTTGCTCGGCCAGCTCCGCTACCGCACCTCCTACGGGCAGAACGTCCTCAAGCACCTCATCGAGTCGGCGCACATCGCCGGCATCATGGCCTCCGAGCTGCGTCTGGACCCGATGCTGCTCAAGCGCTGCACGGTGCTGCACGACATCGGCAAGGCGCTCACCCACGAGGTCGAGGGCAGCCACGCCCTCATCGGCGCCGAGATCGCCCGGCGCTACGGCGAGCACGAGGACGTCGTGCACGCCATCGAGGCGCACCACAACGAGGTCGAGGTCCGCACGGTCGAGGCGGTGCTGACCCAGGCCGCCGACGCGATCAGCGGCAGCCGTCCCGGCGCGCGCAGGGAGTCGCTGGAGGCCTACGTCAAGCGCCTGGAGCGCCTGGAGGAGATCGCGCAGTCCTACGACGGGGTCGAGAAGGTCTTCGCGATGCAGGCCGGCCGCGAGATCAGGGTCATGGTGCGCCCGGAGGCCATCGACGACATCCAGGCGCAGGTGATCGCCCGCGACGTCGCCAAGCAGGTGGAGGAGGAGCTGACCTACCCGGGTCAGATCCGCATCACCGTCGTCCGCGAGTCGCGCGCCACCGAGTTCGCCCGCTGACCTCGACCGCGCCGGCCTCGACCGCGCCGGCTTTCGCCCGCCGGCCGGGCCGCGGTGATCTGGGCAGTTCCGGCCTCGTGCCCGCTGACTCCGTACCCGCTGACTCCGTGCCCGCCGAACCGGCTCCGCTCACGTGGAGGGGCCCCTGAGACGGGGACGGACGCCGGCGGGAAGGTCAGAGGCGGAACAGGCGCTGATAGAAGGACAGCTCGGCGGCGAGCGCGGCGCTCTTGGTCTCGGCTCTGCGGAACTCGTGCCCCTCGCCCTCGAAGGCCAGGTAGACGCACGGCACCCCGCGCTCGTTCAGCGCGGCCACGAACGCCTCCGACTGCGCCGGCGGCACCACGGGGTCGTCCTGGCCCTGCAGCAGCAGCATCGGGCAGTCGATCTGACCGCTCCGCGCCAGCGGCTCGCGCGAGGCGTGCAGCAGAGGGTCCGCCGGGCCGACGAGCCACTCGGCGTACCGCGACTCGAAGTCGTGCGTCGAGGAGGCCAGTGGCCCCAGGGTGCTGACGCCGGCGATCGCCACGCCGCCGCAGAACAGCCCGGAGGAGCAGCAGGCCGCCATGGTGGTCCAGCCGCCCGCGCCGACCCCCCTGACGGCGATGCGGGCCGGGTCGGCGTGCCCGTCCGACAGGAGCCACTCGGCGGCGGCGATGGTGTCCTCCACGTCGATAACGCCCCAGTGGCCCCGCAGCCGGTCGCGGTAGGCGCGGCCGTACCCGGTGGAGCCGCCGTGGTTGACGTCGATGATGCCGATGCCCCTGCTGGTGAAGAACGCCTTGCGCAGGTCCAGGGCCGAGGTGGCGTGGGAGGCGGGGCCCGCGTGGACGAACACCACATACGGCGGCGCGGCCTCCCCGACGCTCACCGTGGGGTTGGCGGGCGGGTACACGTAGGCGTGCACCCGCCGTCCCGAACGGCCGCGGATCTCCACCGGCCGGCAGGACGGCAGGTAGGCGGGGTCGGGCAGCGCGCCGGTGTCGCTGCGCACGCTCTCGGCGAGGCCCGTGGCGGTGTCGACCCGCACCACCGACCGGGGCACCCGCGCCCCGTAGGCGACGCCGCACACGGTGGCTCCGTCGGCGCTGAGGCACGGCACCCAGCCGTCGTAGGGCAGGTCGAGGTCGGTGAGCACGCCGGTGCGCGGGTCGAGCACACCGAGCCGCAGGTCGGGCCTGCCGTGTAGAACGGCGAGCCTGCCGTCGGCCAGCACGGCGTACGGGGCGCCGCCGAGCTCGGCGGGCGCCCACGCGAACTCCTCCTCGGCCGGGTAGAGCGGGCGCGCCGCGCCGCCGCCGATCTCGTACAGGTTCCACCACCCCGACCGGTCGGACAGGGCGTACAGCGTGGAGGCGTCCTTCCAGCGGGGGGCGAGCACGGACTCCGCGGCGCCGCCCATGATCTGACGCGAGGCGCCGTCGGCGAGCCGGGTGACCCGGAGTTCGGTGCCGGTCCAGGGCATGCGGGGGTGGTCCCAGCAGATGTAGGCGAGGTGCTCGCCGTCGGGCGAGATGGAGGGAGAGGCGTAGAAGTCGCTGCCCGCGACGCGCTGCCGGGGCTCACCGCCGTCGCGCAGGGGGATCGAGACGATGGACCGCACGACCTTCCCGCCGCCGGCGTGGCGCTCCTGGACGCACCACACCTCGTCGCCGTGCACGGTGAGGTCGGCGTAGCGCAGGGCGGCGGGCGCGTCCGGCTCGGGGGTGATCGCCACCGGCTCGCGCGCCGGACCGGAGCCGTCGTCGCGGACCAGGTAGAGCCGCTGGTCGGCGTGGCCGGCGAACACGACGCCGACCCCTGGCGCCACGGCGTAGGAACGTCCGCCGTACTCGTGGACGCGGGTGCGGGCGTCCCAGGGCGGGCTGAGCAGCTCGCGCCGGGCGCCGCCCGCCGCGTGGTGGACCAGGGTGCGCCGCCCGCCCTCTGTGGGGCGGTCCTCCTCCCACCAGATCTGTCCGGAGTGCGCGGTGGGGTATCCGGGACGCAGTCCGTAGCGGACGACGTCGGCGGTGGAGATCGGCGAGGGCCAGGCACCGAACGGCGACTGCGGGTGCCCGGACGTGCGATCGGGGGGCATAGCCGCATCCTGCCGGAAAACCCCGCTCCGCGTGGCGGCTACGCCACTGATCGTGTTTCACGTATCGCCGCAAAGCACGCCGGGGCGGGATGTTTTCCCCCGTCCGACGTACCTGGGACGGAGGAACGCGAACGGCCGGGGTCCGCAGGGGACCCCGGCCGTCGGCGAAGGCGGGTCAGACTCCGGTCTCGACCCCGACGCCGACCGCCGCCGGGGCGGTGACGACGCCCGCGCTCGTACGGCGGCTGCGCCTGCTGCGCCGCTCGAGCACGTTGGCGAGGTAGCTCAGCGCCAGGTTGATCGCGATGTACACCAGCGAGATGACGATCGCGCTCGGGATGAGGTTGCCGAAGTTGGCCGGGATCTGCTTGAGCCCGAAGTTGAGCAGTTCCTCGTAGGCGATGACCCAGCCGAGCGCGGTGTCCTTGAGCAGGACGACCATCTGGCTGACGATGGCCGGCATCATCGCCGTGGTGGCCTGCGGCAGCAGGATGAGCCGCATGACGCCGCCCTTGCGCAGCCCGAGGGCGTACCCGGCCTCCGACTGGCCCTTCGGCACGGCCTGGATGCCCGCGCGGAACACCTCGGCGAGCACCGACCCGTTGTACAGCGTCAGGCCGACGACCACGGCGGCGAACGCCGGCACGCTGATGGTGTAGCCGCTCATGGTCGCCGGCCCGGCCTGGGCGAAGAAGATGAGCAGCAGCAGCGGGATGGCGCGGAAGAACTCCACGACCGCGCCCGCCGGCCTGCGGATCCAGGCATGGTCGGACAGCCTGCCGAGCCCGAAGACGACGCCGAAGACCAGCGCGAGCACGGCCGAGACGATCGCGGCCTGGAGCGTGGCGAGCAGGCCGGGGAGGATCTGCCCGGTCCACACGTCCAGTCGCAGGAACGGCTCCCACAGCCGCCCGGCGAACTGTCCCTTGTCGGTCAGTCCCTTGATCAGCAGGTAGGCGATGCCGAGCACCACGACGGCCGACAGGAGGGTCAGGACGTTGTTGCGCAGCCGGGCCCGGGGGCCGGGGACGTCGAACAGGACGCTCGTGCTCATCGGGCCACCGCCATCCGCTTGGCCAGCCAGCCGAAGAAGAACCCGGTGGGCAGGGTGAGGACCATGTACCCGGCGGCGAACCCGAGGAAGATCGGCAGCGTGCCCCCGTAGTCGTCGAACATCTGCTTCATGACCGCCGACGCCTCGATGTAGCCGGCGACGATCACGATGGTGGTGTTCTTGGTGAGCGCGATCAGGATGCTGCCGAGCGGCGCGATCACCGAGCGGAACGCCTGCGGGAGCACGACCATGCGCAGCGACTGGGTGAAGGTCAGCCCGATCGCGCGGGCGGCCTCCGCCTGGCCGGAGGGCACGGTGTTGATGCCGGCCCGCAGCGCCTCGCAGACGAACGCGGCGGTGTAGGCAGACAGGCCGA
Organism: Sphaerisporangium sp. NPDC005288; assembly: GCF_040607475.1. Taxonomy (NCBI): domain Bacteria; kingdom Bacillati; phylum Actinomycetota; class Actinomycetes; order Streptosporangiales; family Streptosporangiaceae; genus Sphaerisporangium; species Sphaerisporangium sp. NPDC005288. Next base: position 291,705 of record NZ_JBEXGT010000001.1, on the reverse strand, counting down.
GCGTCGCCCACCAGTAGTAGTTGGTGGCCGAGTCACCCGACAGCGACAGTTGCAGGGTGTCGCTAAGGCCGAGCGCGCACAGCAGCAGTACCAGCGTGAGAGGGGTGTTGCGCAGGGTGTTGACGTAGATCGTCCCGGCGGCGCGGAGCACGGGCGTGGGGGACACCCGCATCGCGACCAGGACCGTGCCGAGGATCAGCGCCAAAATCGCGCTCATCAGGGTCAGGCGGATCGTCGACCAGAAACCGGTGAGGATCGTGCCGAACTGTTCGACGAGGGGGCTGAAGTCGAGAATCGATTCCATCGGGCTCCACCGGAGACGGGGAGCGCCGGTGAGGTGACCTCACCGGCGCGTGGACAGGGGATCAGCTGCAGCCCTCGGCAGGCGGCGCGCCGGTCGCGGTGAACTTCAGACCGGTGCCCGAGAAGTGCTTGTCGAACAGCTTCTGGATCGTCCCGTCGGAGTACATCTCGGTGATGGCCTTGTTGACGGCCTCGCAGGTCTCCTTGTCGCCCTTCTTCAGGCCGACGCCGTACTTCTCGTCGGTGAACGGGGCGCCGGTGACCTTGAGCGAGGAGCCCTCACGCTTGGCGTAGCCGGCCAGGATCATGTCGTCGGTGGTCACCGCGTCGATCGCGTTGCCCTTGAGCTTGGTGATGCACTCGTCGTAGGCGCCGGCCGGGACGAGCTGGACGTCGACCTTCTTGTTCTCCTTGTTGGTGCCCTCGGCGATGTTCTTCCAGGAGTTGGAGCCGCTGACCTGGCAGATGCGCTTGCCCTTGAGGGTGTCCAGGGAGTTGATCGAGGAGTCGTCGGCGCGCACCAGCGTGTCCTGGTGGGCGATGTAGAACGGGCCGGCGAAGGTCACCTTGGGCTTGCGCGCCTCGGTGATCGAGTAGGTGGCGACGATCATGTCGACCTGGCCCTGCTGGAGGAAGGTCTCGCGGTTGGCCGAACGCGCCTCCTTCCAGGTGATGCCCTCCGGCGGGACGCCGAGCTTGCCGGCCAGGTAGGTGGCCACGTCGACGTCGAAGCCCTCGACCGTGCCGTCCGGCTTCTTCAGGCCCATGCCCGGCTGGTCGTACTTGACGCCGATGGTGAGCTTCTTGTCGTCCTTGGCCTTCTGGAGAGCCGTCGTCGGGCCGCTGTTGCCGCAGGCGGCGAGGCTGCCGGCCAGTGCCGCGGCGGACAGGAGCAGGGCCCCGAACCGTCGTGAACGCATATGCGTGTACCTCAGCTTTCTTGGTGACGTGCGTAACAGCGTGACGAGCGCGACGTGCGACGTGCCTGACATGCGAACAGCGTGACGTGCGAACAGCGTGACCTGCGGTGTTCCAGGTGCGGAACGGCGTGACCGGCGGTGCGTGCGGACGAGCGGTTCTCGCACGGGCGACGTGCGGACGGACGGGCTTCCTCGCCCCACCTTGCCGACCCGTGATCGCGAGACGTTAGGTGCTCGCTCGGGCGATCTTGGAGTGCGGCGGCGCGGCGGCCCCGTGCCGCCTGCCGTACGGGCCGCCCGTGCGCGTCCACGGCCCAGGTCAGTGTGTCAGGATCTTGGACAGGAAGTCCTTGGCCCTGTCCGTGCGGGCATTGGTGAAGAACTCGTCGGGGGTGTTCTCCTCCACGATCTGGCCCTCGGCCATGAACACGACGCGGTTGGCGGCCCGGCGGGCGAAGCCCATCTCGTGGGTGACCACCACCATCGTCATGCCCTCGCGCGCGAGCTCGATCATGACGTCGAGCACCTCCTGGACCATCTCGGGGTCCAGGGCGGAGGTGGGCTCGTCGAACAGGATCATCTTGGGGTCCATCGCCAGTGCGCGGGCGATGGCCACCCGCTGCTGCTGGCCGCCCGAGAGCTGGGCGGGGTACTTGCCCGCCTGGCTGGCGATGCCCACCCGTTCGAGCAGTTCCATGCCGCGCTTCTCGGCCTGCTCGCGCGGCACGCCCCTGACCTTGACCGGGCCGAGGGTGACGTTCTCGAGGATCGTCTTGTGCGCGAACAGGTTGAAGGACTGGAACACCATCCCGACGTCGGATCTCAGCCGGGCCAGCGCCTTCCCCTCGGAGGGCAGCGGCTGCCCGTCGAAGACGATCGTGCCCGAGTCGATGGTCTCCAGCCTGTTGATGGCGCGGCACAGCGTCGACTTCCCGCCCCCGGAAGGGCCGATCACCACGACGACCTCCCCCCGGGAGACCGTCAGGTTGATGTCCCTGAGCACGTGCAGGGCACCGAAGTTCTTGTTGACGTTCTCGACTCTGACGAGAGGAGTCGCGTCCCCGTTGTCCTCCATGGTGGACAACGTAAGTGGTCCGGGGCACTGGTCACTAACCAGGCGGTACCGATCGCATCACGGCCTGGTCACGACGGGACGCCCCGGCGGATGGAACGATTCATCAGGCGCGGGGGCGCCGGCGGCCTGAGGGGCGGCGCCGGGGCGCTCCGCGTGCGCGCGGCCGCGAGGAGCGCCTACCCTTGTCTGTTGAGATGACTGTCACCGAGGAGCGCACCCGCACGTACGAGGTCATTACGTACGGGTGCCAGATGAACGTCCACGACTCAGAGCGGCTCTCCGGCCTGCTGGAGGACGCCGGGTACGTCCGCCCGGGCGAGGGCGAGACGGCCGACGTGGTCGTGTTCAACACCTGCGCCGTGCGCGAGAACGCCGACAACCGGCTGTACGGCAACCTCGGCCATCTGCGGCCGGCCAAGATGCGCAACCCGGGCATGCAGATCGCCGTGGGAGGCTGCCTGGCGCAGAAGGACCAGGGCGAGATCGTCCGCAAGGCCCCGTGGGTCGACGTGGTCTTCGGCACCCACAACATCGGCTCGCTGCCGGTGCTGCTCGAACGGGCCCGCATCGCGCAGGAGGCCCAGGTCGAGATCAAGGAGTCGCTCGAGGTCTTCCCGAGCACCCTGCCGACCAAGCGCGAGTCGCCCTACGCCGCGTGGGTTTCCGTCTCGGTCGGGTGCAACAACACCTGCACTTTCTGCATCGTCCCGGCGCTGCGCGGCAAGGAGAAGGACCGCCGCCCCGGCGACGTCCTCGGCGAGGTGCGCTCCCTGGTCGACCTCGGCGTCCTTGAGATCACGCTCCTCGGGCAGAACGTCAACACCTACGGGGTGGAGTTCGGCGACCGGCTCGCCTTCGGCAAGCTGCTGCGCGCCTGCGGCGACGTCGAGGGCCTGGAGCGGGTGCGCTTCACCTCCCCGCACCCTGCGGCCTTCACCGACGACGTCATCGCCGCCATGGCCGAGACGCCGAACGTCATGCACCAGCTCCACATGCCGCTGCAGTCGGGCTCCGACCGCGTGCTGAAGGCCATGCGCCGCTCCTACCGGGCCGAGCGCTACCTCGGCATCATCGAGCGGGTGCGCGCCGCCATGCCGGACGCCGCGATCTCCACCGACATCATCGTCGGCTTCCCCGGCGAGACCGAGGAGGACTTCCAGGCCACCCTGGACGTCGTCCGCGCCTCGCGCTTCGCCAACGCCTTCACCTTCCAGTACTCCATCAGGCCGGGCACGCCCGCGGCCACCATGGACGGCCAGGTGCCCAAGGAGGTCGTCCAGGAGCGCTACGAGCGGCTGGTCGCCCTGCAGAACGACATCTCGTGGGCCGAGAACAAGGCCCAGGTGGGGCGCACCCTGGAGGTGCTGGTCGCCGAGGGCGAGGGCCGCAAGGACGAGGCGACGCAGCGCATGTCCGGCCGCGCGCCCGACAACCGCCTGGTGCACTTCGTGCCCACCCTGCGCGACGGCGGCGCCGACGCCGCTCCTCCGCGGCCGGGGGACATGGTCACCGTCGAGGTCACCTACGCCGCGCCGCACCACCTGGTGGCCGACGGCCCCGCGCTGGGGCTGAGGCGCACGCGCGCCGGCGACGCGTGGGAGGCCAGAGAGAGCGCGGCCTGCGGAACCGGCGGCGGCGCGAGCGGCCCGGGCACGGTGTCACTCGGCATGCCCTCACTCCGCCGCGCCTGACCGAGCCCGTTCACCCCACCTCCACGACGATCAACACCGCGTCCTCGCCGGTCCCCGGCACGCGCTCCGCGGGCACGTCGGCGCCTCGCATGTCCTCTGTGGGCGTCGCGGTGTTCCGTGTGCCTTCCTCGGGCGCCGGGGCGTCGTCCGCCCGTGCCTGAGTTGACGGGCCGGCCGCGCCGGCCATGCCGTGGATGAGGCGTTCGCAGTAGTCCCTGCGGAAGTCGGTGAAGGTGGCGCAGGGGTTCGGCGTCCGGCGGGCGGGCCCGCCGGGCTTCTCGGGTCCGCCGGGACGGCGGGGCGGAGGCGCCGGCGCCGGGGTGGGCGCGGGGCGGGCTCGTGAGTCCGGGGGCGGTTCTGGCTGGTCGCGGTGCTCGGGGGGCGCGCTCGGGCGCCGGGACGCGGGCGGAGCGGGGCGGGGACGTTGCCGGGCTCCCGGTGGAGGTTTGGGACGGTCCACGAGCTCCAGGGGGCCGGGCCGCCGGTCGGGGAGCCGCCCTCCGTCCGTCACCGGGCGCCCGCGACGGCGCCCGCCATGCCTTCCCGACGGGCCGCCCTCAGCCCGGCCTCCGTCGCCGCGCCGGCTCGTCTCGGGGGCGCGCCCGTCTTCGGCCGCCGGCGGCCGTCCGGGAGGCGGCACCGCCTCGGTCCATGCGTGCTCGGGCGCGTCCGGCCGCGGTCCGGGGGAGACGGACGGCGGCTGACCTCCTCTTTTGCGGTGTTCGAAAACTCCGCCGAGCGAGGCGCGCTCACCCGGGCCCGTCCCGGAGCCCGGACGGGGTGTCGGGACGGCCTGCGCGCGCACTGACCGGGAAGCCGGATCGGGTGGTGCCGCCGAGGATCCCGGCGCGCAGGCGCCGGCTCCCAGGGTCACGCCGAGCCCCAATATTCCGAAGATCACCGCCACGCCGCCGCGCGGCGTCACAGTTCGACATGAGATCGGTCCAAGTGATGACAAGTCGTGATTCTTCCGTGATTGAGGTGCGGTAATTCGTCCTATGGGGCTAGTGTGACGACCGCCCGCGGAAGCCGGAGTGCTTTCCCCCCGATAGGCCGCAGGAGTCACCACATGGATCGGCACGACCATCCGTCGCCGGGCCGCTACAACGAGTCCAGCTCTGCACTGCCCCCCGAGTACCTCTCGTCGGAGCCCCCCTCCCCATCGGGCTCCCGGAAGCGCACCCTCGCCATCTGCGCCGCGGCGGCCGTGCTCGCCGCCGCCGTCACCGCCGGAGGGGTCATCACGCTGACCGGCGGGTCCGAGCCGGTGAGCCAGCGCTCGTCCGAGCAGGGGCCGGGCTCCGGCGACGTCGCGGCGGCCGGGGACGACGCCACGGACGACTCGGCGGACGACGCCACCTCGGACGACGCGTCCGACGGCGACGCCTCCTCGGGCGACGGCGGCTCGCCGGGTTCGGCCGGTTCGGGCGGCGGTGCCGACGGCTCCGACGGCTCCGGACAGGCCGACGAGGGCGGCACGCAGTCCGCGCCGCACGCCGACCAGGCCGAGCCGGTCGGAAAGGTCGCGAGCAAGCAGAAGATGACCGGCCAGACCGGCACGAAGACCGATCAGCAGGCCGAGGGCCAGAGCGGCGGCCCCGGCCCGGACGGTCCGGCGGGCTATGTCGAGCCCTACCCGCAGCAGCCCGGACGGTCAGCGGGGCTCGGCGACGACCCCGGTCCCCGGCCGTCCGCGTCGCCGTCGGCCAAGCCTTCGGCGTCGCCGTCCGCGAAGCCCTCGACCAAGCCCTCGACCAAGCCCTCGACCAAGCCGTCCCCCCGGCCCTCTCCCCGGCCCTCCGCCAAGCCGTCTCCCCGGCCGACGCCGAAGCCGTCGAAGAGCCCGACCAAGTCGACGGGCGGGTCCTCGTCGGTCGTGGCCGCCGAGAACGAGGTGGCGCGCCTGACGAACGCCGCCAGGCAGGAGCAGGGCTGCGGCCCGCTGCGCATCGACGAGCACCTGCGGGCGGCCGCCCGCGGCCACTCCGACGACATGGCGGCCAAGGGGTACTTCGACCACACCTCGGCCGACGGGCGCTCCCCGTGGGACCGCATCAAGGCGGCCGGCTACAGCTCCAACATGTTCGCCGAGAACATCGCGCGCGGCCAGGCCACGCCGGCGGCCGTGGTGCAGGGCTGGCTGAACAGCCCCGGTCACCGCGCCAACATCATGAACTGCAAGCTCAAGGCCATCGGCGTGGGCGTGCACTTCGGCAGTGGCGGCCCCTGGTGGACCCAGGACTTCGGCGGCACCTGATCCCCAGGCCGCCGACGCCCGTGACGGGCCGGCCGGGTTCCCCACGGACCCGGCCGGCCCGTCCGCGTTCTCCCGCGCGACGCCGGCCCGTCCTCGGCCTGCTGTGATCCCGCCGCGCGTGACCGGCCCGTCCGCGTCGCGTGTCAGGGCCGGTCCGGATCCCCGGCGGACCTGCCGGCCCGTGTGTGCCCCGGCGCTCGCTCGGTGGACGGGCGGGGCTAGCCTGATCTTGTGCTCGTCGCCGCGGCCGTGTGCCCGCATCCTCCGCTGATCGCGCCCGAACTCGCGGGCGCGGCCGCGCCGGAGCTGGACGGGCTCCGGGAGGCGTGCGTGTCGGCGCTCCGTTCGCTCGCCGAGGCGGCGCCGGACGTGCTCATCGCCGTCGGCGCCGCCGAGGAGATCGCCGAGCCGGTCGCGTACGGCCCGGACGCCGCGGGAAGCCTCGCCCCCTGGGGCGCCGACGTCCGCACCGGCGCCGGGACGCCCGTCCTGCCGCTGTCGCTGACCGTCGGCCGGCTGCTCGCCGACCTGGCCGGCGCCGGCCCGGTGGCCGGGTACCAGGCGGTGCCCTCCGGAGCCTCGCCGCAGCAGTGCCTGCGCGCGGGCGCGGAGCTGGCGGGGCGGGCCGGGCGGGTGGGCCTGCTGGTCATGGGCGACGGCTCGGCCAAGCTGACCGTCAAGTCCCCGGGCTACCATGATCCACGCGCCGAGGCCTACGACGAGGCGCTCGCGCGGGCACTCGGCGGCGCGGACGCCCGGGCCCTGGCCGCGCTGGACGCCGCCGAGGCGGCCGAGCTGTGGGTGGCGGGGCGGGCGGCGTTCCAGGTGCTCGCCGGTGCGGCCGGGGAGGCCCGGCCGCGCGGGGAACTGCTCTACCACGACGCCCCCTACGGCGTCGGATACCTGGTGGCCCGCTGGAGCCTCGGGTAGGCCGTCCCTCCGATCGGGACGAGGGCGCCTCCGAGTGTGGTTACGGTGAAGACAGGGGGACGGCGAGGGCCGTTCCCGCGACCGACGACGCGCGGATGGACATGATCGAATGGTAGACGTCGCCTTCGGCAGCGTGCCGACACCGCTCGGTGACGTGCTGGCGGCCCTCACCCCGGACGGCGTGGCGGCCACGGCCTTCCAGGACGGCGACCGGGTCCGCCGTGAGATCCTCGACCGGCTCGGCGCCCGCGCGGTGGACGACCCCGGCCGCACCGCCCTTGCCCGCGAGGAGCTGGCCGCCTACTTCGCCGGGCGGCTCACCGGGTTCACGGTTCCGGTCGACTGGCGCCTGATGTCCGCGCTCCAGCGGCGTGTGCTCGGCACGCTGTACCAGAGCGTCGCCTACGGGAAGGTGACGACGTACGGCGAGCTGGCGGTGAGCAGCGGCGCGGGCGTCCCGGCCCGCGCCATCGGGTCGGTCATGGGAAGCAACCCCATCCCGATCATCGTGCCGTGCCATCGCGTCGTCGCGGGCAACGGCCTGGGCGGGTTCAGCGGCGGTGACGGCGTCGACTCCAAGCGCTGGCTGCTGACCCTCGAAGGCCATCTCCCGCCCACCCTCGACTGGGAGCTGTGATGAACGGCGAGCGGCGGCGCGGGCGTCCTCCGGTGGTGGCGGTCGTCGGGCCGACCGCGGCGGGCAAGTCCGACCTGGCCGTGGACCTGGCCCTGCGCCTGAGCGGCGAGGCGGTCAACGCCGACTCCATGCAGCTCTACCGCGGCATGGACATCGGCACGGCCAAGCTCACCCTCGCCGAGCGGCGCGGCGTCCCGCACCACCTGCTGGACGTCTGGGACATCACCGAGACGGCCAGCGTGGCCGAGTACCAGAGCATGGCCCGCCCGCTGATCGACGCCATGGTGGCCAGGGGCACGGTGCCGGTCCTGGTGGGCGGCTCCGGGCTGTACGTGCGGGCGGCCCTGGACGACCTGCGCTTCCCCGGCACCGACCCGGGCATCCGCGCCAGGCTGGAGGCCGAGCTGGCCGAGGCCGGCCCCGAGGCGCTCCACCAGCGGCTGAAAGAACGCGACCCGGTCGCCGCCGAGGCCGTGCTCGCGAGCAACGGCCGGCGCATCGTGCGCGCCCTTGAGGTCATCGAGCTGTCCGGGCAGCCGTTCTCGGCCACGATGCCCTCCTACGACGCGGTGTACGAAAGCGTGCAGATCGGGGTCGAGGTGCCGCGGCCGGTGCTGGACGAGCGCATCGCGCTCCGCGTGGACCGCATGTGGGCGGCCGGGCTGGTCGAGGAGGTCAGGACGCTGGCCGCGCGGGGGCTCCCCGAGTGCCGCACGGCCGGCCGTGCCCTCGGCTACGCGCAGGTGCTGCGGTTCCTCGACGGAGAGTGGACCGAGGAGCAGGCCCGCGAGGAGACCGTCAGGGCCACCCGGCGGTTCGCCCGGCGCCAGCAGTCGTGGTTCCGGCGCGACCCCCGCGTCATCTGGCTGCCCTTCGACGCCCCGGACCTGCTGGAACGATCGCTGGCCCTCGTCGGGGCGTAGGATGTGGTGACATGCGCTTCGTCAAGGGCCACGGCACCCAGAACGACTTCGTCATCCTCCCCGACCGTGACGGCGGGCTCGACCTGCACGCCCCGCTGATCGCCGAGCTGTGCGACCGGCGGGCCGGCATCGGCGGCGGCGACGGCGTCCTTCGGGTGGTGCCGGTCAAGCTGAGCCCCGAGGCCGTGCAGATCGCCGAGCGCGCCCGCGAGGCCGGCGCCCCCACCACCGCCGAGTGGTTCATGGACTACCGCAACGCCGACGGCAGCATGGCCGAGATGTGCGGCAACGGCCTGCGGGTCTTCGCGCGCTACCTCGTGGACGCCGGCCTGGCCGATCCGGGCGAGTTCGACGTCGTCACCCGGGCGGGCGTCCGCCGCGTAAGGCTCGACCGCGAGGGCGACGTCACCGTCGACATGGGCATGCCCAAGGTGCTCGGCGAGAGCAAGGCCGGCATCGGCCTCAAGGAGTACGACGGGCTCGTCATCGACATGGGCAACCCCCACCTGGCCTGCGTCACCGGCGAGCCGGTCACCCAGCTCGACCTGTCGGCCCCGCCGGCGTTCGACCCGGCGGTGTTCCCCCAGGGCGTCAACGTCGAACTGCTCAACGCGGTGGGGGAGCGCCGGGTCGTCATGCGGGTCTACGAGCGCGGCTCCGGCGAGACGCCGTCCTGCGGCACCGGCGCGGTGGCCGCGGCGGTCGCGGCGGCCCGGCTCGGCGGCGACCCGCTGGGCACCTGGGCGGTCGAGGTTCCCGGCGGCCTGCTGTCGGTGACGCTCACAGAGAACACCAGCCTGCTGACCGGCCCGGCCGTCCTGGTGGCCTCCGGCGACATCCCCGCCGCTCACCTGCTCTGACACCGGCCCGCCGGCCCGGCGGGGCGCGCGGCGAGTTATCCCCACCGCACCGCCCGCATGTTTGGGACATGCTCTGTGAACTGGCAGACTGACCTGCCATGGACGTGGACATCTGGGCCTGGGTCGCAGACACCCAGCGGCAACTGCACGAAGCGGGGAACACCGGGCTGGCGATCGCGCTGGGTGACCTGCCCGCGCAGGCTTTCGAGGGCCGGTACGCCCAGCTCGACGTGATGGCGCCGGCGGTGGCCCAGCAGGCGGAGACGCTGGAGTTGCCCTGGCTGGAGCTGTTCGCCCGCCACTGGCACCTGGTGAGCCGCATCGGCGACCGCGCCCAGGGCGCGGCCGCCCTCGGCGACGCCGAGGCGCTGGTCGAGTTCGCGCACCGTGAGGACACCAAAGAGTGTCCTTCCGTTCCGGCCGCCATCGAGGCGCTGGCCGTCGCCCAGGCCAACACCGACGGCCCCGGGTACGCCGCCGAGCGCCTGGCCGCGCTGGGCGCCGCGCTCGACGGCCTGCGCCCCGACTCCCCGGCCTATTGCGGGCTGGTCACCCAGTACATCGCGGCGCTGTCCGACAAGGGCGAGGTCGAGCAGGCCGTCACCTACTACGAGTCCGCCGCCGCCGGGCGCAGGAGCGCCGACGGGCAGGTGAGCTGGGAGCTCGCGGCCGCGGGTGTGCGGGCGCTGCTCGCCGCCGGCCGCACCATGGAGGCGCTCACCGAGCTCGACGCCGCCAAGGAGTTCCCGGCGGACGACCCTGTGGCGAAGGACCACCGCGAGGGGGTGCTGCGCGCGCTGGTGCTGGCCTCGGCGGGCCGCAAGGCCGAGGGGCTGGAGGCCCTTCCCGACCTGGACGTGGTCGGCGAGCACCCGCGCGACTGGGTCGAGTGGGCCAGGGCCGTCCGCCTGCTCGACGGGGTGATCAGCAACACCTGGCAGCTCGGCCGGGTGCTGCGTCAGTGGATGTCCTACTTCGAGGCGATGGGAGTGCACCGCGGGCGGGTCGAGCTGGCGCTCATCGCCGGAGAACTGGCCGTGGCCCGGCAGGGCGTCTGGCAGGTCCGCGCGCTCGCCGACCTCGCCGAGGCGTGGCTGGGCGACCTGCGCGTCACCGAAGGGCTGCCCGAGCGGGTGGCCGCTCTGCGCTCCGCGGCCGACGCCGCCGTGCCGCCCCCGCCGCCGGGCCCGCAGCCCGAGCTGGTCGCCTACTTCGACGCCGCCGACGGCCACAACGCCGACCCCGAGCGCTGGGTCGGCTGGCTGTGGCCGCTGTCCGGCACCGACCTGGAGGCCACCCGCCGGCACACCACCACCCTCGGCTTCCTCGGGTACGCGCCGCTGGGCGCCGACATCCTGTGGAAGACGATCGTCGATGACGCCGACCCGGCCGCCGCGGACGACGAGGACGTCGCCTACCTCACCGGTGTGCTGATCGAGGCCGAGCAGGACGAGCGGCTCGAGCGCTTCGCGGCCATGCTGCCCCCGGCCTCGTCCCACCTGGCGCTTTCCCGTCTGCACCGGGCGCGCGAGCGCTGGGCCGAGACCGCGGCGGAGGCCGAGCAGTCGCTCTCCTCCGGCGCGCAGGGCACGGTCGCGCTGGAGGCCCGCCGGCTGCTCGCCGGGGCCGCCCAGCAGCTCGGGGACAACGTCAAGGGCGCGGCCATCCTGCGTGAGCTGGTCGAGTCCGACGCCGGCGAGGAGGAGGACGTCTGGCGCATGATCGTCATGGCGACCGCCTCGGAAGACTGGGCGCTCGTGCGCGAGGGCGCGGCCAAGCTCGGCATGCCGATCGAGTCCGCCGAGGGCCCCATCGAGGAAGAGTGGCACCTCGTCCGGGTCGTCCTGCCCGTCTCCGACGGCAGCCGCCGCGAGGTGCTCTCGGTACGCACCGGCCCGGCCACCGCGCGGCTGCTCATCCCGCAGCCCCGCGGCATGGACTACAACGCCGGCGACATCGTGGTCATCGACCCCCGCCCGCTGGAGCCGGTCCCCGACAGCGCCGAGGAGCAGGAGAACTACGTCATCCCGTTCGCCGGCGTGGCGATGCTGCGCCCGGGCGGCTACACCAGCTGGTTCTTCGACGGCGCCGCCCCGAGCGAGGAAGACTGGACCGAGTTCAACGAGGTCCTGGCCGAGCGCGGCTGGCCCATGTGGGTCTACAGCGACGAGAACTACTCGGTCACCCACCCCTCCAGCGGCGAGCGACTCCAGGGCGTCTACGGCTGGATCGCCGTGCCGCCGGGGGTCGAGGCGGTCGAGCTCGACGCCCTGCTCGACGACGCCACCGAGCGCTGGAGCCACCCTCTGGCCTGGCTCGACCTGGCCAGGAGCGCCGGCATCGAGGTCGAGCGCCACGAGCGCATCACCAAGGAGTACGGGCTCTGACCCATCGCGGTGTCCGACCTGCGGTGGCGTCTGATCCACGGTGGCGTTTGAGCCACGGTGGCGTCGGACCTGCGGTGGCGTCTGATCCACGGTGGCGTCGGACCTGCGGTGGCGTCTGAGCCACGGTGGCGTTCGTTCCACCGGGGCTTCTGCCGCACCGCGGCGTCTGATCCAGAACGGGCTCTGATCCTTCGCGGCGTCTGAGTCCAGTGCGGACTCCGATCCACCGCGGCGCCCCTGAGCACCTCAGGGGCGCCGGCCGGCCCCCGGCCGAGCGTCACGCTCGCCGGGGGCCGCTTCGTCCTCCCCGCGTCGCCGGCGCGGTTCCGGCTCGACGGGCGATTCCGCGGGCGGACGGGAGCCTGGTCGCCCCATGAGGTCGCGATCGTCCTGAGCTCCTCCGGCGCGGCACGCTTGATCGTTTCGGAGGTCGGTAGTGACGTCGGGGTGGCCCGCCGGTCGGCGGATCTTGCTGTCGCGGTTTGCCGTAATCGCTACTTTCGTGGGTACTTGCTATACCTAGGCATTACTTCTCGTTTACCTGGGGGTGGCAGTGCGCCTGCGTGGATCTCGCGCGATCGTTGCCGGAGCGGCGGCGGCCGTCATGCTCACGGCATGTGGTTCCCTCGATGCCGGCAACGCGGGGATCGGGACCGACGGCGGGCCGGGCGGAGACGGCGGCGGCGGCTCGACCGGTGTCAGCCCGCTCGACAATCCCAAAGGCACCGATCGCGGCCTCGGGACGATCAAGTCCGCCAAGGACCGCGCCGCCGCGGTGGCGATCATCGAGAAGGTGCCGACCAAGGGACGCGGCCCCAAGACCGGCTACAGCCGCGACGAGTTCGGGTATGCCTGGGCGGACAACGCCGAGTCCATCCCGTTCGCGCACAACGGCTGCGACACCAGGAACGACGTCCTGGCGCGCGACGGCGAGAAGCTGAAGTACCGCTCCGGCTCCAAGTGCGTCCTGACCTCGATGACCCTGCACGACCCCTACACCGACAAGACGATCGAGTGGAGCAAGCAGGACGCCGCCGAGGTGCAGATCGACCACGTCATGCCACTCTCGTACGACTGGCAGATGGGCGCGTCGCGGTGGAGCAAGTCCCAGCGCGTCCAGATCGCCAACGACCCGCTGAACCTGCTGCCGGTGGACGGCTCGACCAACTCCTCCAAGGGCGACTCCGGGCCCGCCACGTGGCTTCCCCCGTCCAAGAGCATCCGGTGCTCCTACGCCGTCCGCTTCGCCCAGGTGGCCCTGAAATACGACCTCCCCGTCACCGCCCCCGACAAAGACGCCATGCTCACCCAGTGCCGCTGACCCGGAGACCGGGCCACCGTCGCTGATCCAGATGCGGGCGGCCGCGGATGCCCAGAGGCCGGACCACCGTCGCCGACCGGGACGCGGGCCGTTGCGGATGCCCCAGAGGCCGGACCACCGCCGGCCTGGGGACGCGGGCGGCTGCGGCGGGCTCAGGGGGCGGGAACGGCCGCCGGTCTGGTCGTGTCCGCCGGCCGTGGTGCGGATCTCCTCCATCCCGTGCCCCGCGGCGGTCGTCCGCCGCGGGGTAGGGGACGGATGCGAGATCAGTCGTCGTCGTGCTTCTGGCGGAACTTGACGATCGCGCCGGTCCTGACGGAGACGTAGACGCGGTACTCGACGCCGCGCTTGTGCAACTCGACCTTCCAGACCCGCCGGCCGTGCTCCCATTCCCGCTCGACCTTGCCGACCCGGGCGCCGGGGACGCGCTTCTTGGCGATCCTGATCGCCTGCCGGTAGCCGATCGACGAGCCGGTGACCTGGCCCGCGGCCGTCGTCCCGGTCGCCGTCGAGACGGTCGAGCCCGTGGAGCCCGTGGAGCCCGTGGAGCCCGTGGAGGCCGTCGAGGTGGTCGAGGCGGTCCTCCCGCCGGTCCCGGCGGGGGTCAGGGCGCCGGTGGAGGTCCTCCCGGAGGAGACTCCCAGGGCCGATGCGGCCGAGGCGGCGACGGCTCCGGTGCCGAGGACGGCGACGATCCCGGCGCCGGCGATGGCGAGTCTGGCGGTCCTGCCGAAGTGGTGTGTGTTCGTCATGGGCCAAGGCTCCCGCCGTCCGCCCTAACCCCGCGCTGCGGCGACGTTAAGGCCCCCCTAAGAGCGACGGGCCGAGCTCTTGTCCGAGGGGCCGGGCGGCGGGGCGGGAAGACGGCGAATCCGGCGCCGCTGTGCGGCGGGGAGACGGCGGTTTCGGCGTCGCTGTGCGGCGGGGGACTCAGTGGGCGTTTCCGGTCGCGGCGTCAGGTGACCGGTGAGGTGGGAGCGGCCAGGTGGAGGGTGATCCGGGCGCCGCCGGTGGGGGCGGGTCCCAGGGACAGGGAACCGCCGGACGCCTCGGCGGTGCGCCGGGCGATGTCCAGGCCAAGGCCCGTCGAGCCGGCGCCGCTTCTGCCCCGCTCCAGGAGATGCCCGTCTTCCACGGCGAGACGGAACCCCGGCCCGGAGTCGGCGATCTCCAGCCGCGCGCCGCCGCCCTCGGCGGGCGCCAGTCGCACGGAGAAGGCCGCGCCCTCGGGGGTGTGGGCGAAGACGTTGCCGAGCAGCGCGTCCACGCAGGCCGACAGCTCCGCCGCGCTCACGGCCACCGTGAGCGGCCCCGGCGGCACGTCCACCTCCGTGGTCCGTCCCTGGTCCTCGGCCAGCACCGACCAGAACCTCACCCGCTCGGCCACCACCTGGGCCGCGTCGCAGCTCGCCTGCTCGCGCGAGCGGCGGCGCACGTCCGTGATGACCGAGGTCACGGCGCGCTCCAGCGCGTCCACGCGGAAGCCGAGCCGCGTCGCCTCCTCAGGATCGGCCAGCGATTCGACCTCCAGTCGCAGCCCGGTGAGGGGCGTGCGCAGCCGGTGGGAGATGTCGGCGGCCGTCTCCCGCTCCTCCGCCAGCAGGTCGCTGATGCGTCCCGCGAGATGGTCCAGGGCCAGTCCCACCGCGCGCACCTCGGCGGGCCCGCCGGGGGTGGTCCGCGCAGTGAGGTCCCCCGCGGCCAGCCGGTGCGACACGCGGGCCAGCCCGCTCATGGGGCGGGTCAGCGCCAGGGCCAGGCGGTCTGCCACCAGGATGCCGACGCCGATCAGCGCGAGCCCGAGGAGCAGCATGCCCAGCCACACCTCGCGGACGCCGCGGTGCAGGTCGTCCTCGCCGAGGAACGCCCGGACCACCGCCGTGCCGCCGGGCACTCCCTGCACCGCGACCAGCACCTCCAGCCCCGCCGGAGTCTCGGCCGTCAGGCTCTGCCCGCGCGCGGCCAGCTCCGCGGCGGCCGACCGCGGCGCCGGCGCCCCCGCGAGCCGCCCGTCCGGCAGGAACACGGTGATCGCGTGCCCGCTCGCGGCGGAGGTGCGCTCGGCGGTCAGTGTGAGTCCCGCGAGGTCCGCCGTCCCGACCGCCGCCGCGACCGACTGCGCCTCGGCGGTCGCCTGGGTGACCGCGCTGCTCTCGGCCAGCGCCCGGACCAGCAGTGCGAGCGGCACCAGCAGCGCGATGAGCACCAGTGAGGTGGTGGCCGCGACCAGCAGGGCGAGCCAGCGCCTCATGACGGCTCGACCAGTTTCACTCCGACGCCGCGCACGGTCTGCAGGTAGCGGGGTTCCTGGGCGGTTTCACCAAGTTTGCGGCGCAGCCACGACAGATGGACGTCGACGGTCTTGTCCGCCCCGCCGTAGGGCACCTGCCACACCTCGGTGAGCAGCTCCCGCTTGGTGACCACCTGGCCCGAGCGGACCGCGAGGTAGTGCAGCAGGTCGAACTCGCGCGGCGTGAGGTCCAGGGGGGTTCCGGCGAGGACGGCCTCGCGGCTGCGGGGGTCCAGTCGCAGGTGGCCCACCGTCACCGAGGTGTCGGTGCGGCTCTCGGCGGTGCGCCGGAGGACCGCGCGGACGCGGGCGTCGAGCTGGGCCGCGCTGAAAGGCTTCACCACGTAGTCGTCGGCTCCCGCGTCGAGCAGGCGGACCACCTCGGCGTCGCCGTCCCGGGCGGTCGCCACGATCACCGGCACCCGGCTGACCGCCCGGAGCATGCGCAGCATCTCGGTCCCGTCCAGGTCGGGCAGGCCGAGGTCCAGGACGACCAGGTCGGGGCGCTCGGCGACGGCCATGCGCAGCCCCTCCAGCGCGGTCGGCGCGGAGGACACGGCGTGACCGCGGTCACGCAGACCTCGCATGAGGGCGGTGCGGATCGTCGCGTCATCCTCGACGAGCAGGACAGTGGCCATGGGCGGTTACGCTAACCGGTCCGGCTCACAGGTATGAACCGTGTTATGTCGCCTTTAACCCGGCCTTAGGCTTCGGCCAGGGAACATCGGCCGTATGAGTCCACGACCACGGAGGCACACGTGAACGGCCGCGAGGACACCTCCACGGGCGTGGGTGGCCTGAGGGCGCGGTCGGCGTGAACCGGCGGCCGCTTCTGGTGGTGGGGGGCTGGCTGGTCACCGCGGCCGTGGCCACCGGCGCCGGCGTCGTCGTGACCACCTTCCTCGGGGACGCCGTCACGGGCTCGGCCACCAGGGCGCTCTCGCCCGCCGACGTGCGGCGCTCCCTGGACGCCGCGGCACCACTCTCCGGGGGCCCGCCGCCGTCCGACGGCCCTGCCGCGGCCCCGTCCTCTTCCGCGGCCCAGGCCGCCTCTTCGCCCGAAGCCGCTTCGTCCCCCAGGTCAGGGGCCGCCTCAGCGGCGCCCACCGCCACCCCGCTGGCCACCCCGTCCGCCTCGCCGTCCGGCCCGGTCGCCTCGCCGTCGACGCCGGCGGGGACCAGCAAGGTCATCGCGGCGCGAGGGGGAGTGGTGGTGGCTCGCTGTGAGGACGGCCTGGTGAGGCTGCTGTCGTGGACGCCGGCCCAGGGCTACGAGGTCAAGGACGCCGAGCGCGGACCTCGGGACAAGGTGCGGGTGCGGTTCGAGGGGGAGTCCAGGACCGAGATCGAGGTCCACTGTTCCGGTGGCAGGCCCGTCTCCCGGGTGAAGATCGACTGAGGCCGCCTCTCCGCGCTCCGGGCCGCTCGTCCACAGGCGCCGGGCGGCGGGAGGCGCTTGTCCACAGGGGCTTGAGAGTGGCTCCGCCGCTCGGGCCCGGTGTTCTAGGATCGGCCGACCGTAAAGCCTGAGTAAGGATTGGGTGGCCGATGAACGCACGTAAAAGCACCGGTGACGCCGTGCAAGGCGGGAGGCGCGGACGGTTACTGCTGCGGGGCGTCCTGCTCGCGGTGATCGCCATCGTGGTCCTGGGGTTCGTCGCGACAGGGTGCACCAAGGTGAGCACGGCGCCCGACGAGGTGAGGCTGCACTACGCCGGGGGCCCCTTCGAGGCGATCAAGTTCGTGAAGTGCATCAACCCCTCCAGCGGCGCCGTCTATCTCGGCCCGGGCGACACCTCCTACTCCTATCCGTTCGGGCAGCGCACCTTCGACTTCTCCGGCTCGCCGGACGCCGAGTCCAAGCCGATCACCATCGTCTCCAAGGACAACGTGGAGATGGAGGTCGCCGGGTCGGCGACGTTCACGCTCAACACCTCGTGTGAGACCCTGCGCCGCTTCCACGAGAAGATCGGGCTGAAGTACGGGTCGTATTTCGAGGGTTCCGAGTCCTCCGACGGCTGGCGGCGCATGCTGAACTTCTACTTCAAGCAGCCCCTCGACCGTGCTATGGACGCCGCCTCGCAGGAGTTCGAGTGGAAGAAGCTGTTCAACGATCCCGACGCCAAGCAGCAGTGGGAGCAGCGGGTCGGCCAGTTGGCCCGGCAGTTCATCAAGGAGACCGCCGGCGCCGACTACTTCTGCCAGCCCAACTTCGCGGGCTCGGGTGACTGCGGGGATGTCGTGCTGACCATCCAGAAGCCCGAGCCGCCGCAGTCGCTCATCGACGCCCTCGCCGCCGAGCAGGCGGCCAAGCAGCAGAACCTCGCTCAGCAGCAGATCAACACCAAGGTCAAGACCGAGCTCGAATCCATCAAGGACCTGGTGAAGGTGCTCGGCCCGCAGGGCGCCATCCTCTGGAAGGCCATCCAGGACGGCAGGGTGCAGGTGGTGCCGGTGCCGCAGAACGGCTCCATCAACATCACCCCCCAGTCACGCTGACCCCACGGCATATGCGTTGATTTGTGGGGGTATGTCCAGGTAGTGGCAAGCTTGGGGGTCCGGCGGAAGCACGGTCCGGCGTGGATGGAAGTATGCCCCTGAGGACATGGCACCGTCTCTGGGGGGAGATCTGTGATGTCGGAGCGCTGGCGCTACCCGGACGGCGCGCCCTGCTGGCCGGAGCTCACCACGCACGACGTCCCGCGAGCCGCCCGCTTCTACGCGGACGTCTTCGGGTGGACCTGCCGCGATCTCGGTCCCCAGGTCTGGCACTACACGATGTGCCTGGTCAACGACATGCCGGTGGCCGCCATCACCCCGCCGGCGGTCGGTCTGCAGAACGTTGACCCGGCCTGGAACACCTACCTCGCGACCTCCGACGTCGAGGCCTCGGCCGTGCGGGTCGAGGCCAACGACGGCAAGCTGGTCATACTCCCCACCACCCTGCCCGGAGAGGGGCGGTTCGCCCAGGCCGCCGATCCCGAAGGCACGCTGTTCGGGCTGTGGCAGCCGGGCACCCACATCGGGTCGCGCCTGTACGGGGATGTCGGCGCCATGTGCTGGAACGAGGTCAACGCCAGGAACGCACGGGTGACCGATGACTTCTACCGCTCGATCTTCGGCTACAGCCAGTGCCAGGTCGGCGACGGGGTCGACTACGACTACGTCGTCTGGAAGGTGCGGGAGGTGCCGGTGTGCGGTCGGTTGCGCGTCCCGTACGAGTACGAGTGGGTGCCCCGCCACTGGATGCTGTACCTGCGGGTGAACGACTGCGCCGAGGCGGTCGCCCGCGTGGTCCGGGGGGGCGGGTCGGTGCACATCCCCGAGTACGAGTCGCGCAGTGGGCCGGTCGCCGTCGTGTCCGATCCCTTCGGCGCCGACTTCGCCCTGTGCCAGCACCCCTTCGGCGCCCATCCCGTCGGCACCATGCCCTTCTCCTCCTGCTGACCCGCCCGTCCCGCAGCGGGGTCCGGCCGTTCCCGGCCGGCCGCCCGGCGGCGCATCGGGACGCCCGGGCGGCCCGGGCATGATCTTCCCCCGCGGCACGGACATCTGAGCTGAGATCACCTCGCGGTGCCGAGCGGACGGACCGGTCGTTTCGCCGGAGTCAGGACAGTGCTCCCCCACTGGAATTTGGCCGGCACGGGTGGACACGGCGATCTCTGTGGACGACGACCACGGCCCGTTTCATCCCGAGGTTGTCCAGGTACAGGCCCGAATTAATTCGAGCCGGTTTGTTATCTCCTGTAGTGAACGCTTTTCCGTCGGCCGTTCACCGGGCCGGAAAAGCGCGCACCCCGGGTTTCGCGCATCCTTGCCGAAATGGCCTCAGGGTGGGTGTCCGGAGAAACGGGGGATATTCTCGCGCCGCCCACCCTTGCGCGGGGAAAGGCGTCCTTCCGCGAGACCGGTGGAGATGGGGCGAATTGAAGATCATCCTATGGAATTGTTCATGATGATCATCATCAATGATGTTTTCCCAGGTCAAAGGCATCAGTGATTGATGATGACGGTGTGGGTCCTCCCTCCGCAATGGTCTTATGGTGAGCCGTGTGGCGTCGATCGCGCGTCTTGTGCAAAGAAGTACCGCTATTGTCTTCCCTGCTGTCGACAGCGACAAAACAGACTCACGGCGCAGCGGAGAGGATTACGGTCAACATGGGTGAGCAGTTCGGCAACAAGCGTATTTCGTGGCGACGACTCATGGTCGGAGCGACGGCCGGGACGGTCGCGGCGATGGCCGCCGGCACGGTGATCGCCGCGCCCGCCGGCGCGGCGCCCCAGTCGGCCGCGCACACTCTCGCGGCCACGGCCCACACGGCCACTACGGCGACGTCCGCTTCGTCAAGGAAGTACTACTTCGAGGCTGGGCTTCTGGGCCGCAACGAGGTGCCTGAGCCGGGCAAGAAGGTCAATGACCGTGACGGCAGGGCGGTGGCCCGCTTCCGCATCAGCGGTAAGCGGATCTACTACATCGTCCAGTGGAGCAGGACCGGCAGGCCGACGGCCTTCCACATCCACCGGGGCAAGGCGGGCGTGAACGGTCCCGTGGTCATCAACCTGCTGTCCAGGGGCGACATCCGCGGCAACATCGCGCGCGGCTCCGCCGTGGCCAGCAGCAGCCTGCTCAGGGACATCAAGAACCACCCGTCGAAGTGGTACGCCAACCTGCACACCGCCCAGTTCCCCGACGGCGCGGTGCGTGGCCAGCTGCACACGGGCAGGCGCTGGTAGTCCGCTTCCCGGACCGCCGGGCCACGTACGCGGGCTCCGGCCACGGCGTGTCGCGGACGCACACGGCGTATGCCGGGGCAGGGGAGGACTTCCGATGATCGGGTGACTCCCGCCGCGGGTGGAGAGTTCGGGGCGGCGCCGGCAAGCCCGGTCGCCGCCCCGTCGCGACTCTCCGCCTCCGTCATCGCGCCCAGGCAGGTGACGGCTTTTCGGACAGTCCGGTATGTGTGGAAAAGTACGTGGTCACCTTCACGGGGACTCCGGCAAGCTCCTCAGTGTTCCGCTCGACGTTCCGCTCAGGAGCCGCCGTTCAGGCGCGATGACCTCGGACGAGAGTCGAACGACCATCCGACACACCCCCGGCCGTCACGGGACGCCGCTCCGGCACGCGTCACGACCGACGGAGGGGAAGCACCTGGAGGACCACCGTATGTGCACGAAGTCTGGTCAGGAATGCCAGGCGCTCAGCGCCGTGACCGACGACCGGCGAAAGGAACCGTCCACGACGGATGCCGCGGCGGGCGCCTCCCGCCGGGCCGCCATCGTGGGCGTGGGAGGCGCCGGCCTGGCGACCGTCCTGGCCGCCTGCGCCGGCAGAGGCGCGATCAGCGCCGACATCGGCTCCTCCTCTTCCGGTGCCTCCGCACCCAGCGGGAGCGCCACCCCACCCACCGCCACGACGAGCGGTACCAGCCTCGCCAAGACCTCCGACATCCCGAAGGACGGCGGCAAGGTCTTCCCGGACCACAAGATCGTCATCGTTCAGCCCGCCGCGGGCAAGTTCCGGGCTTTCAGCGCCGTCTGCACACATCGAGGGTGCCTGGTGGACGACGTCTCCTCCGGGATGATCAACTGCCCGTGCCACGGCAGCATGTTCTGGCTCGACGGTAAGGTCATGGGCGGCCCGGCCACCAAACCCCTGACCGAGATTCCGATCAAGGTCGACGGCGACACCATCTCGCTCGCCTGAACCAGGCGGGCCGCCGTCCGTCGCGGTGGACGCGGCACGGCCGCCGGTCATCGGGATCCGGCACCCCATGTGAGCACCGCGGCCGTGTCCATGTCCCGGTCTCGACCCATGAGGCGAGATCGGCGGGCGTTCGGCACAGTGTCGCGGTGTCACCGACCTGACCGATATGGAGGGACCGTCACGTTCGCCGACGCAGATCTCGTTCGCGAGGCCCAATCCGGCGACGCCTGCTCGCTCGGCCTGTTGCTGGCCAGGCACCAGGCGGACATGCGGGCGGTGGCACTGAGCATTCTCGGACACGGCCCCGATGCCGAGGACGCCGTCCAGGAAGCCGTCCTGATCGCGTTGCGCCGTATCGGGGATCTTCGTGATCCCGATGCCCTGGGGCCGTGGCTGCGGGCGATCGTCCGCAACGTCTGCCGGATGCACCTGCGCGCCACCAGAGCGATGCCCGTCGAGGCGGTGGAGAGGCTGGTCCTCCCACGCGAGGAGCCCGATCCGGCGGAACTGCTGGAACGGCACGTCCAGCGGGACTGGGTCTGGCACGCTCTCGACGAGCTTTCGCCGCGCCTGCGGCTGGTGACGATGTTGCGGTATTTCACCCAGGTCACCGCCTATGAGCACATCGCGGAAGTGTGCGGCATCCCCGTCGGCACCGTACGGAGCCGGCTCAGCCAGGCGCGGGCCAAGCTGTCGCAGGCACTGCTGGCGACGGCGAGCCTGGCCCACGACGACGTGGCCGCCCAGGAGACCAGGCGCCGCAGGCAGGCCGAGGAGACGCTGCGGGCGGCCGGAAGCGGTTCGTTCGCGGAGGCGCTGACGGATCTCTGCTCGCCCGCGGTGGAGATCACCACGGTGAAGGGCGAGACCACGCCGGGTTTCGGCTGGCTGCTGGGGGCGATGAACCGTGATCTCGAGGCCGGTGTGCAGCAGCGCCTGGGCGACCTCGTGGTCGGCCGTGACGTGGTCATCTGGGAGAACGACCTCATCAACCCGCCCGACGATCCCTTCCACTGCCCGCCCACCGTCGTCTGGGTGAACTTCCTGCACGCGGACCGGGTCCGGAAGATCCGGCTCGTCCATCCGCGTCCCGCCGGGAACTCCGCACGTTGACCGATCCGGAAATCGAACTCTCCGCGTGAGCGACGCATCTTGTCTGTGTCAGATGACCGGGGGATGCACGCGTGCGCGCCCTGGGACGCCCCGCAGGCACTCAGCAGAAGAAGATCACACCGCCCATGCCCCCTCCGCACCCCCCCGAGTTGCGCCGCCGTGCGGTCGAACTCGCGCGCCGAGGTGACATATCGCTCCTGAGGCTCGCGAAAGAGCTCGGCATCAGCCGCTCGTGTCTTCGGACATGGCTGAAACGGGACGCCGCCGAGGCGAGGTCCGGCGCCGGGGATCGGCCGGCCCGCGAAGTCAGGAAGGAGCTCGCCGAGCTCCGCGGCCGGAACAAGCGGCTGGAGACGGAGAACGACGTTCTCAGGCGGGCGGTCGAACTGGCCCTGGGAGAGCGTTCCCCCAAGGTGGTCTACTCGCTGATCCGTAAGCTCGCCGACGGCCGTGTTCCGGTCGCGGTGGCCTGCCGGCTGCTCCGGGTGTCGACATCGGGCTATTACGACTGGCTCGGGCGTCCGGAGCCGCCGCGCGCCCTCCGGGACAAGGAACTCACCGAGATGATCCGGCGGATACACGCCGACTCCGACGGCACCTACGGCTCGCCGCGCGTCTACGCCAAACTACGGTCGGATCTGGGTGAAGAGGTCAGCCGCAAGCGCGTCGAACGGCTCATGCGCGAAGCCGGCCTGCGGGGCGCCCACGGCTCGCCCTCGCCCTCGCCCTCGTCCGCGGCCCGCGCCCGTCCCGGGCCCCGCCCCTCAGCATGAGGCGCGAGGCGCTCCGGACGACCCGGTCCCGGACGACCCGGTCCCGGACGACCCGGCCCCGGGCGGCCCGGTGTCAGTGTGCCGGGAAGATCTCGCGCCCGAAGTCCGCGGCGATCTCGCGCATGCCTTCGGCCAGCTCCTCGCGGTCCAGCGCCTCGATGCGCTCCACCGGTCCCGAGATCGACATGCCCGCGATCACCCGGCTCCCGTCCCGCACCGGCACCGCCAGGCAGTGGACGCCGAGCTCCTCCTCGCCGAAGTCCATCGCGTACCCCCGCGACCGCACGGCGTCCAGCTCGGCCAGCACCGCCTCGACCGTCGTGATCGTGTGCTCGGTCCGGCGGGGCAGGCCCGTGCGCGCCAGGATGCCGGCCGCGTCCGGCCGGTCGGCGAGCAGCACCTTGCCGACGGCGGTGCTGTGCGGCAGGACCCGCCTGCCCACCTCGGCGAACATCCGCAGCCGCCGAGGGGAGGCCGCCTGGGCCACGTACACCACGAAGTCGCCCTCCAGCACCGCGAGGTTGGCCGTCTCGCCGGACAGCGCCACCAGCTTGGAAAGGTACGGCTGCGCCCACACGCCGACCATGCGCTCGGCCGCTCCGCCCAGCCGCATCAGCGCGCCGCCCAGCGCGTACCGGCGGTCGGACTCCTGCCGGACGTATCCCCGGCTCAGCAGCGCCTGCAGCAACCGGTGGATCGTCCCGTAGGGCAGCCCCGTGCGGGCCGCGATCTCCGACAGCCCCGCCTCCCCGCCCTGGTCGGCCAGCGCCTCCAGCACGTCCAGGGCCCGGTCGACGCTCTGGACCGTGCTCATCGCGCCCGGCCGAGGGTCACGGGGGACAGGCCGCGTAGGGAGGCGTCGAGGAGTTCGGCGGTGTGGGCGACACGGATGTGCTCGCCTCGCCGGCGGGCGGCGGCGGCGATCTGCATGGTGCACCCGGGATTGGCCGAGACCAGCAGGTCGGCCCCGACGCCGAGCACCCGCGCGGCCTTGCGGTCGCCCAGCTCGCGCGCCGCGACCGGCTGGAACAGGTTGTAGGTTCCGGCCGAGCCGCAGCACATCGCCGCGTCCGGGATCTCCCGCAGCCGCAGCCCCGGGACGGCCGCCAGCAGCGCCCTGGGCTGCGCGCGGATGCCCTGGGCGTGCGCCAGATGGCAGGCGTCGTGGTAGGCGACCGTGATCGGCAGCGGGTGCCGTTCGGCGATCGGGCCCAGCTCGGCCAGGTACTCGGTCAGGTCGGCGAACCGCAGGGCCCGCGCCCGCGCGGCCCACGCGGGATCGTCGGCGAGCAGGTCGGCGTACTCCTTGGTGCTGGACCCGCACCCGGCGGCGTTGACGACGACCGTGCCGACGCCCGCCCGCTCGAAGGTCTCGATCGTCCGGCGGGCGAACCTCGCCGCCTCCTCGGGACGGCCGGAGTGCACCGACAGCGCGCCACAGCACCCCTGACCTCGCGGGATGACCACGTCGCAGCCCTCCATCGCCAGGACGCGCGCCGTGGCGGCGTTGACGCCGGGGAAGAACTCGCCCTGGACGCATCCGGTGAGCAGTCCGACGGTCGCCCGGCGCTCGCCGCGCGCGGCCACCCGTCGCGGCAGCCGTGCCCGGTGGCGCGGGACGGGCGGCGCGAGCTCGGCCATGGCGGCCAGCCGGGGGTCGACCCGTTCGAGCAGGGGGCGCAGCCGCGGCGTGAGGCTGCGGCTCAGCCGAAGCGGCAGGCGCAGCGCCCGCAGCCGCCGCGGGTAGGGGAACAGGGCGAACACGAGCGCGCGGAACGCCCGCTCGGCCGGCGGGCGGTGGTGCGCCCGCTCCACCTCGGCCCGCGTGGACTCGATCAGCCGGTCGTACTGGACCCCCGAGGGGCAGGCGGTGACGCACGCCATGCACCCCAGGCACGCGTCGAAGTGGCCGGCCATCTCAGGGGTGATCGGGGTGCCCTCGACGTGCTGCTTCATCAGGTGGATGCGTCCGCGCGGGGAGTCCATCTCCTCGCCCCACAGCTCGTAGGTGGGGCAGGTTGGCAGGCAGAACCCGCAGTGCACACAGTCGTTGATCAACTCGGGGTTCATCACCGTCGGCTCCTCACGCGCGTTCCCCGCTCCCGGCCTCGGGCGGCGGCCCGCCGGTGGGCAGGCGGCCCGGTGACAGGCGGCCGCCGGGGTCGAAGCGTTCCTTGACCCGCCGCATGAGCGTGGCGGCCCCGGCCGGGCCCCAGCGGTCGAGCCGGTCGGCCGCGTCCGCCGGTGCGGTCCACACCACCAGTCTGCCGCCGTGCGCGGCCAGGTCGGAACGCAGAACCGACACGAACGTCCCCGCGCGGGCGGGGGCGGCGTCGGAAGGCAGGGCGAGGTGGAGGACGGCGGAGGCGGCCGACCCGCGCACGTGCACCGGCAGGTCGCCGGCCTCCCGGGCCGCGCGGGCCACCGCGGCCAGCGCGGGAACGGCGAACGCGGGCCGGACGCGCAGCTCCAGCAGGAACTCCTCCCCGGGCAGCCGGCCCCACCAGGGGGGCGGCTCGGAGGCGACCGGGGCGCCGCCCAGCAGTTCGCCGGCGGCCTTGGCGCGCTCGCCGGCCGCGACGCCCTCGAACAGCGCGGCGACGGTCAGCGGGCCGTCCGCGCAGGGCCGGTCGATCTCCACGGCGCTCGGCTCGGTCTGGGACCCGGCGAGGGCCGCGAGGTCGGGGAGCGCGTCCAGGCCGGGGACGGTGACGCCGATCCAGGCGCGCGCGGCCGGCAGCGGGTGCAGGCGGAAGGTGGCCTCGGTGATGACGCCCAGCGTGCCCAGGGAGCCGGTGAACAGCTTGCCCAGGTCGTAGCCCGCGACGTTCTTGACGACCTTGCCGCCCGAGTGGGCGACGGTGCCGTCGGCCAGCACGACGGTGATGCCGATCAGCAGGTCGCGCGCGGTGCCGTACCGCAGGCGGCGGGGGCCGGCGGTGGCGGCGGCGAGCGTGCCGCCGACGGTGGCCCCTTCGACGGGGACGTCCAGGGCGAGCTCCTGGCCCGAGGAGGCCAGCGCGCCGGCGAGCGCCTCGGTGGGCACGCCGGCCTGCACCCGCGCCACCAGGTCGCCCGCGGCGTGTTCCAGGACGCGGTCCATGCGGCGGGTGCACAGCAGCAGGTCGCACAGGTCGGGGGGCGCCCCCCAGCCGAGCTTGGTGCCCCCGCCCGTGGCGACGACGGCGAGTCCGTGCTCGGCGGCGGCCCGCATGAGCGCGGCCACCTGGCCGGTGGTCTCCGGCAGGGCGATCCAGCGGGGGGTGAGCCGGCCGAGGCCGGGCGCGCGGGCGGCCGCGTCGTCAGGGGTGGCGGCGCGGACCTCCGCGCCGCTCGCGGCCAGGGCCTCCTCGGGGGGAAGGGGCATCAGAACAGCTCCGCCTCTCCGGAGGCCACCAGGGGATGCACGCCCTTGCGCACGCCCGGGGCCTCACCGCACAGCCGTGGGGTGGGGAAGATCTTGCCGGGGTTGGACAGGTTCTTCGGGTCGAAGGCGCAGCGGACGAGCTGCATGGTGTCCAGATCGTCCGTCGTGAACATCTTCGGCATGTACCGGGATTTGTCCACCCCGACGCCGTGTTCCCCGGTGATCGACCCGCCGTGCTCGATGCACAGGTCGAGGATCTCGCCCGACACCAGCTCGGCCCGCTCGCCCGCGCCCTCCTCGGCGTCGTCGAACAGCACCAGCGGGTGCAGGTTGCCGTCCCCGGCGTGGAAGACGTTGGCGACCCGGATGCCGTACTGCCGCGACAGCCGCTCGATGCCCGCGAGCACCTCGGGCAGGGCGGTGCGCGGCACGACCCCGTCCTGCACCAGGTAGGCGGGGCTGATGCGCCCCACGGCGGCGAACGCCGACCTGCGTCCCCGCCAGATGGCGGCGCGCTCGGCCGGGTCGTCGGCGACGCGCAGCTCGAAGGCGCCGGTGTCGCGGCACATGGCCTCCACCTGCGCGAACTGGTGGGAGACCTCCGGGGCGGGGCCGTCCAGCTCGACGATGAGCACCGCGCCCGCCCCCGCGGGGTAATTGCACCGCACCGCCGCCTCGGCGGCCTCGATGGCCAGGGCGTCCATCATCTCGATGGCCGCGGGGACGATGCCGGCGCCGATGATGGACGACACCGCCCGGCCGCCCTCCTCGACGGTGGCGAAGGCGGCCAGCAGCGTGGTCACCGTCTCGGGGACCCGCGACAGCCGTACGGTGATCTTGGTGGCGATGCCCAGCGTGCCCTCGGAGCCGATGAAGGCCCCGAGCAGGTCGTAGCCGGGGTCCATCGCGTCCAGCTCCACGATCTCGCCGTCCGGGGCGACCAGCTCGACCGCCAGGACGTGGTTGACCGTGAAGCCGTACTTCAGGCAGTGCGCGCCGCCGGAGTTCTCCGCGACGTTGCCGCCGATCGAGCACACCTGCTGGCTGGAGGGATCGGGCGCGTAGTAGTAGCCGTACGGGCGGGCCGCCTCGCTGATCGCCAGGTTGGTCACGCCCGGCTCCACCACCGCCAGGCGGTTGTCGATGTCGATCTCGATGATGCGG
Organism: Sphaerisporangium sp. NPDC005288; assembly: GCF_040607475.1. Classification (NCBI taxonomy): domain Bacteria; kingdom Bacillati; phylum Actinomycetota; class Actinomycetes; order Streptosporangiales; family Streptosporangiaceae; genus Sphaerisporangium; species Sphaerisporangium sp. NPDC005288. The sequence goes on along the minus strand of NZ_JBEXGT010000001.1, from coordinate 263,990 downwards.
CGCATGCGGGAGGTCACGATGAGCACGCCGTCGGCGCGCGGCAGGGCCCCGCCGGACAGTCCGGTGCCCGAGCCGCGCGCCACGAACGGGGTGCCGGTGCGGTCGCAGAGCCCGACCACCGCCGCCACCTGCTCGGCCGTCTCGGGCAGCACGACGACGGCCGGGGTCGCGCGGTGGTAGGTCAGCCCGTCGCACTCGTAGGTGCGCAGCCGCACGGGATCGGTGATCACCCCGTCGGGCCCGAGGACGGAGGTGAGGCGGTCCACCAGGGCGCTGAGTCGGCCGGACGGCCCGGCCGGTGCCGGTGTCATGGCATCCGAGCGTACGCCGGGAGCGTGAGGAACTCGGCGAAGTCGTCGTCCAGGGCGACCTCGGTGAACAGCTCCGCCGCCTGCCCGTACAGGGCCTGGTCGAAACCGGGCTCCTGGCGGATCCTGTCCAGTTCCTCGGAGATGACCCGCTCGACCAGTTCCTTGGTCACCACCTCACCGGTGTCGGCCAACTCGATGTCGTTGTGCACCCACTGCCAGATCTGCGAGCGGGAGATCTCGGCCGTCGCGGCGTCCTCCATCAGGTTGTGGATGGCCACCGCGCCGCTGCCGGCCATCCAGGCGGCCAGGTAGCGCAGGGCCACGTCGACGTTGTTGCGCAGGCCTGCCTCGGTGATGTCGCCGGGCGTCTTGGACACCGACAGCAGATCGGCGGCCGGGACCACGACGTCCTCGCGGAGCCGGTCGAGCTGGTTCGGCCGCTCGCCCAGGACGGAGTCGAAGACCTCCTGGCAGATCGGCACCAGGTCGGGATGGGCGACCCACGACCCGTCGAACCCGTCGCCCGACTCGCGGGTCTTGTCGGCGCGGACCTTCTCCAGGGCGACCTTGTTCACCTCGGGGTCGCGCCGGGAGGGGATGAAGGCGGCCATTCCCCCGATCGCGTGAGCGCCGCGCCGGTGGCAGGTGCGCACCAGCAGCTCGGTGTAGGCGCGCATGAACGGCGCGGTCATGGTCACCGCGTTGCGCTCGGGCAGCAGGAACTCACGGCCGCGGGTGCGGAACTTCTTGATCACGCTGAACAGGTAGTCCCAGCGCCCGGCGTTGAGCCCCGCCGAGTGGTCGCGCAGCTCGTAGAGGATCTCCTCCATCTCGAAGGCGGCCGGATAGGTCTCGATGAGGACGGTCGCCCTGATGGTGCCGTGCGGGACGCCGAGCAGCTCCTGCGCGCGGGTGAACACGTCGTTCCAGAGCCTCGCCTCCAGGTGGGACTCCATCTTGGGCAGGTAGAAGTACGGGCCCTTGCCCTTGTCGATCTGCCGCTGCGCGCAGTGGAAGAAGTAGAGACCGAAGTCGAACAGCGAGGCCGAGAACGGCTCGCCGTCCACCAGCACGTGCTTCTCGGTCAGGTGCCAGCCGCGCGGCCGCACGACGACCGTGGCGAGCTCCTCGTCGGGCCGCAGGGCGTACCGCTTGCCGCCCGACTCGAAGTCGATGGCGCGGTCGAGCGCGTCGCGCAGGTTGAGCTGGCCGTTGACGACGTTCTCCCAGAGCGGGGAGTTGGCGTCCTCGAAGTCGGCGAGCCAGACCTTGGCGCCGGAGTTGAGGGCGTTGATGGTCATCTTCCGGTCGACCGGGCCGGTGATCTCGACCCGGCGGTCGACCAGGCCGGGGGCGGGCTCGGCCACGCGCCAGGATTCGTCCTCGCGGACGGCCTTGGTCTCGGGCAGGAAGTCCAGGGTGCCGCCCGCGGACAACTCGGCCTGGCGGGCCCGCCGGGCCTCCAGCAGCTCGCGCCTGCGGCCCTCGAACTCGCGCTGGAGGGTGGCCACGAAGCGCAGTGCCTCGGGGGTGAGGATCTGGTCGAAGCGGTCCAGCGAGGGGCCGGTGATCTCAACGCCTTCCATGGCCATCCTTTCCATAATGCGGAAAAACAGTTCTAGATTGTGGAATCGACGCTACCGGGTGCCCGTCTCGGGGGTCAACGCCAGGCAACCCTGAGGGATCGCCAAGGGTTGTCTCCGGGCCTTCCCCGATGGGCCCGCACGCCCGCGGCCAGCAGTCTTGGACCATGAAGAATCCGACCTCCCCCACCGACACCTCCCCCCGTACCCGTCCCGCACTCCTGCCGGCGAGGGCGGGACGCGTCCTTGCCGCCGGGGCCGTGCTCGGCGCCGGGCTGCTGCTCACCGGGTGCGGTGTGACCGACCTGGCCTCGCCCACCAAGAACCAGACCAACTCCTACGACGTGACCGGTAAGGCCCCCGTGCTCCGCGTCGACAGCGGCGCCGGGGACATCGAGGTGACCGAGTCCGACCGCGCCGGGTACCACGTGACCGAGAAGCTCTACTGGAAGGGCGACAAACCCGTCACGCGGCACCCGGTCGAAGGGGACACCCTCACCCTCGACTACACCTGCCGCTCAGGGGGGAGCTGCGGCGTGGACTACCTCATCGAGGTCCCGCGCGGGGTCGAGGTCAAGGTCAAGGCCGGGTCGGGCGACATCACGCTGCGCTCGCTGTCCGGAGTCGTCACCGCCGACACCGGGTCCGGCACCGTCGACGCCAACGAGCTGGGCGCCAAGCAGGCGGCCGCCAAGACCGGCTCGGGGGACGTCGAGCTGCGCTTCGCCGCCACGCCGGACAAGGTCGACGTCCAGACCGGCTCCGGCACCGGCACCGTGCGCGTGCCCAAGGGCGCCTACAACGTCACCGCGAGCACCGGCTCCGGCGACAAGAAGATCGACGTCACCGACGACGACTCCTCGCCGCGCACCATCGTCGTCAAGACCGGGTCGGGCGACGCCAAGGTTCTCGCCACCACCTGAGCCGCCTGCGCACGGGGAAGAGGGCGGGGCGATAACCAGGTGAACCGCCGGGACCGGCGTGGCACCATCGGGGGAAGACAGCAGAGGGGTCCCCGTGTTGAATTAGGCGGAGCGGTCGACCGCGAGCGGTGACCCACGAGCGCTGAGGAGCGCGACCATAGCCACAGAGAAGACGTATATGTATAACGAGTCCGACGAAGATCTCGTCAACGGTGACTACGACCTCGAAGAGCGGCAGGCCCTGCGGCGTGTCGCCGGCCTCTCGACCGAGCTCGAGGACATCACCGAAGTCGAATACCGCCAGCTTCGCCTCGAGCGGGTCGTCCTGGTCGGAGTATGGACCGGCGGCACCGTCGTCGACGCCGAGAACTCCCTGGCCGAGCTGAAGCTGCTGGCCGAGACCGCCGGGTCGCAGGTCCTGGAAGGGCTCATCCAGCGGCGCCAGCGTCCCGACTCCGCCACCTACATCGGCTCGGGCAAGGCGGTCGAGCTGCGCGACATCGTGGCCTCCACCGGCGCCGACACCGTGATCTGCGACGGCGAACTGACCCCCGGTCAGCTCCGCCAGCTCGAAGAGGTCGTCAAGGTCAAGGTCATCGACCGCACGGCCCTGATCCTGGACATCTTCGCCCAGCACGCCAAGAGCCGCGAGGGCAAGGCCCAGGTCGAGCTGGCCCAGCTCAGCTACCTGCTGCCGCGCCTGCGAGGCTGGGGTGGCAACCTGTCCCGCCAGGTCGGCGGCCGGGCGGCCGGAGGCGTCGGCATCGGCGGCCGCGGCCCCGGTGAGACCAAGATCGAGCTGGACCGCCGCCGCATCCGCGAGCGCATGGCCAAGCTGCGCCGGCAGATCAGCGGCATGTCGACGGCCCGCGAGACCATGCGTTCACGCAGGTCGCGGCGCGAGGTGCCGGCGGTGGCGATCGCCGGGTACACCAACGCCGGCAAGTCGTCCCTGCTCAACCGGCTCACCGGCGCGGGGGTGCTGGTGGAGGACGCCCTGTTCGCCACGCTCGACCCCACGGTCCGGCGCGCCCGCACGCCAGACGGCAGGCTGTTCACGCTGGCCGACACCGTCGGGTTCGTCCGGCACCTGCCGCACCAGCTCGTCGAGGCCTTCCGGTCCACGCTGGAGGAGGTCGGCGACGCCGATCTGATCCTGCACGTCGTGGACGGCTCGCACCCCGATCCGGAGTCCCAGATCGCCGCGGTGCGCGAGGTCCTCGCCGACATCGACGGGGTGGGCGACATCCCCGAGATCGTGGTGGTCAACAAGTCCGACGCCGCCGACCCGGTGGTGCTGGCCCGGCTGGCCACGCGGGAGCGCCACAGCGTGGTCGTCTCCGCCCGCACCGGCGCGGGCATGGACGAGCTGATGGCCGTGATCGAGCGCGAGCTGCCCCGGCTCGACCACGAGGTGCACGTGCTGGTGCCCTACGAGCGCGGCGACCTCATCGCCCGCGCCCACAAGGAGGGCGAGGTGCACTCGGTCCACCACACGGGGGACGGCACCATCCTGCACGCCCACGTGCCGGCCGGCCTGCACGCCGAGCTCGAGCGCACCGCCAAGCCGGTCGAAACCGTCTGATCTCGGCCGGGGCTCTGTCCCCGGCCGGGATTCCCGGCCGCAGGTCGGGCGTGGAATGGGAGCGGCCCGGCCCGCTGCGCGCGGTGGCCGGCTCGGTCCGTTCTCGCGTGATTCCGCCCGGTGCGGAGATCGTGCTGCTATTCTGTTGAAAGGTCAACGATAGCCGTGAACGGCTCTCGACGGCCTGCGGCGGAGGCTCGATGAGCCGGGCCGGCGTGCCGGGGAGGGCTTGGCGCGGCGTTCGCTCGGAGCCTTCGCGCGGCGATCGCAGATCGTCCCGTCGTCCGGGGGGAGACGGGAGTCCCGGCTTGATGTCGTGATGAAGTATCCGAAAAGGTACAGAAGCGCGACGCGGGAGAGAAACTTCGCAAAGGCGCAGGAAGGTGCCTGTGGCCCGCGGGGCTTGATTATTGCTACGATATGGGCACCCTGACAAGACATTCTGGCGCTGGTTTCGCATGATGACGCGTGTGACTGCTGCTACAGCAGGGGCTAGGTCGGCACCAGGCGTTCCCGGGGACGGATTACTGACATGCCGGGGTGCAGAGGGCCTCGACGCGCCGCAGGGAGACGAACCGCCGTTCTTCTCAATAACCCTGTACAGCGAGCCGACCTGTGAAATAACGTAACTGAACTGAAATCGCCCGGCCAAGATCCGGACGATACCGTCATCGCACACCAGTGCGGATGAGATCAGGAGACCCCCCAATGACGTCCGGAAACGGAGCGGACCCAGCGGGCGTGGCGCCCGGCACCACCTGGGCTCCGGCGGCGTTCCCGGATGCTTCCACGGCCCTGGGCCGGGCGGTGATGCCATGACGGTCAGGCTTCTCACGAACATCGGCCGGCTCTGGACCGGCAACGACGTCTGCAGCAACGCCGCGATCCTCGTTCACAACGACCGCATCGCATGGGTCGGCCGTGCCGCCGATCTGCCGCAGAGCGTGCCCGGTGTCGTGGACGACATCACGGACGTCGATCACGTCGAGAACCTCGGCGGATCCCTGGTGACGCCGGGGCTCATCGACGCGCACACCCACCCGGTGTACGCCGGCAACCGCTACGCCGAGCTGGCCATGCGCTCGGGCGGCTCCACGCCGAGCGCGATCACCGCGGCGGGCGGCGGCATCGGTTCCACGGTGACCGTGACCCGCGGCACCGACCCGTGGACGCTGTGCAACGGCGTCCGCGAGCGCCTGCGCGACTGGATCCTCAACGGCACCACCACCGTCGAGGCCAAGACCGGCTACCACCTCACCCGCGACGGCGAACTGGCCGACGTGCGGCTGCTGCGCGAGCTCGAGAAAGAGCCGATGATGCCGCGGGTGCACGTCACCTTCCTCGCGGCCCACGTGGTGCCGCCCGAGTACTTCGGCCGCCAGCGCGACTACGTCGAGGCCGTCGGCTCCTGGTGCGCCGACGCCGCGGCGGCGGGCGCCGACAGCGTCGACGTCTACTGCGACGACGGCCACTTCACCACCGACGAGGCCCGCTGGGTGCTCGCCTCCGGCCGCAACGTCGGCCTGCTGCCGCGCATCCACGCCGGCGCCCACAAGCGCCGCGGCGCCGTCCAGCTCGCCGCCGAACTCGGCTGCGCGTCGGCCGACCTGCTGCACAACACCACCGACGAGGACATCGCGCTTCTCGCGCGCTACGGCGTCCCCGCGGTCGTGTGCCCCGGAACGGCACTCCAGCAGGGCAACCTGCCTCCGGTCCGCCGGATGCTCGCCCAGGGCGTCACGGTGGCCCTCGGCAGCGACCACAACCCCGGCCACTGCGGCATCACCTCGATGTCGCTGGTGATCAGCCTGGCGGTGGCCGCGTTCGGCATCAGCGTCGGCGACGCCCTCCGCGCCGCCACGCTCGGCGGCGCGACCGTCCTGGGCGCTCCCGACCGCGGCGTGCTCACCCCGGGCCGCCTGGCCGACATCGTCCAGTGGGACGCCGACCACGAGGGCGCCTTCGCCTGGGGCTTCGGCCTCAAACCCCGCCGCGTCTGGCGCGGCGGCACCCCCGTCCAGTAGCGCTCGACCCACGGGCCCCGGCCCGGTGCCCCAGGTCGTGATGGGACGACCGCCACCGGCGGTCTGACACCCCAGCCATCGCAGAGGCCGTCCAACGACGCTACGGCGCATGGGCCCATCGCAGGGTCCTCTGTCGCCGACCTGGCGGTCTGGCCTACCCAGCCGTCCAGGGAGCGTCCAGCGGCGGTACGGCGGATCGGGCCATCGCGGTGTCCTTTCTTGCCGGCCTGGCGGCCTGGCGTACCCAGCCTTCGCAGAGGGCGTCCAGCGGCGGTACGGCGCATCCGGCCGTCGCGGGGTGTCCTCTCCTGACGGCCTGGAGGGCCGGTCGTCGCAAGGTGGCCTCCACCGGCGGCGAGTGATGTGGCGGCGGGTAACCTTCGGTCATGTCGCAAGCGGTCACCGTGGTCACCGATTCCACGGCCTACCTCGACGCCGAGGAGATCCGGCGCTTCGGCGTCACCGTGATCCCGCTTCAGGTGGTCGTGGGAGGCCGCGCACTCGACGACGTGGCCGAGATCGACGCCGAGGGCGTCGCCGGAGCGCTCCGCCAGTGGTCGCCGGTCTCGACGTCCCGCCCGGCGCCGCAACGCTTCGCCGACGCGTACGAACTGGCCGCGGCCCAGGGCGCGACCGGCGTGGTGTCGGTCCACCTTTCCGCTGAGATGTCCGGCACGGTGGAGTCGGCCCGCATTGCGGCCGCCGACGCCATCATCCCGGTCGAGGTCGTGGACAGCGGGTCGCTCGCCATGGGGCTCGGCTTCCCGGTGCTCGCCGCGGCGTGGAAGGCCCGCCAGGGCGGTACGCGCACCGAGGTCGCGCAGGCCGCCAGGGCGTGCGCCGAGGCCACCAAGAGCTTCTTCTACGTGGACACCCTCGAACACCTGCGCAGGGGAGGCCGCATCGGTGCCGCCGCCAACCTCCTCGGCTCCGCCCTGTCGATCAAGCCGCTGCTGCACATCACCCAGGGCACCATCGCCCCCCTCGAGAAGGTGCGCACCTCCGGCAGGGCCATCGCGCGACTCGAGGATCTGGCCGTCCGCGCCGCGGGCGACGATCCGGTGGACGTGGCCGTCCACCACCTCGTCGCCGCAGGCCGCGCCGGCACGCTCGCCGACCACCTCGCCAAACGCATCCCGGCCCTCGGTCGGTTGCGGGTGGTGGAGGTGGGCGCGGCCGTCGGCGTCCACGTCGGCCCCGGCATGCTCGGCATCACCATAGCCCCCGCCCTCACCACCTGACCTCCCCAGGCACGGCCCGCCCCCAGGGCCTGCCACTCACGGCCAACACCCATGGCTTGCCGTCTTCTGTCCGCCGCCCACGGCCTGCCACTCACGGCTCGCATCCATGGCTTTCGGCTTAGGGCTTGCCGCTCAGGGTTCGCCATCCACGGCCCGCCTCCCATGGCTTCTGGGAGGGACTTCCTCCGAACGCCTGACCGGCCGCGCGCCTCACGGGTAGCCGTACTCGGTCAGCGGGTTGGTCGCCCGCTAGGGCAGGTGGTCGATCAACGGGAGAACCCCGGGAGGTGGTGGGAAGCCGTCTTCACCGGCCGGAGGTCTTCATGGCTCACGCTGATGTCCGGCCGGCCATCAATGGCCGCACCGCTATGGGCAGCGGAATGGCCGGCATTCGATCATCGTGTCGCTGGTGGCGCCGGCGGTGAAGTCGAATGGTCAAAGCCCAGGGTCCCGCGCTGCGAGGTCTGATTCCTGCCAGCGTCGGTTCCGGCGCGTCAGCAGACTCGTCCCTGTGAACCACGCATTCGACGGGATCGTCGACCGTTTCGTCCTGGCCAGTGCGGAGTTCGAGCGGAGGCTGCGGGCGGTACGGCCTGAGCAGTGGCGCCTGCCCACGCCCTGCACGGACTGGAGTGTCCGTCAGCTCGTCGGTCACATGGCGGGGGGCAACCTCAACTATGTGGGCCTGTTGCGGGGCGGCACCAAGGAGGAGTTCCTGCGGCTGCGTGAAGCCGATGTCCTGGGTGACGATCCGGTCGGCGCCTACATCCGGTCGGTGGGGGAGTGTGCGCGGGCGTTCGCCCGGCAGGGCGCCCTCGACCGGGTGCTCGATTACCCGCTAGGCCCGGTGACCGGCGGACAGGCGCTCGCCGTACGCACGGCGGACACCGTGATCCACACCTGGGATCTCGCTCGCTCCATCGAGGCGGACGACGTCCTGGACGCCGGCCTCGTGGCGTGGGTCGATGACCATCTCGCCGAGATCTACGCCGGTCTGGCCGAGACTCCCGTCAGTGACCACACGACCCACCGGTTCTTCGCCGCTCCCGATGGCGCGCCCGACCCCACCGGGTCGCGGCAGGCCCGGCTGCTGAACATCATGGGCCGACGCCCCTGACCTCGCCGCCAGCATTCTGACCTGCGGTTCGCCGCGCCTTCACCGCCCTTTCGTGTCGTGCCGCAAAGGCGCGGGTCCGCGGAAATTGTGCGCTGACGTTCCTCCGACCTGCTCTTCGGCCTCGTTCGAATCACGCGATCGCCGTGCTCATTTCACGACGCCACGCTGACCACCAGCGGAAACGCATCCACCACCTCCGTGGACGTAACCCGCACCTACGTGGACGTAAGCCTGCTCGGCTCTCTCCAGCCGGCCAGCTGTACCCAATATGCGGCTTCATCCACCTCATCAGATCTATCTGCGGTCGTGGCGGCGGCCTTGCTCCCGGCGCATCTTCGTGTCCCCCGGCAACTCGTGTTGTCTGTGACTCACTCCCGGGCATTTCCCGAGGCTCTATCCACAGAATGCCGTTCGCGTCGGATGGCCGGCCGCGGGGCGGCCTAACGTCGCCCACGTGAGATCAGCGGACCGGTTCCTGCGCAGCGACGTCGGCGAGTCGCGCCTGCATGCTCTCAGCCCCCTCGGCCGGCGATGCCCGCACCCGTCTCCGCCGTCTCACGACGACCATGCCGAGCCCGATCAGTACGACGCCCCCGGAAGGAGCAGCGTGAGCCCGCCGCCCCACATCGGTGAATCCCCGCACGGCGCGGCTCCGCACGGCGCGGCCGCGCAGGGTGAGGCCGCTCCGGCCGGGCGCGGGCGCTCCGAGCCGTTGCCGGCTCTGACGTCGCGCGCCCGGCTGGCGGGGCTGGTCACCGAGTACGGGGCGCGGTTCGACCTCGGCCGTCCGGGCGTCCGGGTGCTGCTCGTGATCGGCCTTGTGGCGGCCCTGGTCGCGGGCGTCTACGCATGGCGTTCCCGCCCGCAGGTCGAGCCGCTCAGCCCTCCGATGCCATCCGGCGCCCTGCCGGCCGTCGACTCCATGTCCGGCGCCCCTCCGGCCGTGACGGCCGCGTCCGGTCTTCGGCCTGCGGGAGGCTCCAAGCCCGGTGCCCCGCTTACCGGGGTTCCCGTGCCCGGTGCTTCCTCAGCAGCAGGCCCCATGTCGGGTGCATCGTCCGCCGGGAGTTCCGCGTCCGGCGCTCTCACTGCTCTGACCGCCACGTCCGGTGCGGCGCTGGGTGGTCCCTCCACAGGGGCCGGGGTGGCCGTCCAGGTGCTCGTCCATGTGATCGGGAAGGTGCGCAAGCCCGGCGTCGTCGCCCTTCCCAGCGGTTCCCGGGTGGCCGATGCCCTCGCGGCGGCGGGAGGCGTCCGGGCCGGCTCCACGACCGGTGAGCTCAACCTCGCCCGCAGGCTCGTGGACGGAGAGCAGATCGTGGTCGGCCGTCCCCACGGCGCCGGGGGCCTTCCCGTCCAGCCCGTCGATCCCGCCGCCGTTCCCGGCATGCCGGTGGACCTCAACACCGCGACCTCCGGCCAGTTGGAAGACCTGCCAGGAGTCGGGGAGGTCCTCGCCGGCCGCATCATCGACTTCCGGCAGAGCCATGCCGGCTTCCAGAGCGTCGACCAGCTCCGTCAGATCACCGGCATCGGCGACCGCAAGTTCGCCGAACTGCGCGACAAGGTGCGCGTATGACCGCCTTCCGCCGCTGCGCGGAACCACGCGAGATGGTGTCCGCTCCCGAAGAGCCACGCGAGCACGAAAGTTCGGCTGACCATCGGAAGGCACGGTCGGTGGTACGGGCGTGGCAGGCCTGGAACTCCGCGCTGTGGGGGGCGCGTGAGCACGAGAGTTCGGCCGGCCATAGGGCGTCCCGGTGGGGGGTGTGGGGGTGGGGGGCGTGGTGTTCGGCGTTGCGGGGGGCGCCCGGGGATGAGAGTTCAGTCGGTCGTAAGGGGGTGGCGGTCGGTGGTGTGGGGGTGGGGGGCGTGGTGTTCGGCGTTGCGGGGGGCGCCTGGGGATGAGAGTTCGGTCGGTCGTAAGGGGGTGGCGGTCGGTGGTGTGGGGGTGGGCGGCGTGGGGCTCAGAGCTGCGAGGGGTGCCGGGGATGAGAGGTCGGCTGGGCAGGGGGAGTGGCGATTGGCGGTGCCGGCGTTGGCGGCGTGGGGGACCGCTTGTGTGCTTCTGCGATGTCCGGCCTTGGTCGGTCTCGGCGTGGCCTGCGCTGCCCTGATCCTGCTGGTGGTGGTCATCGTCGCCGGTCGTCGCCCGCCTGCCGCGCTGCGCGCTGCGGCCGGCAGAAGCGGTGAGACGCCGGGGCGGGGCAGGTGGCACAGATGGAGGTACACGCTCCTTGGCGTGCTCGGGTGCGTGGCCGCCGTCTCGGGGTCGGTCGCCCTCCGGGTCCATGCGGTGACCTCCGGGCCGGTCGCCGATCTCGCCAGGAAGCGGGCGGTGGTCACGGTCGAGATGTCGCTGACGGCCGACCCCCGCGTCCTGCCCGGCCGGCGAGGGCTGGTACGCCGCGAACGGGTCATCGTCGAGGGCTCCGTCGAGCGGGTGGAAGCCTTCGGCATGCGCCTCACCACGTCGGCGCCGGTGGTGGTGTTCGCTGAGGGATCGGCGCAGTGGGCGTCCCTGTTGCCGAGTCAGCGGGTCCGCGTCCACGGCAGGCTCGGTCCCGCGGACGACGAGGTGTTGACGGCCGCCGTCATCCTCGCCGGCAGGCCGCCGGAGGTGCTCAGCGGCCCGTCGCCGCCGCAGCGGGCCGCAGCGGCTCTTCGTGACGGGCTGAGGCAGGCCTGCGCCGTCCTGCCCCCGGCCGAGCGCGGACTCCTCCCGGGGCTGGTCGTCGGCGATGTGTCCCTCCTGGACCAGCAGGTGAGGCACGATCTCAAGACGGCTGGCCTGAGCCACCTGACGGCCGTCTCCGGAGCCAACCTGGCCATCGTGGCGGGGATGGTGCTCGCGTTCGGGCGCGTCGCCGGGCTGCCGCTGGCCGTGAGGGCGGTGCTCACCATCGCCGCCATGGTCGGCTTCGCCGTGGTCGCCCGCCCTTCGCCGAGCGTGCTGCGGGCGCTGGTCATGGGTTCGGTGGCCGCCGTCGCGCTCGGCACCGGACGCGCCGGAGACGGTGTCACCGCGCTGTCGGCGGCCGTGCTCGGGCTGGTCATGTTCGACCCGGCGCTCGCCGCCGAGTACGGCTTCGCGCTGTCGGTCCTCGCAACCGCAGGCATCCTGACGCTCGCGCCCCGATGGCGTGAGCGCATGTCCCGGCGGATGCCACGCTGGGCGGCCGAGGCGATAGCGGTGCCCTGCGCGGCTCAGGCCGCGGTCACTCCGCTGCTGGTGCTGATGGCGGGGGAGCTCGAACCGGTCGCCATCCCGGCCAACCTGCTCGCCGGGCCGGCGGTGGCCCCGGCGACGGTCCTGGGGTTCGCGGCGTCCATCGTGGCGCCCGTCCACCTGGAGACCGCGCGATGGCTCGTCCGTCCAGCGGGGTACGCCGTCGGCTGGATCATCCTGGTGGCCCGCCAGGTGGCCGGCGTCCCGGCGGCCGCCATTCCGTGGCCCGGCGGGGTGATCGGCCTGCTCCTGCTCGTCGTCCTGGCCGTGGTGGGGTGGGTGGTGCTGCGCCGGGCGGCTCTGCGGCTGGTGGCGTGCGCCCTCGCCGTGGGCCTGGCGGTCGCCTTGATCTTCGTCCGTCCGGCCGTCGCGCCCTGGCCGCCGCGGGGGTGGCTCATGGTGAGCTGCGACATCGGCCAGGGAGACGCACTCGTGCTGTCGGCGGGGGCCGGCAGGGCCGTGGTGGTGGACGCCGGGCCCGACCCGGTCACCGTCGACCATTGCCTGCGCACGCTGGGCGTCGAACAGGTGCCCTTGGTGATCCTCACCCATCCGCACCTCGACCACGTGGGAGGGCTCGACGGGGTGTTCCGCGGCAGAGGGGTCGGTGCCGTGGTCGTCAGTCCAGGACATGAGCCTCATCAGGAGAGCGCGCGGGTGTCCGCCGACCTCGGCCGCCGGCACGTGCCCGAGTGGGTGGCCTCGCCGGGCATGAGCTGGCGTCTCGGGCCTGTCGAGTTGCGCATCGTCGGACCGGCGCCGGAGGCGATGTCGGCGGGCCCCGGCGAGGGCTCGATGGCCAACAACGCCAGCATCGTCGTCCACGCGCGATGGGCGGCCGGGTCGGCCCTGCTGTCCGGGGACGTCGAGATCGAGGCGCAGGCCGAGCTGTTACGCCGGGGCCTGCCCAGGGTCGACATCCTCAAGGTGCCCCACCACGGGTCGGCACGCCAAGATCCCGCTTTCCTCGCCGCCACGGGCGCCCGGGCGGCGTTGATCAGCGTCGGCGCGGACAACGACTACGGACACCCTGCGCCGGTGACGATGCGCCGCTTGCACGACCTCGGCATGCGCGTCTACCGCACCGACCAGCACGGCGACGTGGCGGTGATCTCCGACGCCGGACACCTGGCGATCGTCACCCACGGCCGTTGAGACGATCGTCTTTCGCTGTCGTTCAGACCCGATCGTCATCCGGGGCCGTTTGTCCGCGGCCGTTTGAAGGTGGCGCGCCGGGCTTCTTCGCGGCCGGGCGCGGTGTCGGCGAGCGGAGCCTGGGTGGTCATTGGGCGTCTTCGACGACCGCTGCTGGAATGGCGGTCAGCGGAGTGCGGTGGTGTGTTCGGTGTGGAACTCGGTGTCGAGGTCGGCGGCATACACCGAACGACGGCAGGGAGCGCAGCGGTACAGGATGGGACCCTCGTCGAGCATCGCTCCGCAGCGAGGACAGCTGTGACGGCGCTTGTTCATGGTGGAATTCACCTCCTCTTCCGTTGTCCGTTGCTACCAACTTGCCCGACACTACCTGCAGTTGGATTGCTGATGACTTGCAGCGTTACCGGTGGTACAGCCGTGAGTAGTGGGATCCAGGCTTTGCCGGAACATGGAAATCGCCGGTTGGACGTCTTGCTCGTGTGTGGTGGCCCACCCCTCCGGCGATCCTTCTCCCTATCGTGGGACCGGTGGCGCCGGTTTACGCCGATCGAGCAGGGCGTTACGCGGTCTGCGGCGTATTCCACATCGTGGGCGCCGGCGCCGGCTCGCGTCAGTTCGAGCAGGATGTTACGCGGCCTCAGGCGTATTTCGCGTCGTGCGGCCGGTGGTGCCGGCTCGCGTCAGTTCGAGCAAGGTGTTACGCGGCCTCAGGCGTATTTCGCGTCGTGGGGCCGGTGGTGCCGGCTCGCGTCAGTTCGAGCAAGGTGTTACGCGGGTTCAGGCGTATTTCGCGTCGTGGGGCCGGTGGCGTCGGGTCGCGTCAGTTCGAGGAGGGCGTTACGCCGGGCTCAGGCGTATTCCGCTCGCGGTGTCGGCTGCTGACTCCGCCTCAGCCGGGCCGCGCCAAGGACGTTCAGGCCCACGCCCCAGATCAGCAGGACCGCGACCCACTGCGTCCATGTCAGCGGGTTCATGTGGCCGGAGAGCAGGTTGCGAAGGGTGGCGTACGGGGTGAACGCCTGGGCGGGGCGGAGGAAGTCGACGGCGCCCAGCGCCCACCACAGGCCCATCGGTGCGAGGGTGGCGAGGCACGCGATCACAGGTGAGCGCATCAGCAGGCCCAGCCCGGTGCCCACCAACTGGCCGACGATCTGCACCAGAACGCTCCCTGCGGTGACGGTGCCGGCGTTGAGCCATGGATCCGCGGCGGAACCGGACGAAGCGACCGCGAGCGCCAGGGCGCAGACCACCAGGCCGAACACACCGACGGCGGCGGCCAGCAGTGTCGCGGCCAGCAAGGACGGCAGGGGGCGGGCCGTACCAGGCGCCTTCCACAGGTCGCCGGCCAGCAGCACGCCGAGGAACGGCACCGTGACCGACATCAGGCTCTGCACCGGCTCGATGATCGTGGCGAACGTCCGATCCGCGGGAGGCAGTGTCATGCTCAGCCCCACGGCGGTCAGCAGGCCCACGACCAGGGTGATCGCGAGCAACCACCGTCGGGGCCGTGTTCCGGCGGAGCGCCGGAGCGCGGTGCCGATCGTCTCGCCTAAGCCGGTGTACGTACCCTCACCGTTCACGGACCGCCCTCCAAGGTTCGCCTTTCCTGGTCGTCTCTTTCACATGATTTCCTGCGTGATCGCTGAAGTCACTAGTTGAGCCGGCGAGGCAGTGCAGCCTGAAGCTGAACTCGATGACGCACGCCGATTCTGTGCCGGCCGAACCGATCGGTGCGGCGGAGATTCCCGTCTGATCCTTCTTTTCCGCCGTTCGCAGACACGTGGGCAGGCAGGTTTCCAGGCCGCCGTCATCGGCCGGAAGGTCTTGGTCCGGTCGCCCGTGCGGGGTCCGGCCGGGTGGTCTCCGGTCGGTTGCCGCTGGGGCTCGCGGCCGTGGGATGCTGCTCGCATGGCGACGCAACCAGCACTCGTGACCCTCGTCGTCGGAGACGAGGAGCTGCTCGCCGACCGGGCCGTGGCGTCGGTCGTCGCGGCCGCGCGGGCGGACGACCCCGAGACCAAGGTCCATGACCTGTTCGGCGGCAAGGTCGAGCCGGGGGAGCTGACCAGGCTCACCTCCCCGTCCCTGTTCGGCGACCGGGCCGTCGTCGTGTTCCGATCCGCGCAGGATCTGGGCAAGGACGTCATCGCCGAGATCGTCACCTACGCCAAGAACCCGTCCGAGGACGCCGTGGTCGTCCTGGTGCATCCAGGCGGGGTGAAGGGGAAGGCCCTGGTCGAAGGGGTCAAGAAGGCCGGTGCGGCCGTCGTCACCGTCACCAAGATCACCAAGCCCGGCGAGCGGCTCGACTTCGTCAAGAACGAGATCAGGCACGCCGGACGCACCATCAGCGCCGACGCCGCCCAGGCGCTGCTCGACGCGGTGGGCAACGACCTGCGCGAACTCGCCGCGGCCTGCGGGCAGCTCGCGTTCGACACCCCCGGCAAGGCGATCGACGAGGCGGCCGTCGCGCGGTACCACCGAGGGCGGGCCGAGGTCAGCGGTTTCACGGTCGCCGACAAGGCGGTCGAGGGGCGGCTGGGCGAGGCGTTGGAACAGCTTCGGTGGGCGCTAGCCACCGGAGTGGCCCCCGTGCTGATCGTCAGCGCGCTGGCCGGCGGGGTACGGTCGCTGGCCAAGGTGGGCGGCGCTCCGCGCAACCTGCGCGGCGGGCAGCTGGCGAGCCATCTCGGCATGCCTCCCTGGAAGATCGACCGCGTGAAGCGCCAGCTCAACGGGTGGGGCCCGGAGGGGCTCGCCCGCGCCGTACAGGCCGTCGCCACCGCGGACGAACAGGTGAAAGGCGGCGGCACCGACCCCGCCTACGCGCTGGAGCGAATGGTGCAGCTCATCGTCGCCAGCCGCACCGGCCGCTGACCGACCACGCCCCCTGGGAGGTTCAGGCCGGGGTGGGGATGGGGATGGGGGTGGTGAAGGCGCCGTCGTGGAGGTGGAGGACTCGGTCGGCGAGGGTGATGAGGGCCGGGTCGTGCGTGGCGACCAGAGCGGTCACTCCTTCGCTGCGGACCAGGGCGCGCAGCAGTTGCATGATCTGGCGGCCGGTCTGCGAGTCGAGCTGGCCGGTCGGCTCGTCGGCGATCAGCAGCTTGGGACGGTTCGCCAGCGCCCGCGCGATCGCCACGCGCTGCTGCTGACCGCCGGACAGCTCGTAGGGCCGCTGGTTCCGGTGCTTCTCGAGCCCGACCAGCGACAGCAGCATGCGCACCCGCTCGTCGCGTTCGGCGGCCGGGACGCGGGACAGCCGCATGGGCACGCCGACGTTCTCCGCCGCCGACAGGACGGGGATCAGGCCGAACGACTGGAACACGAAGCCGATGACGTCCCGGCGCAGCTCCAGCAGTCCTGGTTCGGCCAGTTCGGTGACGGTGCGCCCGGCGACGACGACGCGTCCGCCGTCGGGGCGGTCCAGGCCGCCGATCTGGTTGAGCAGAGTCGTCTTGCCCGATCCGGAGCGTCCCCTGATCGCGATCAGCTCGCCCGGGTAGGCCTCGAAGGAGACCTCGTCCAGGGCCACGACCTCCTTGGGGCCGCTGTTGTAGACCTTGCGCAGCCCTCGGACGAGGACGAGCGCCTCCGACGTGCGGCCATCGGTCGCCGCCTCGCCCCTGTCGTCGCTCGGTGCTTGGTCCGTGCGGCTGCGCGCTGCTTCGTACGTGCCGCCGCTCGGTGCCTCGCCCGTGCGGTTGCTGGGTGTCTCGCTCGGGTGGTCGTCGAGTGCTTCGCCCGTGTGGCCGCTGGGCGGGTGGTCTGTGTGGGGGGTGGCGTGCTGGGCCGGTGGCGCCTTGGGGGCGGGGGCGGGTTCGGCGGCGGGTTCCGGCGAGGTGTGGTCGCCGGTGCCGTGGGCGCCGGCCTCGTGGAGGGGCGCGCCGCCCTCGTGGCGGGGAGCCCGGCCGCCGGGGGTGGCGTCGTGGGGGGCGGAGTCGTTCGGCTGGGTGGTCATTCGGAGTCCCCCGGTTGTGGCTTGTCCGGCCATACGCCGATGTGGTCGCGTTCGAGTTCCAGACGCACGCGGCGCTCCATGTCCAGGGCGTTGGTGAAGTCCCTGGGGAGCTGCAGGCGCCCCACCCGGTCGAGGACCGCGTACTCCTCGGCGATGATCTTTCCGTCCGAGGAGGCGCGGCGGAGCGTCTCGCTGCTGGTCCGCCCGTCGCGGATGCCCACCGTCCGGTCGACCTGCTCCGACACCAGCGCGTCGTGGGTGACGATGACGGCGGTGACGCCGAGCTCCCGGTTGGCCCGGCGCAGCGCGGCGAAGACCTGTTCGGAGTTCTCGGTGTCCAGCTCGCCGGTGGGCTCGTCGGCCAGGATGACCTGCGGGGAGTTGGACAGGGCGACGGCGATGGCCACCCGCTGCTGCTCTCCTCCGGACATCTCCGTCGGCTTGCGGTCGGCGCAGTAGGCCACGCCGAGCAGTTCGAGCAGTTCGTCGGCGCGCGCCGCGCCCGCGCGCCTGCCGGCCAGCCGCATGGGCAGCCGCACGTTCTCCCGGGCGGTCAGGTAGGGCAGCAGGTTGCGCGCCGTCTGCTGCCAGATGAAGCCGACGATCTCTCGCCGGTAGCGAAGGCGGTCCTTGGCGGTCATGGACAGCAGGTCGGTGCCGGCGACCCGTGCGACGCCCGCGGTGGGGACGTCCAGCCCGGACAGCACGTTGAGCAGCGTGGACTTGCCCGAGCCGGACGCGCCCACGATGGCGATCAGCTCGCCCTGCTCGATGAGCAGGTCGAGCCCCTGCAGGGCGACCACCTCGACGCCCTCGGTCTTGTAGATGCGCACGAGGTTGTCGCACAGGATGTGCGCGTGCTCGCCGAACGCGGGCCCGGCCTTGCCGGCCTGTTCCTCCAGCTCCGACAGCGTCGGGGTGTCCATCGTGCCGGCGCTGTCCATGCTGCCGGTGTTCACTGCGCCCGGTGTGTTCACTGTGCCTCCCCGGTGGGCGGTGTCGGTGTGGCGGTCATTCGCCCACTCGCAGGGCCGAGCCGAGGGAGCGGTGGGCGCCGAACCTCGCGTGCAGGAACGCGCCGAGCACGGAAACGGCGGCCAGTCCGGCGGCGAGCAGGACGGGTGTGGTGGGGCTGAGCCGGTAGTCGCCGACGGTCAGGGCGCCGGCGTAGGCGCTGAGGTCGATGGCAGGCCCGAGCGCGGCGGGCAGCGCGAGGCCGAGCAGCAGCCCGGCGCACGCGGTGAGCAGGATCAACGGAGTGATCTCCAGGACGGTCAGGGCGGACGCCTGGCGTTCGGACAGGCCGAGGGTGCGCAGGTAGGAAAGGGCGCGGGCCCGCTCGGCGGCGCCGATCACCAGCGCGATGATGACGGTGAGCAGCGCGTACACGGCCAGGGCGGCGGTCACGACGCGGAAGCTGGTCATGATCGTGCCGGCGAGCGGCGTCGCGGTGACCTGGCGCAGCGACTCGTCGAAGGTGGACACCAGGATGTCGCGACGGTTGCCCGTGGCCGCTTTCAGCTTGGCGCCGTCGATGTCCTGGCCGGCGATGAGCAGCATGGTGGTGAAGGTGCGGAACCCGGCCCGCTTCGAGGCGTCGTAGGGCACCACGATCAGGTTGTTCACCGTGAAGCTCACGCCGGGGAGCCCTTCGCGGATGACGCCCGCCTTGGTGAGCTTCATGCGGACGTGCCAGCCGATCTCGAAGGAGCTCATGCCGGCCAGGTCGGGTGAGACGAGGGCGGGGATGGCGGCGCCGGGCAGGCCGGGCGCGGCGTGCGGGGGGTCCAGCGGGCTCCCGGCCAGGATGCGCCGGTAGGCGTCGAGGTCGACGGCCACGACGGTCGCCGTCCTGCCGCCGAGGCCGACCTGGGCGATGCCCTTGTCCGCGGGGAGGATCTGCTGAACGCCGGGCACGCGGCGGACCCGTTCGACGACGTCGGTGGGCAGTTCGGCGGACGCCTCCACCCGGGCGGCGGCCCCGGTGGCCTGCCAGGCGGCCAGCCGCTGCGTCTGCTCCAGCGCGCCGCCGACGACCGCTCCGTACACCGAGACGGTCAGCGCGGGCAGCAGGATCAGCACGGGCAGCGAGGTGACCGATCTGGCGCGGGCCGCCAGGGTCAGCCCGACGAACGGGACGGCGGAGCGCGCGCGGGCGGCGGCCCAGACGATCAGCCGCAGCGGGTAGGGGTAGCAGCGCAGCGTGATGAGGGCGGCGGCGACGGTGAGCGCGGCGGGCACGAGCATGAGGAACGGGTCGGCGCCCTGCCGCAGCGCCTGGGTGGTGAGCCCGCGGGTGCGCAGCAGGTAGGCGCCGGCCAGGGCGAGCACGACCACCACGACCTCGAGGGCGATCCGGCGCGGGGACGGGCGGCGCGCGACCACGTCGTCGCGGCGGTCCTCGATCGGACTGCGGTGGCCGGCGGCCAGGCGGGCGGCGGTGAACGCGATCGTGACCAGGGTGATCAGCAGCGGGCCGAGGTGCACGATCGGCGTGGCGGGCCCGGGGAAGGCGAACGTCAGGCAGTAGCCGGCCAGCACCGAGGGGACCAGCGCCAGGGTGACGGCGCCGGTGCCGGTGAGGACGATCTGGCGCAGCGACGCGCCGCGGGCCCGGGCCAGGGTGAGGCCGCTCCGCATGCGTTCGGCCAGCAGTTGCACGGCCAGGGCCAGGACGCCGACGGCCACCGTGATCAGGCCGCCCAGGATGAGGAACATCAGCGTCTGCGCGGTGCTGAGCCGGTCGAGGAACTTTCCGAGGACCTGCGGCAGCGCAGTGTCAAGGTCGTAGGGGGCGATGCGGATCTGCGGGTCGTAGGTGATGGGCCCGTTGGCGTCGGTGACGATCGTCCGCAGGTACGCGCCGATGCCGTCGATCACCGGAGCGGCGTTGCGGGCGGTGAGCGCCCTGTTCTGGACGCCGAGGACCCACAGGTACCTCAGCGCCCGGGCCTCGCCGCTCAGCTTGGCCAGCGACTGCGGGCTGGTCAGGCCGGTGATGTAGAGCTCTTCGGCGTCCAAGTTGGGCTGGCGCAGGACGGTCACGGTCAGCAGGTCGTTGTTGTGCTGCCAGTAGCGGTCGCGGGGGTTCAGGGCCTGGTACAGCCCGGTGACCCGTGCCAGCGAGGGACGGCTGTTGCCCAGGATGAGCGTGGCGCCGATCGGGATGCCCATCTTGTCGGAGGCCTGCTTGGACAGGGCGATCTCGAAGAGCGTGACGTCGGTGAGCTCCGGGCGGCCGGGGACGCGGGCGAGGGTGACCGGGGCCCCGGGCGGCGCGCCCGCCACGTACCGGATCCGCCGGTTGGCGCCGGACAGCCAGGCCATGTCGACGTACTGGTACGGGCGTGCACCGCCTTCGAGGCGGCCCGCGACCGGGGTGCCGATGGTCTTGGCCCCGTAGTGGCTGTCGGCGCCGGGTCCGTGGTCCATGACCTGCGCCACCGGGGCGGGCAGCAGGCCGCGGAAGTGCCGGTCGCCCGCGGCGAAGGCGTTTTCGGTGCCGAGCGCGCTGGTGCTGGGCGCCCGCACCTCGACGGTGACGTCGGTGAGGCTGGCCGCGGTGTCGTCCAGGACGCCGTGCAGGGCGTCGTCGTAGGACCGCTCGAACGCCCGGGGCAGCGCGCACACCAGCAGCGTCGCGCTCAGCGCCAGCAGCGCCAGTACGGTCGCGGCGCCCCGGTGGACCCTGAGGAGAAGCAGCGGGTTCATCGGTCCTCTCCGATCCGCAGTGCCCGGCCGAGACCCTGCCGGCGGAGCGAGCGGGCGAGACCGCCCACGATGGCGAACAGCAGCGCGGCGACCACGGCGAGCAGGGCGGCGGTGGCCGGCCAGGGGATGTCGAGCAGCACCGACGGGGTCACCGAGACCGCCTGCCCGGTCAGCACGATGTGCGGGACGACCAGGCTCGCGACGGCGATGGCCAGCACCGTGCCGCCCGCGAGCGACAGCCCGATGAGGAAGGTCTGCTCGACGGCCAGCAGGCCGAAGATCTGCCGGAAGCTCATGCCGAGGGCGCGCAGGATCGCGAACTCGGCGGTCCGCTCCCGCGCCGCCACGGCGGCGTTGACCAGGAAGCCGAGCACGGCGAAGATCAGCGCGGCGACGAAGCCGAGGATGAGGGCGCCTTGCAGGCCGCTGGCGAGCGGGTCGTCCCTCAGCCGCTGGGTCAGCGAGCCGAGGTCCACCACGGTCTGGTCCCATTCGGGGTGGTGGGCCAGTTCGGTCGCCGCCGCGGCGGTGTCGCCGTCTCGGGTGGCCATCCACCACTCTCCGGCCGCGCGCGGCACCCGGGCGGCGAAGACGTCCCTGGTGAGCATGGTCGGCAGGTCGGCGAGGATGGCGGGCGTCCCCGCCGGCGTGCCAGGCATCGACGCGACGATGGCCGCCACCTGGACCTTCAGCTGCTCGCCCTCCATGTTGATGGTGGCGGTCCTGCCCTCGGTGAGGTTCTGGGCGGAGGCGAGGTCGGCGGTGAGCACGACCGGGACCGGCCGGAAGATCGCCCCCGCGGAGCCGTCCAGGTGCGGGGCCAGATCGGTGGCGGGCAGCGCGGCGGGCGCGGCGACGAGGGCCAGGTGCTCGGGGTCGCTCTGCCGGGGCGGCTTCTGCGCCTTGGGCGCCGGGACGGCGAGCGAGAGCAGCGCCGGGCCGCCGGTGGCGGTGATCTTGGAGGCGTCGACGTGGCCTTCCCCGCGCAGGACGGGGCCCCACCGCAGCGCCTCGGGCAGGACCACCGGGGCGCCGGTGTCGGTCCGCGCGCCCGAAAGCGCCAGCGTGAGCCCGCTGCCGCTTGCGGGCACCGGCACGTCCATGAGGAACCCGCGCAGGTTCAGCGGGTAACTGAGAGCGCCCGTCCGCCCGGCCAGGGCGGCGAGGTCGACGGTGACGGGGTGGGAACGGCCGTCGGCGGGCAGCGGCCCGATCTGGACCTCGCGGTGGGCGCCGAGCGCGTCCGACAGCAGCACCTGGATCCGCAGCCCGTCGTATCCGGCCCGGTCGGCGGGCGCGTCCACGCCGAACCGCGCGGTCATCGACAGGCTTTTGGGCGTGCCGGGCAGAGGCAGGCCGGGCGCCGCGGGCCGTCCGGCGGTCAGGCGTGCGGCGATCGTCGGTACCGAGGCGGAGGACAGGTCGGGACGCAGCATGAGCAGGTGTTCCAGCTTGGCCGCGTCGGCGGCGAGCAGCGTGGGGTTGGCGCCGGAGAAGGAGGTGACCCCCCGGTACACGGGGCTGATGGCACTCACCCCGGCCAGCCCGCCGTAGGTGGCCCCGCGGCCGAGCGGCCCGAGCTCCGGGGCCTCCACCGGACCGGACACGCGCAGGTCCGCGGCGGCCTGGTGGCGGGCCTGGTCCCGCTGGGAGGACCGCCAGGTGGCGGCGGTGGCCATCGAGACCACGCCGATCGCCACCGCCATGGTCAGCAGCAGGGCGGGCCCGGAGTAGCGCAGCGGACGGCGGCTCACCTGCCAGGCGCCGAGCGCGGGCGCCAGACCAGGACGCCGCGAGGTGAACCGTTCGGCGAGCCGGGAGACGCGCGGCACCAGCCGCAGCCCGAGCATCCCGCCGCACAGCAGGGCCAGCGCCGGGCCGGTGACGATCAGCGGGTCGATGCCGAGGTCGCCGCCGGTGGTGGCGGTCACCGGGGCGCCGTAGTGCTGGAGCTGCCAGATCGCGATCGCGGCGATAGCGAGCAGCGCGATGTCGCCGCCGGCCCGCTCCAGCAGTCCCTGCCGCTCGCCCCGGCCGCGTACCGCCTGCTCCTCGACGTAGGTCCGGCGGGCGCCGCGCAGCGCGGGAAGGGCGAGCAGCACGGCGCAGGCCAGCGCGACGCCGGCCGCGAACGCGAAGGTGGCGGCGTCCGGCCGGGGGGTGATGCGCACCCCGGCCGCCTGGATCCACGGGATCGCGTTGACCAGGCTCAGCAGCGCGGGCGCGAGGAACGGCGCGACGACGGCGCAGGGGACGGCGACCAGCAGTGCCTCGGCGCCGGTGAGGACGGTCAGGCGCAGGCTGCCCGCGCCGCGCGAGCGCAGCAGCGCCATCTCCATGCGCCGGTGGTCGGCCAGCAGCCGCGCGGTCAGCACCAGCGCGTACGCGGCGAGCAGGAGCAGTTGCAGCACCGGTACGAGCATGGTCGAGCGGGCGACCAGCGCGGCCTGGTCGAGCTGGGTGAGCATGTCGGGCAGCCGGGTGAAGGTCGTGCAGGGCCGGCAGTCCCGCTGGAGGTCCTCGCCGACGGCGGACACCGAGGCGGCGAACGGCCGCAGGCGCTCGGGCGGCAGCCGGCGCAGGTCGGGCACCGAGGTCCAGGTGGCGGCGATGCTGGTGGCGGTGAACCTGGCCAGGAAGGTCGCACGCGGGACCATCAGGGGGCCGTAGGTCGTGTAGTTGCCCCGGTCGGTGCCCTTGCGGAGCAGGTCCTCGCCGTTCCAGCGGTCGGAGTAGGGGTCCTGGAGCTGGAAGACCCCGGTCACCTTCGCGCGCACGGGCTTGTGGTCCAGCCGGCCGACCACGGTGAACCCGCTCCCGGCGGTCAGGTTCATCGCCTGGGCGGCGGGCTCGGACAGCGCGACCTCCACCGTCCCGGTCTCCGAGGGACGAGGCCAGACGCCGGTGACCAGCCGGGCCGACCGTTCGATGCCGTCGTAGACGCCGAACCGGGTCAGATCGGGCTGCCGGCGCCGCTCCTGCCCGGGCATGGCGTAGGAGTCGGAGCGGGCGCTGAAGGTCAGGCGCTGCGGAACCTCGGCGCCGCCGTCCCGCACGCGCGCGGCCAGCCGGTCGCGGACCGACCGGTCGATCCGCTGGTAGGTCGCCTGCTGGACGGGCGCGGTGACGCGGATCGCGGTGAGGTCGGGGGAGGCCGTCTCCATCGCCCGGCGCACGCCGACCTGCGCGATGGAGGAGGCGTACATGGTGAGCGCGACCAGCGTGGTGGTGGCCAGCAGGATCGAGCCGAACGCCGCCAGCAACAGGAGCGGCTCACTGAAGGCACGCCGCAGCACCAAAGGTGTCCGCCCCCGCATGAAGCCCGCCTTCCACCTGCGCCGTTCGCGTCTTATGCACCTTACGAGCGGTTTTGTGGGGTAAGGGCTATGGGGAAGGGAAGGTGACGGACCCGATATCACCTGGCAACGGCCGTGTTATACCGAAATCGGGACAATCCCAGGTGTAACGTCGGCGGACGGCGGTTCGCCCGTGCCGCGGACGCCGTACACCGTCGGCCTGCGTGAGACGCCCGTCGCGGCGGCCTTCCGCTCTTGCCGTGGACGCCGTACCGGCCGTCACCGCCTTCACGCCCGGGACGTAGCCGTCGGGGCATCAGCGCTTACAGCCCGGGACGTACACGCGCGGTGGAGGGCGGGCATGCCAAAACGCCGCGTCCTACCTGGACACGGCGTTGTGGGATACCCGTACGTGCGGGACTGCCTGATCGCTCGGGCGGACGCCCGAGCGGATCACTCGGCGGTCTGCAGAGCGGCGACGCGCTTGGCGATGGCGGACTTGCGGTTGGCCGCCTGGTTCTTGTGGATGACGCCCTTGCTGACAGCCTTGTCGAGCTGACGCGAGGCGGCGCGCATGAGGACGAGCGCGTCCTCGGAGTTGCCCTGCTCGGCGGCCTCGCGGAACTTGCGGACCGCCGTCTTCAGGGAGGACTTGACGGCCTTGTTGCGCAGCCGGGCCTTCTCGTTCTGCCGGTTGCGCTTGATCTGGGACTTGATGTTCGCCACGAAGAAGCCTCGGTGAAAGTCGATGGATGGGGCGCGCGGGCAGAGAGGGCGCGCCACACGCAGGTGAACAGGTTACCAACATGCCGTGGCCGCCCTCAAATCGACAGACCATGGCATACGCCTGCGCCGTCATCCTAGCGCAGTGACGAGCTCGACGGTCTTGGTGCCCGGTAAACTGGAGGGCGAAGCGCGGCACCGACACGCCTGCGTGGCCGGCGGGCCCATTCGGCCGGCGGCTCCGGGCGCGTGTTGCCGCGCATCTGCTGTCCGGGTGACGCTGCCTGGGTGACCACCCGGGCGTGCCACCATGGGTGGCGGCTGGCCCGCCAGCCTCCCGATCCATCGTCAATCCTGCCGAAACGGACCCCGGTGCGCATCCACCCTGGCCAGACCGACCCCGCGTTGATCCGCAACTTCTGCATCATCGCGCACATCGACCATGGCAAGTCGACGCTTGCCGACCGGATGCTGCAGCTGACCGGTGTGGTCGACGCCCGGCAGATGCGCGCGCAGTACCTCGACCGCATGGACATCGAGCGCGAGCGCGGCATCACCATCAAGTCGCAGGCCGTCCGGCTGCCCTGGGACGGGCACGTGCTCAACATGATCGACACGCCCGGCCACGTCGACTTCACCTACGAGGTGTCGCGGTCGCTGGAGGCGTGCGAGGGGGCGGTGCTGCTGGTCGACGCCGCGCAGGGCATCGAGGCCCAGACGCTGGCCAACCTCTACCTGGCGATGAACGCCGACCTGCACATCATCCCGGTGCTCAACAAGATCGACCTGCCGGCCGCCCAGCCGGACAAGTACGCCGAGGAGCTGGCGGGCCTCATCGGCTGCGACCCCTCGGACGTGCTGCGGGTGTCGGGCAAGACCGGCGAGGGCGTCCGCGAGCTGCTCGACCACGTCGTCGCGCACGTGCCGGCCCCCGTCGGCGACGCCGCCGCCCCGGCCCGGGCGCTGATCTTCGACTCGGTGTACGACACCTACCGCGGCGTGGTCACCTACGTCCGGGTCATCGACGGGCAGCTCTCCAAGCGCGAGCGCACGATCATGATGTCCACCGGGGCGGCGCACGAGACGCTGGAGATCGGCGTCATCTCGCCCGAGCCGGTGCCCTCCACGTCGCTCGGCGTCGGCGAGGTCGGCTACCTGATCACCGGCGTGAAGGACGTCCGGCAGGCCCGCGTCGGCGACACCGTCACCACCACCGCGCGCCCGGCGAAGGAGGCCCTCGGCGGGTACGAGCACCCGAGGCCCATGGTGTACTCCGGTCTTTACCCCATCGACGGCGACGACTACCCCGAGCTGCGCGAGGCCCTGGACAAGCTGCGGCTGAACGACGCGGCGCTGGTGTACGAGCCCGAGACCTCCGCGGCCCTGGGCTTCGGGTTCCGCTGCGGTTTCCTCGGCCTGCTCCACATGGAGATCGTCCGCGAGCGGCTGGAGCGCGAGTTCAACCTCTCGCTGATCTCCACCGCTCCCAACGTCATCTACCGGGTGATCATGGAGGACGGCAAGGAGAACGTCGTCACCAACCCCTCCGAGTTCCCGCCCGGCAAGATCGCCGAGATCTACGAGCCGGTGGTGAAGGCCACGCTGCTCTCGCCCGCCGACCACATCGGCGCGATCATGGAGCTCTGCCAGAGCCGCCGCGGGTCCCTGCTCGGCATGGACTACCTCTCGGAGGACCGCGTCGAGATCCGCTACACCCTGCCGCTCGGCGAGATCATCTTCGACTTCTTCGACCAGCTCAAGTCGCGCACCCGCGGATACGCCTCGCTCGACTACGAGCCCTCCGGCGAGCAGGAGGCCGACCTGGTCAAGGTCGACATCCTGCTCCAGGGCGAGGCGGTCGACGCCTTCAGCGCCATAGTCCACCGCGAGAAGGCCTACGCCTACGGCGTCGAGATGGCCAAGAAGCTCAAGGACCTCATCCCGCGCCAGCAGTTCGAGGTGCCCATCCAGGCCGCGATCGGCGCCCGCGTGATCGCCCGTGAGAACATCCGCGCCATCCGCAAGGACGTTCTCGCCAAGTGCTACGGCGGTGACATCAGCCGTAAGCGCAAGCTGCTGGAGAAGCAGAAGGAAGGCAAGAAGCGCATGAAGATGGTGGGCCGCGTCGAGGTCCCCCAGGAAGCGTTCGTCGCCGCCCTTTCCACCGAGAGCGGCGGCGCCGCCGACAAGGCCGCCAAGAAGTGACCTCCGCCCCGCCGCCCACCGCGAGGGGCGACGGGGCGGCCTTTTCCCAGAGCTCCGCGGTTGTCCACAGGCGGCGGCCGGCAGGCCGGACATCGGGGACATCTCTCCTGCGTCGTCCGTGAGTTGTCCACAGGCGGTGCGGGGGCACGCCTCCGCGGGCGGCAGACTGGGGGCGTGCCTTCCGTACTTCTCGACGGCGACGCCGTTCCCACCTCGGGCGAGCTGCCCGCCGAGGCCCTGAAGGGCCTCGGCTCGCGGCCCTTCGGGTTCTACGTCCACGTGCCGTTCTGCGCCACCCGCTGCGGCTACTGCGACTTCAACACCTACACCGCGGCCGAGCTCGGCCCGGGGGCCTCGCGCGCCGACTACGCCGCCACCGCGATCGAGGAGATCCGGCTGGCCCGCAGGGTCCTGGGTGAGGCCGAGCTCGCGGTGGAGACCGTCTTCTTCGGCGGCGGCACGCCGACGTTGCTGCCCGCCCGCGATCTCACCGAGATCCTCCGGGCGATCGACGGCGAGTTCGGGCTGGCGCCGGGCGCCGAGGTCACCACCGAGGCCAACCCCGAGTCGGTCGATCCCGCCTCCCTCGAGCGGCTGCGCGCCGGCGGGTTCACCCGCGTCAGCTTCGGCATGCAGAGCGCGGCCGAGCACGTGCTCACCGTCCTGGACCGGCGGCACACCCCCGGCCGCCCGGCCCAGGCCGTGCGCGAGGCCCGCGACGCCGGGTTCGCGCACGTCAACCTCGACCTCATCTACAGCACGCCGGGCGAGACCGACGACGACTGGCGCGCGTCCCTGGCCGCGGCCATCGAGGCGCGGCCCGACCACGTCTCGGCGTACTCGCTGATCGTCGAGGACGGCACCCGCTTGGCCGCGCGCATCCGCAGGGGCGAGCTGCCCATGCCCGATGACGACGTGGCCGCCGACCGTTACGTCATCGCCGACGAGATGCTGTCGCAGGCCGGCTTCTCGTGGTACGAGGTCTCCAACTGGGCCGCTTCCGAGCAGGCGCGCTGCCGCCACAACCTCCTCTACTGGACCGGCGGCGACTGGTGGGGCGTGGGTCCTGGCGCGCACGGTCACGTCGGCGGCACGCGCTGGTGGAACGTCAAACACCCGGCGGCCTACGCCTCCCGGCTGGCGGCGGGCGCATCGCCGGGTCACGCGCGCGAGGTGCTGTCACAGGACGACCAGAAGGTCGAGCGGCTGATGCTCGAACTGCGCCTCGACTCCGGCTTCCCCCTCGCCGAGATCGCGCCGCCCGCCCGCCCGGCCGTCGCCCGCGCCCTGGCGGACGGCCTGCTGCAACCCGGGCCCTTCACCCGCGGCCGAGCCGTGCTCACCCTCAAGGGCCGCCTGCTGGCCGACGCCCTCATCCGAGATCTCACCTGACCGGCGAGGGGCAGGCATGTGCACTGAAGGGCGACTCGGGGCCCAGCGGGCGATCAGCGGTTCGGCAGGAGTCAGCTGATGAAGCGGATGTTGAAGGGGTAGCGGTAGTTCTCGCCGCGGTTGGCCGCCACCGCCGCCATGATCATCAGGATCAGCGAGCCGATGCCGACGACGATCATCAGCAGTATTCCGATGATCACCAGAACCAGGACGGCGGAGACCGCGTAGGCGATGAAGAGCGTGATCTGGAAGTTCAGCGCCTCGGCCGCCTGGTCGCGGACGTAGGGCGACTCGTCCTTCTTGACCAGGTACAGAATGAGCGGGCCGAGGAAGGAGGTCAGCAGGCCGAGCAGGTGGGCGAGCATCGCCAGGGTCGTGTCGTCCGACCCCGGGCGCGGCCCGAACCTGCCAGGGACGTGCGGCCCGCCCGGGTACCCCGCCGGCCCGTACCCCGGCTGTCCGTAGCCGGGCTGCCCATAACCGGGCTGTCCGTAACCGGGCTGTCCGTAACCGGGCTGTCCGTAACCGGGCTGTCCGTAGCCGTGTTGCTCGTAACCGGGCTGCTCGTATGCCGCCGCCTGGTAGGGCGGGGGTGGCGCGTACCCGTGCTCGGCGGCGCCGGTGTCCCGGTGCTCCGCGCCGTACCCGGCGGGCTCGTCGCGAGGGCGGTCGGCCGGCGTGGCGGAGGACGCGATTCCAGACTCCTGGACGGGCGTGGCGGGCGGTTCGAAGGCGGGGGGTTCGGCGGGGGCGCCGGGAGCTTCGGACTCGCGGTCCTTGGCCGGTGTGGCGACGGAGGATACGTCGCCAGGTCGGCCGGCGGGGGGCTCGAAGCCGGGTTGCCGGAGCGGGGCATCGGCGGCCGACTCGGCATCGGCGTGCCGGAACGAGGGCGGTTCGGAGCCGGACTGCTGGACAGGCGTGGCGGGTGGTTCGAAGGTGGGGGGTTCGGCGGGGGCGCCGGGAGCTTCGGACTCGCGGTGCTTGGCCGGTGTGGCGACGGAGGACACCTCGCCAGGCCGACCGACGGGGAGCTCGGCGTCGGGGTGGGGCGCCGGGGTGGTGGGGAGTTCGGAGTCGAGGGGGTCGGCCGGTGTGGTGGGGGGATCGGAGCGGGGGTGAGGGGCGTTGGTCTCGGGGTCGTTCGGAGGGTGGCTCATGGCGTCTCCTCGATCGACACGAAGTCGATCAGCTCCTCTACCCGGCCCAGAAGCTCCGGCTCGAGGTCAGTGTAAGTCCGGACAGCGCCGAGAATGCGGCGCCAGGCATCCGCCGGTTCCAGCCGCCAGCCCAGGGCCTCGATCACGCCTTCCTTCCACGGGATCCCGCGCGGGACCTCGGGCCAGGCGCGGATGCCGACGGCGGACGGCTTGACGGCGGCCCAGATGTCCACGAAGGGGTGCCCGACGACGAGCACGTGCGGAGAGGAGACCTGGGCGGCGATGCGGCTCTCCTTGGACCCGGGGACCAGATGGTCGACCAGCACGCCGAGGCGCCGTCCCGGGCCGGGCTCGAACTCGGCCACGATGGCGGGCAGGTCGTCCACGCCCTCGAGGTACTCGACGACGACGCCCTCCACCCGCAGGTCGTGGCCCCAGATCTTCTCCACGAGGGACGCGTCGTGCACGCCTTCGACGTAGATGCGGCTCTCTCGGGCGACACGCGCCCGCAGCCCCCCGACGGCGATCGACCCGGACGCGCTGCGGCCGGGCCCCGTGGACGCGGCCTCCGGCGCCGGTCGCACCAGCGTCACCGGCCTGCCCTCCAGCAGGAACGCGGCGGGCGCCAGCGGGAACACCCGCCGCCGCCCGAAGCGGTCCTCCAGGGTGACGGCCTCCTTGTCACAGGCCACCACGGCGCCGCAGAAGCCCCCCTCGGCGTCCTCCACCACGAGGTCGAGCTCGGCCGGGACCTTGGGGATCTTGCCGCGCAGCGGCCTCCGCCAGTCTCCGGCCAGCACGTCCCGTCCGTAGTCCCGCATACCTGGGCACGCTAGCAAAGATCATGCCTGTGGCGGTGCCCCCTGCGGCCACGCGGCGCCGTAGGGGGCGGCGGCCGCCGCCTGCCGCTTGCGGTTCCGGCCGCGCCGCACCAGGACGACGATCGTGGTGACGACCGCGAGCAGGAACCCGGCCAGCGGGATCAGGAACAGCGAGGCCACGCCTCCTGCGAGGGCGCCGGTGTCGGCGGTCAGCGACTTGCCGACCCCGAACAGCACCTGCTTGCCGGCCTCGGCCTGGCAGCTCACCTTGTAGGTGCCCGCGGCGGGCACGCCGATGTCGAACACGGCCTCCCACACCCGGCCGTCGGCGGACACCGTCTGGGACGCCTTGGGCGAGGTGAGATCGACCTTCTTGCCGGCGCCGTCCACGGCGAGGCAGTTGATGTCGGTGGGCCCGGACGCGGAGGCGTACAGGATGGGCTTGTCCTTCGGGTCCATGGGGACCGACACGCTGCCGCCGCTCTGGAAGGTCTGCGTGGGCGCCGCGTCGGTGATGGTCTTGAACAGGCCGCCGGCGAAACCCACGATGCCCACGACGCCGCAGATCACCGCGACGAGCCAGGCGAGCACGATCCACAGCACCCGCGGCCGCACCGGTCCGGGCGCGGCGGGCGCGGGGGAGGCGTAGAGCGGGTGCGCCGCCTCGGACGCGGGCCCGCCGTAGGAGGGGCCCCCGTACGAAGGCGAAGGCCCGCCGTAGGGAGGCCCGCCGTGCGAGGGCCCGCCATAGGAGGGCCCGTCGTGCGAAGGCCCGCCATAAGAGGGTCCGCCGTGCGAGGGGCCGCCTGAGACGCCGTACGGCCCGCCGGCGGGCGCGCCGTGCGGCGAGGAGCCGGCGGGAGCGCCGTAGGGGGAGGGCCCGGCGGGAGCGCCGTACGGCGGACCGCCGGAGGCGGGGCCGTGCGGGCCGGGGCCCGAGCCGGGCGGAGCGCTCTGCGGCTGGGGAGGCGTGCCCTGCGGACCCGAGGAGTCCGGACGCGGCGGTCGCCTCGTCGCGTCGGTCAGGCGGGGATCGATCTCGCTCATGAAGCGAGTCTGGATCAGATGACTTGCCGCCGAATAGCAACCCACTTGCCATCGGCCGGGCATCCGGCCGGGCGAGTGCCCGCCGTCGCTTGTCGCGGACCCGCGAGTCGGCCGTGCGGGGATCACTTCCACCGTCCGGGGGACCTACCGCACAACTTCACAAGGACGGGTGGGCGAGGTGGAGGTCTGGGGGGTGGGAGGGGCCACGTTTCCACGCCGGGGGGCGGTGGGCGGTGGTGGGATGGGCGGAGTCGAGCCGATTCGCGGGAGAGTGGGGAGGGTGGTGCGGTCTGAGTTATCGCACCCTGAGGCCCATGGCCGTACACTTGGCACTCGGGAACACTGAGTGCCAGACCAGGCGTTTACGCAGGCACGAACGCGAGGCAGGGAGGTGAGCACGTTGCTCGATGAACGCAAGCTGGCCGTTCTGCGCGCCGTTGTCGAGGATTTCGTGTCCACCAACGAGCCGGTCGGGTCGAAGGCATTGGCGGAGCGTCACAATCTGGGGGTCTCGCCCGCCACCGTGCGCAACGACATGGCCGTGCTCGAGGAGCAGGGCTACATCACACAACCCCACACCAGCGCGGGGCGGGTCCCCACCGACAAGGGCTACCGGTTGTTCGTCGACCGGCTGTCCCAGATCAAGCCGCTGTCGGCCGCCGAGCGCCGTGCGATCGAGACGTTCCTGGCGGGCGCCGTCGATCTCGACGACGTCGTGACCCGCACCGTGCGGCTGCTGGCGCAGCTGACCCGCCAGGTGGCCGTGGTGCAGTACCCGTCGCTCATCCGCTCGACGGTCCGGCACGTCGAGCTGGTGCCGCTGGCCGAGCGGCGCATCATGCTCGTGGTGATCACCAACACCGGCCGCGTCGAGCAGCGGGTCGTCGACCTGCCGGACGTGGTGGCCGACGACCAGGTCGCCCACCTGCGGGCGTTGCTGAACGCCTGCCTCGACGGATGCAGGCTCGGCCGGGTGGCCGAGACGGTCGCCGACCTTCCCGAACGGCTGCCCGAGGGCGACCGGCCGATGGCGACGACGATCCTGTCGGTCCTGCTGGAGACCCTGGTCGAGCGGCACGACGAGAAGATCGTCTTCGCCGGCGCGGCGAATCTCGCGGGCGACTTCAGCGTCGGCCTGCGTGAGGTGCTCGAGGCGCTGGAGGAGCAGGTCGTGCTCATGCGCCTGCTCGGCGAGGCGAACGACCACTCCGCCCTGACCGTGCGCATCGGCTCGGAGAACCCCTACTCCGGGCTTCACGGCACCTCGATCGTCGCCGCCGGGTACGGTTCGGGCGACAATGAACTGGCCCGGCTCGGAGTGCTGGGCCCGACGCGAATGGACTACCCGGTGACGATGGGAGCGGTGCGCGCAGTGGCACGCTATGTCGGCCAGATCCTGGCGGGATCCTAAGTGGCCCGCGACTATTACGGCATCCTCGGGGTGCGCCGTGACGCCACTCAGGACGAGATCAAGAAGGCGTATCGCCGCCTCGCACGTGAGCTCCACCCTGACATCAACCCCGATCCCGAGACGCAGGAGCGCTTCAAGGAGATCAATCAGGCGTACGAGGTCCTGTCGGACCCGAGCAAGCGCCAGATGTTCGATCTCGGCGCCGATCCCTTCGGCGGCGCCGGAGCGGCCGGCCCCGGCGCGGCGGGCTTCGGCGCGGGGTTCCCGTTCAGCGACATCATGGACGCCTTCTTCGGCGGCGGAGGCGGCGCGCGCGGCCCCCGTTCGCGGGCCAGGCGCGGGCGCAACGCCACCATCCGGGTCGAGCTCGACCTGGCCGAGTCGGCGTTCGGCACCACGCGCGAGCTGGTCGTGGACACCGCCGTGCTGTGCGAGGTGTGCCAGGGGTCGGGCGCGGCGGCCGGCACCCATCCCGACACCTGCGACATGTGCCACGGCCGCGGCGAGATCTCCCAGGTCACCCGGTCGTTCCTCGGCCAGGTGATGACCGCCAGGCCCTGCCCCCAGTGCGGCGGGTTCGGCTCGGTCATCCACCACCCGTGCCAGGAGTGCTCCGGCGACGGGCGGGTGCGCACCCGGCGCACGATCAAGGTCCGCATCCCGGCCGGCGTCGAGGACGGCACCCACATCCAGCTCGCCGGCGAGGGTGAGGTCGGCCCCGGCGGCGGCCCGCCCGGCGACCTGTTCCTCGAGATCGTCGAGCGCCCGCACGACACGTTCGAGCGGCGCGGCGACGACCTGCACTGCACGGTGCAGATCCCGATGACCGCGGCGGCGCTCGGCACGATCCTCACCGTGCAGACGCTCGACGGGGCCGAAGAGCTGGACGTGCGCCCCGGCACCCAGTCGGGTCAGGTCATCCCGCTGTACGGGCGGGGCATCCAGCGGCTCAACGAGACCGGCAGGGGCGACCTGCTGATCCACGTGAACGTCGAGACCCCCACCAAGCTGGACGCCGCCCAGGAGGAGCTGCTCAAGGAGCTGTCCAAGCTGCGTGGCGAAGAGCGCCCGCCGGGCAAGTTCGCGCCCGGCCAGCAGGGCTTCTTCTCACGCCTCCGGGACGCTTTTAACGGCCGATGAGCGTCCCGGTTTTCCTGGCCGACGACCTGTCCGGTGACGAGATCGTCCTCGGCGGCCCCGAGGGGCGGCACGCCGCCACCGTGCGGCGGCTGAGGGCGGGCGAACGGGTCGACCTGACCGACGGCGCGGGCGCGGTGGCCGAGTGCGCCGTGCGCGACGCCGGGAAGGACTTTCTGCGGCTGGAGGTCGTCGGCCGCCGCGTGGTGCCCGCGCCCGACCCGCGCCTGGTCGTCGTCCAGGGGCTGCCCAAGGGCGAGCGGGGCGAGCTGGCGGTCGAGATGATGACCGAGGCGGGCGTGGACGTCATCGTCCCGTGGGCCGCTGCCCGGTGCGTCACCCAGTGGAAGGGCGAGCGCGCCGCCAAGTCGCTGGCGCGCTGGCGCTCCACGGCCCGCGAGGCCGCCAAGCAGGCCCGGCGGTTCCACCTGCCCGAGGTCGCCGAGCAGGCGAGCACGGCCGAGGTGGCGGCACTGCTGCGCGGCGCCGCCGCGGCGGCCGTCCTGCACGAGGAGGCCGTCGTGCCGCTGTCGCGCCTGGAGCCGCCGGCGAGCGGCGACATGGTGGTGGTGGTCGGCCCCGAGGGCGGCATCACCGACGAGGAGATCAAGCGGTTCCAGGAGGCCGGCGCCGCTCCTGCCCTGCTCGGCCCGACCGTGCTGCGCACCTCGACCGCCGGCGTCGCCGCCGCCGCCGTCCTGCTCACCCGCTCAGGCCGCTGGTGAACTCTCCCGGACGCCGCCCCCGCTGACACCGCCGCCGCCGGCCGCGCCTAGGCCTGCGACTGCGATTGCGACTGCGACTGCGACTGCGACTGCGAGAAGCATCCGCCCACAGGGCGGCGCCGGCTCATCGAAAGCCCGGCTCACCAGCAGAGCCCTGCTCGCGAGGGCGTCGGCCTAAGACCGGCGCCGGGCCGGGAGGAGCCGCCGTGCCCTGGTCGGGACGGCGGCTACTCCTGGGAGGTGTTCGTGCTGCTGTCGGCCTCGGTGGTCATCAAGGGGGTGGCCGTGGGCGCCGGGGGGTCGCTGGGGGCCTGGGAGGCGGTCGGGGTCGGCTGCTCCACCGTCGGCCTCGGAGACGGCTTGGGGGTGGCCGAGGCGGTCCGCGTGGGCGTGGGCGTCGTGCTCTGGCGGCTCGGCGTGGGCCGCGGCTCGGTCGTCCGGTCGGGCTGCGACTCGGTGGCCGTGGGCTCCGCGCAGGGCTGCGGCGAATCCGACGCGTCCGGCTCCACGGCGGTGGGCGCGGCGGTGGCGCAGTCGTTGCCCGGCGACGCCGTCACCGAGGGCGAGGGGACCGCCGGCGCCGTCCCGCTGGGCGACGCGGCCGGCCGCGACGTCGGCGAGCCGACGACCGCCGACGACGCGTGGACGCCGTTCGGCGGGCGTTGCGTGCTCGACTCGTCGGGAGGTGAGGTGTCGTACTGCACCTGGATGATGTGCTGGCCGGTGCCGATCTGGACCTTCAGGCCCGGCACGAACATCACCACGGCGGCGGCCACCAGGACGGCGCCGAACGCCGAGGCGGCGGCTCGCCACCAAAAGATGCCCCGCACGCCGCGCTGCTCGATGCGGGTGCGGATGATCTGCAATCCTTCCGCGGAGGGCACGACAGAATCCGCCTCCGCGCGCAAGACACGGCGCAGGACCTCGCCGTACTCGTCGGGGGACTCGGTCATGACAATTGCTCCAGTGTCGTGCGTAGTGCGGCCATGCCGCGGGCGGTGTGGCTCTTCACCGCGCCCTTGCTGATGCCCATGGCGTGCGCGATCTCGGCCTCGGAGAGGTCGCCGTAGTAACGCAGAACCAAGGCCTCGCGCTGCCTGGTCGGAAGACCGCGCAGTGCCTCGATCACGGCGGACCGCTCGAGCTCTCCTATGGCTCCGTTCTCCGCGCTCGGCGCGTCGGGCAGCCCCTTGGGGGCGTACTTCTCCACGACGGCACGGTGGCGGAGCACTGAGCGCGATCGGTTGACGACCGACTGGCGCAGGTAGGCGAGTGCCTTGTCGGTGTCGCGCAGGCGGCGCCACGCCCCATGGAGGGCGACGAACGCGTCCTGCACGACTTCCTCCGCGGTCGCGGTATCGCGCACCAACAGCATGGCGAGACGCACAAGAGACCGATAGTGGGCGCTGTAAAGCGCCGTCACGGCCATGTCGGCGTCCCATCCGACGGGCACCGCCCCCAGCGACCTTTCGGCCACGAGGGTCTCGGTGGTCACATCTGTTGGACGCACGGCCTTTCCAGAGGGTTTACGCTCTGGCGATTCTTTAGGGGGCATGACCCAGTTGTGTCCTCGCCGATGGCCTGGCCGACACTGACCGCTGTCTGACGCTGAAGTGTCGCACACCAACCCTAGCCGCGCGGATCTTTCCGCGGGACCTCCTCGGTATTACCGATTGGCAACAGAGGTGACTACCATGCGGGCGTGACAGACTGCCTGTTCTGCAAGATCGTGGCCAAGGAGATCCCCGCCGCGGTCGTCCACGAGACCGAGCGCACGCTGGCCTTCAGGGACGTCAATCCCCAGGCGCCGACACACGTCCTGGTGATCCCCAAGGGGCATTACGAGAACGCCGCGGCGCTGGCCGCCGCCGACGACGGCCTGGCCGACGCGGTGCTGAAGGCCGCGCACGACGTCGCCGTGCAGGAGGGCGTGGCCGACACCGGGTACCGCCTGGTGTTCAACACCGGGCCGCAGGCCGGTCAGACGGTGTTCCACGTGCACGGACACGTGCTGGGCGGCCGCGGCCTCCAGTGGCCACCGGGCTGAGCCCGGCCCGGATACCATGGGGTAATCAACCGCGCGGTCGGGACGCAGCACCGGGCCGAAAGCCGCACGAGCGCGACCGACGACGCACAAGACCGGGAGGCGAGCAGGCCGCAAGGGCCGCCCATGTCCGAGTCATACGAACCCCGCAGCGCGCCCAACGGCGCGCGGACCACAAGCGAACCGCCTCGAACCAAGGGCCCGTCGCGCACGCAGGCCAAGGTGGTGATCCCCGACGAGCACCCGATGGTGACCATCCTCGGTTCCCGCGACGAGCTGCTGCGGGTCATCGAGGCCGCGTTCCGCGCGGACGTCCACGTCCGCGGCAACGAGATCACGATCAGCGGAAGCCCTGAGGAGAGCGGCCTGGTCGTCCGCCTCTTCGAGGAGATGGTCGAGCTGGCGCGATCGGGAGCGCAGCTCACCACCGACGCCGTCGAGCGCAGCATCGCCATGCTGCGCATGAGCTCCGGCCGTCCCGCCGACGTCCTGTCCCTGGACATCCTGTCCTCGCGCGGGCGCACGATCCGGCCGAAGACCGTGAACCAGAAGCGGTACGTCGACGCGATCGACAAGCACACCGTCGTGTTCGGCATCGGGCCCGCGGGCACCGGCAAGACCTATCTGGCCATGGCCAAAGCGGTGAAGGCGCTGCAGAACAAGGACGTCAACCGCATCATCCTCACCCGGCCGGCGGTCGAGGCGGGGGAGCGGCTGGGCTTCCTGCCGGGCACGCTCTACGAGAAGATCGACCCCTACCTGCGCCCGCTCTACGACGCGCTGCACGACATGCTCGACCCCGACTCCATCCCGCGCCTGATGGCCGCGGGCACGATCGAGGTCGCCCCGCTCGCCTACATGCGCGGGCGCACGCTCAACGACGCGTTCATCATCCTGGACGAGGCGCAGAACACCTCGCCGGAGCAGATGAAGATGTTCCTCACCCGCCTGGGCTTCGGCGCCAAGATCGTCGTCACCGGCGACGTCACGCAGATCGACCTGCCCGGCGGGCAACAGAGCGGCCTGAAGGTCGTCCAGGATATCCTCGAAGGTATCCCGGACATCCATTTCTGCAGGCTGACGAGCGCGGACGTCGTGCGGCACAAGCTGGTGAGCGACATCATCGACGCCTACAGCCGCTACGACGAGGCCACCGCCGAGCCGGCCGACATCAAGGGCGCCAAGCGCCCGCGGGGGAGATAACGAACACCATGAGTATCGAGGTGGCCAACGAGTCGGGCGTCGAGGTCGACGAGTCCTCGCTCGTCGAGCTGGCCGGTCACGTGCTCGGCCGCATGGGCATCCATCCGCTGGCCGAGCTGTCCATCCTGGTCGTGGACGAGGCGGCGATGTCGCAGCTCCACGAGCAGTGGATGGGCGAGCCCGGGCCGACGGACGTCCTGGCGTTCCCGATGGACGAGCTTCGGCCGAACCCCGGCGGCTCGCGTCAGGACGTCGACGCCCCGCTCGACCCGGCGCTGCTGGGCGACGTGGTGCTGTGCCCGCAGGTCGCGGCCAAGCAGGCGGCGGACGCCGGTCACAGCACCCGTGAGGAGCTCGAGCTGCTCTGCACGCACGGCATCCTGCACCTTCTCGGGTACGACCACGCCGAGCCCGAGGAGCACGCCGAGATGTTCGGGCTCCAGGGCGAGTTGCTCGACGCGTGGCGGGAGGTGCGGCGGGAGCCGTGAGTTCCCCCAGCGGATGGCTGTTGTCGGCCATCCTTCTGATCTTTCTCGGTGGCCTGCTGGCCAGCGCGGAGACCGCTCTGGCGCGCATCTCGCGGGTGCGCGCCGAAGAGTTCGCGCGCAAGGGCCGCCGGGGGGCGCAGCGCCTTCAGGCGATCGTCGCCGACCCGCCCCGCTACCTCAACCTGCTGCTGCTGCTCCGGCTGAGCTGCGAGCTGATCGCCACGGTGATCGTGACGCTGCTGTGCATCGACTGGCTCGGCGACAAGGGCCAGGCGTACGCCGTGGCGGCCGGGGTCATGATCGTGATCAGCTACGTCATCGTGGGCGTCTCGCCGCGCACCCTCGGCCGGCAGCACGCCGAGCCGGTGGCGCTGGCGAGCGCGCCGATCGTGTACGGGCTGACGCGCATCTTCGGGCCGCTGCCCAAACTGCTGATCATGCTGGGCAACGCCCTCACCCCCGGCAAGGGCTTCCGCGAGGGCCCGTTCACCTCCGAGGCCGAGCTGCGCGACCTGGTCGACCTGGCCGAGGAGCGCCGGGTGATCGAGCCGGACGAGCGCCAGATGATCCACTCGGTGTTCGAGCTGGGGGACACCCTGGTCCGCGAGGTGATGGTGCCGCGCACCGACATGGTGTTCATCGAGCGCGGCAAGACCCTCGGCCAGGCCCTGTCGCTGGCGCTGCGCAGCGGCTTCTCGCGCATCCCGGTGGTCGGCGAGAACGAGGACGACGTCGTCGGCATCGCCTACCTCAAGGACGTCGTCCGGCGGGTGCACGAGGCTTCGGCGGACGGCGACGCCGAGGGCGAGAAGATCGGCTCGCTGATGCGCCCGGCGACCTACGTGCCCGAGAGCAAGCCGATCGACGAGCTGATGCGCGAGATGCAGGCGCGCCAGATCCACCTGGCCATCGTGATCGACGAGTACGGCGGCACGGCGGGGCTGGTCACCATCGAGGACGTCCTGGAGGAGATCGTCGGTGAGATCGCCGACGAGTACGACCAGGAGGCGCCCCGGGTGGAGTGGCTGGAGGACGGCAGCGCCCGGGTGACGGCGCGGCTGCCGGTGGACGAGCTCGGCGAGCTGTTCGACATCGAGCTGGAGGCCGACGACGTCGACACGGTGGGCGGCCTGCTGGCCCACGCCCTGGGCCGGGTGCCCATCGCCGGTTCGCAGGCCACGGTGGACGGGCTGAGCCTGACCGCCGAGAGCACGGCCGGCCGCCGCAACCGCATCAGCACGGTGGTCGTGCGCCGCGTGGTCCCCGTCGAGGGGGACCAGCCCGTCCCGGCCTCCGCCGACCACGAGTCCTGACCCGCGCCCCGGTACGGCGTAGGCGCCGTACCGGGGCCGCGCGGCGGCTCACCGTCACCCGTCCCCGGCCGGGCTGCCGTCCCACCTACCCGGCAGGGCACGCGGGGCGTACCGCCCCCGGGACGCCGAGGACAAGCGCACGGCCCGGGTTCCAGCGGCGAGCCCTGGCACGCGTCCGGTGCGGCGCCCGCGCCGGCGTGGGCGGCGGGGGTCAGAGAGGGGCCTCGATGCTCTCCCAGAGCAGGGCGCTGAGGCGTGCGGCCTCCTTCTCGTCGCCGAGGTCGCGGTACTGCCGGCACGCGGCGATCAGGGTGCGGCGCGCGGCGGGCAGGTCGCCGTTCCTGGTGTAGGCCTCGCTGAGCGCCGCCGTCGTGCGCGCCTTGCCGTAGGCGTGCTGGAGGCGCTCCCAGAGCGCGGCGGCGGCGTGCAGCCGGTCGATGCCCTGATCGGGACGTCCTTCGGCGGTCTCCAGACGGCCGAGCCCGTGCAGGGCGATCGCGCGGCCGAAGTCGTAGTGGCAGGCGGCGCTGCGGGCCAGGCCGCGTTCCAGCGTCGCGCGGGCGTCGGGATGGCCGTGGTCGGCGTACAGCTGTCCGAGGTGGGCGAGCACCATGGCCTCCAGCAACGGGTCCGCGGAGGCCTGCGCCTTGGCGACGGCGACGCGCAACTGCTCGCCGCCTTCGGCGAACCGGCCGCACCGCTTGTGGATCACGCCGAGCAGCGCCCGGGCGACGGACTCGTCGCGGGGGCTGGCGAGCCGCCGCGCGATGGCCATGGCCTGTTCGGCATGGGCCCGCGCCTCCTCGAAGTGGCTGCGCTCGTTGTCGATGATGGCGAACTGCTGCAGCACGTGCAGTTCGCCGAGGGGATAGCCGCAGGCCCGGGCGATGGCGAGGCTCTCGCGCAGCCGGGACAGGGCCAGGTCGTGGTCGCCGCGCATCCGGTGGGCGTCGCCGCAGAGGTACAGGGCGTCGGCCTCGCCGCGCCGCTCGCCGAGCTCCCGGCAGCATGACGGCCTCGCCCAGGCGGTCCCCGGCCCGCCGGCAGGCGGCCAGGGCCAGCCGGTGCGTCCAGGTGCCCTCGGGGGTGTCGCGCAGCTCGTAGAACCCCTGGGCGGCCGCCGCCAGACCCCATGCGTACGGCGTCTCGCCGAGGGCGGCCGCCTGCCGCACCGCGGCGGCGATCGCCCGCCGCTCCGCCTCGAACCAGGTGAACGGATCGCCCACCATGGCCTCGACGCCGTCCGCGCCGTCCGCGCCGTCCGCGCCGTCCGCGCCGTCCGCGCCGTCCGCGCCGTCCGTGCCGTCAGGGCGATGGGCGTGATCCGTGCCGTCGAGGCGATGGACGCCGTGCGCGTCATCCGTGCCGTCGAGGTGATGGGCGCGGTCCGTGCCGTCCGCGCCGTCAGGGTGATCGAGGCGACGCGCGCCGTCGGCGTCGTCGGCGTCGTCGGGGTCGTCGGCCGCCTCCGGTCGCCAGCGGGACGCGGCCGGGCGTAACTCGGCCACCGTCCGCGCGGGAAGGCGCGCGTCGGCCTCCTCGGCGAGCAGCAGCCAGCCGCCCAGCGCGCGCGTCAGCGCCGCGCGCCGGGTGGCGGCGTCGTCCTCGGTCTCGGCCCGGTGGCGGGCGAAGATGCGGATCAGGTCGTGCAGGCGGAAACGCGCCCGCCCGGCCGCGTCGGGGCCGACCTCGTCCACCAGCCGGGCCTCGGCCAGGGCGTACAGCCGGTCCTGCGCGAGCCGCTGCGGGGCGCCGGTCAGCGCGGCGGCGGCCCACTGGGGGAAGTCGGGGGCGTCGAGCAGCCCGAGCAGCCGGAACAACCGGCGGTGCGGCTCGTCCAGGCCCGCGTAGGAGGCGCCGATGGCCGCCTTGACGTCTAGATCACCCGCCTTGAGCCGGTCGAGCCGTGAGGTCTCGTCGCGGAGTTCGGCCGCGAACGCCGAGAGCGGCCAGGACGGGCGGGCCGTCGCGCGGGCGCCCGCGATGCGCACGGCGAGCGGCAGCCGGCCGCACAGCTCGGCGATCTCCAGCGCGGCGGCGGGCTCCCGCTGGACCCGGCCGTCGGTCACGATCTTGGAGAGCAGGTCCATGGCGGCGTCGGGGCCGAGGACGTCCAGGTCGACGAAGGACGCCGACGCGAGGCCCAGCAGCCGTCTGCGGCTGGTCGCCACGACCGCGCAGCCGGCCGACCCCGGCTGGAGCGCCCGGACCTGCGGCTCGGCGTCGGCGTTGTCCACCAGTACCAGGACCCGCCGGCCCGCGAGCAGGCTGCGGTAGAGCAGGACGCGCTCGTCGAGCGGCTCGGGGACCGAAGGGCCGGGCACGCCGAGCGAGCGCAGGATCTGCCCGAGGACGGTGACGGGCGCGACGTCGCCGGAGAAGTCCGCCCATAACTGGCCGTCGGGGTAGTCGTCCCTGAGCCGGTGCGCCAGGTGCACGGCCAGAGTCGTCTTCCCGACCCCCGCCCGGCCGGAGATCGCGAGGGTCCGCAGAGCCCGGGGGCCGTCCGCGGCCAGCGCCGCCGTCCAGCGTTCGACGAGCTCCTCGCGCCCGGTGAAGTCGGCAGGACAGGCCGGCGTCTGCATCGGAACCCCGGCCCCCTGCCGCCGCGGCCCCGCCCCGCCCGCCGCCCCCTCGCCCGGCGGCACGTCCGCCCCACGGCCCGCGCCGCTGTCCCAGCGTGCGTCCGCGTCCCGGCCCGCGCTGCTGTCTCCGCCCGCGCCGCTGTCCCGGTGCGCGTCCGCGCCTTGGCCCGCGCCGGCGTGTGCGCCGGTGTCGTGGGCCGTGCTGTCGTCCTGCGGTGCGGTCGGGGCCGCGCGGACGGAGGAGTCGGCGGGCGCGCCCGGGCGGGGCCGGCCGGTGCCGGGCACCGGCGGCCGTCCAGGGAGGCGGGGCCGTTCGTCGAGCAGGATCTCCTCGTGCGCCCGGCGCAGTTCGGGGCCGGGGCCGACGCCGAGATCCTCCCGCAGCCGCCGCTGGTGGCCGGCGAAGAAGCGCAGCGCCTCCGGACGCCGTCCCGACAGGTGCAGGGCGCGCATGAGCTGGACCGCGAGCCCTTCGCGG
The DNA here is from genome assembly GCF_040607475.1 of Sphaerisporangium sp. NPDC005288. Lineage (NCBI taxonomy): Bacteria > Bacillati > Actinomycetota > Actinomycetes > Streptosporangiales > Streptosporangiaceae > Sphaerisporangium > Sphaerisporangium sp. NPDC005288. The sequence goes on along the minus strand of NZ_JBEXGT010000001.1, from coordinate 221,122 downwards.
AACGGCTGCTCGGCCACCAGGCTCACCAGCTCCTCGACCAGGCCCTCGGCCCGGCCGCCGCGAAGATCGCCCTCGATGCGCCATTCGAGGGCCGTCAGCCGGCGTTCACCCAGGATGTCGGCGTAGGTGGCCACCGACGAGGTGACCGGCACGTCCTCCATCACCGGGCCCCGCCACAGCGACAGAGCCTGCTCCACCACCTGGTGCGCCCGCCCGAGCTCGCCGCGGGCGCGCAGTCGCCCGGCCTCGTCGCACAGGTCCTCGAAGCAGGCCGCGTCGATGGCCTCGCGCCCGGCGTTGAGCCGGTAGCCGCCGTTGCGGTACTGGATGACCTCGGCGCCGCGGTCGCCGAGCAGCCGCCGGAGCGCGAGGACGTAGCCGCGGACCAGCGTGCGGCACGAGGCCGGGGGCGTGTCGCCCCACAGGTCCTGCACCAGGTGATCCGCCGGAGTGTGCCGTCCCGCCCTGACGATCAGGGCGGCGAGCGCCGCCCGGGCCTTGCCGCCGCTCGGGGACGCCCAGCGTTCGCCGTCCCACACCTCCAGCGGCCCAAGGCAGCGAAACCTCATCGGCGCCAAGCGGATCTCCATCCGGACGTGGTCCTTGAACAGAATGTCTACGCCTCTTCTACTCCACCCCTACGGCGGCGCTCAACAATCGCTCGTGACCGTGAATTCGGTTTCGGTCTTCACAGAAGGGGTGAACGATCGTGAGAAAAATCGGTTCCCTGGCCGACCGGCTCCTGGGCGTCATGGTTCCCAAGGGCCGGGCGGAGGCCGCGTCCTGCTGGTACGAGCAGTGCGGCGGCCGGCACTCCCGATACTGCTGCTACTACCCCGACAGCAACGTGGTCATCTGTGACGCCTGCCTCTACCGCCCGTAGGTGTCCGGCCCCGTCCTTCCCCGCTGATCCCTGCCCGTAGTCCGAGAATCCGCCTCCGCCGGCCGGGTCCGCCCGGCCGGCGGAACACCATCAGAGAGGACCGGATGCAGTGCCCTATTTGACCGCGGTCGCGATCGTGCTGAGCATCCTCTGCGGGCTGAATCTTCTGATGACGCTCGCTTTGGTGCGGCGAATAAGGGAACACACGAAAAGGCTTGATGACTTGTCCGGAATGGGGCCCGCCGGACGATTGCCCGCGCCGGGTTCGCCCATCGGAGATTTCACCGCCGGCACCGTCCACCATGAGCCGGTGTCCCGGGCGATGCTGGACGCCGGCGCGGTCGTCGGATTCTTCTCGCCCGGTTGCGAGCCGTGCCGCGCCGCCCTGCCGGGGTTCCTCGCCCACGCCGGGGCGCTGCGCGGCGGACGGGACCGGGCGCTGGCCGTGGTGGCCGGCGCCGAGGAGTCCGACCCCATGGTCCTCGCGCTCGCCGAGGTGACCCGCGTGGTCGTGGAGGACCACGAAGGACCGGTGGCCTCGGCCTTCGGAGTGCGGGCCTTCCCCACGTTCTGCCTGGTGGGCCCGGAGGCGTCCATCGCGGCGGCGCGCTTCGACCTGTCCGCCCTGACCGCGCCGATCACGGTATGACCGGCGGGGAGCAAGGCGTGCGGTCCCGCGCGCGAGAGCTCGGCGCGGCGCTGCGGCTGAGCTGGGAGGCCGGGCCGCTGCTGCTGACGGGCCACGTGGCCGTCTCCCTGCTCGCCGCGGCCATCCCCGTCGCGGCGGCCTGGCTGACCAAGATCGTCCTGGACGGGCTGGCGGGCGACCGGTCCGCGGTGCTGCCCGCGGCCGTCGCCCTGGTGACCCTCGGGGCGCTGACGCTCACGTTGCCGCAGACCCGGCGGTACCTGCGCGACGAGCTGAAGCGGTCCACCGCCCTGCGGGCGCAGGACCGGCTGTACACGAAGGTCAACGGGTTCACCGGGCTGGCCAGGTTCGAGGACCCGGTCTTCCTGGACCGGCTGCGCATGGCCGACCAGGCCGCTCGCCACACCTCCGGCCAGATCGCCGACGGGGCGCTCGGCATCGCGCAGGGCGCCGTGACGGTGCTCGGATTCGTCGTCTCCCTGGCGGTGATCAGCCCGCTCGCCACCGTGGCCGTCCTGGGCGCCGCCCTGCCCACGCTGATCGCGGAGCTGTCCCTCAGCCGCCGGCGCGCCCAGGTGATGTGGCAGATCAGCCCCATCGAACGCAGAGAGCTGTTCTACGGGCGGCTGCTCACCGATGTGCAGGCCGCCAAGGAGATCAGGCTCTTCGGGCTCGGCGTCTTCCTGCAGGGGCGGATGAGGGCCGAGCGCATTCGGGCGAACGCGGAGCACCGCAGGCTCGACCGCCGCGAACTGGTCACGCAGTCGGCGCTGAGCCTCGCCGGCGCGGTCGCGGCCGGTCTCGGGCTGATCCTGGCGATCAACGCGGCGCTGAACGGCGACGGCACGGTGGGCGACGTGTCCATGTTCGTGGTCGCGGTGGCCGCCGTGCAGACGGCGGTGGGCTCGCTGGCCGAGCAGGCCGCCTACACCCACCAGGAACTGCTCATGTTCGGCCACTATCTGACCCTTGAGCGGATGGGGCCCGACCTGCCCCGGCCGGCGCGTCCCCGGCCCGCCCCGAGGGGCGGCGACATCGAACTGCGCGACGTCTGGTTCCGCTACAGCGACGACCATCCGTGGATCCTGCGCGGCGTGGACCTCACCATCCCGCACGGGTCGTGTGTGGCCCTGGTGGGTCTCAACGGCGCGGGCAAGAGCACGCTGGTGAAGCTGCTGTGCCGCTTCTACGAGCCGACGTCTGGCTCCATCCTCTGGGACGGCGTCGACCTGCGCGACATGGAGCCCGCGGACCTCAGGGAACGGCTGGGCGCGGTCTTCCAGGACTACATGTCCTGGGACTTCACCGCCGCCGAGAACATCGGGCTCGGCGACCTGCCCGCCATGGGGGACAGGGAACGCGTCGTGGCCGCCGCGGGCCGGGCGGGGGTGGACGAGGTCGTGCGCGACCTGCCGCGCGGCTACGACACCATGCTCAGCCGCGCCTTCTTCGGCGAGATGGACAAGGACGACCCCACAACGGGAGTGGTCCTGTCCGGCGGGCAGTGGCAGCGCCTGGCGCTCGCCCGGGCGCTGTTCCGCGAGGGCTGCGAGGTGATGATCCTGGACGAGCCGAGCGCGGGGCTGGACGCCCGGGCCGAGCACGAGATCCACCGGCGGCTGCGGACCCTGCGGGCAGGCCGCACCAGCCTGCTCATCTCGCACCGGCTCGGCGCGGTGCGCGACGCCGACCTCATCGTGGTGCTGGAAGAGGGCCGGGTCGCCGAACGCGGCACCCACGAGGACCTGATGCTCGCCGGCGGCGCGTACGCCAAGCTCTTCACCCTCCAGGCCGAGGGCTACCGCGACGGGGTCCCCGTCCAGGCGGAGGGTCGTGCGGCGGCTTCGGCGCCCGGGGAACGCCGCGACGCGGCCCTCCTGGAGCTCGGGGAGTACCGCGACGCAGCCCCCGTCCAGCCGGAGGGTCACCACGACGCGGCCGCTCTCACGGGGCCGGAGGGTCACCGCGACGCGGCCGCTCTCACCGGGCCGGAGGGTCACCGCGACGCGGCCGCTCTCACCGGGAGGGAGTCGTGACGGGACTGATCTCGACGGCCGCACTGGTGGCGCTGGCGCTGGCCGCGATGTGGGCGTGGCTGCGGCGCCGCTTCTTGGTGGTGACGATCCACGGCCAGAGCATGGAGCCCACCTACCGGGCGGGCGAGCGCGTGCTGGTCCGCAGGACGCCGCTGTCCGCGGTGCGCCCGGGCCAGGTCGTGGTGATGACGGACCCGGTGCCGCCCGGACAGTGGATCATCAAGCGGGCGGTGGCCGTCCCCGGCGACCCGGTTCCCGAGGTGATGGAGGCCTCCGCCGATCCCGGCGCGCGGGTCCCCGAGGACTGCCTGGTGCTGCTGGGCGACAACCCCGCCGTCAGCGTCGACTCGCGCAGGTTCGGCTACTTCTCCGGCAGGCGGCTGCTGGGAGTGGTGTCCCGCCGCCTGCGGGCCTAGGAACGCGCCTGGACGACGCCGTGGACGACGCCGTGGACCGCGCCGTGGACCGCGCCGTCGTCGCGTGCGGGTCGCTGATCGGCTTCGGCTTCTCGGCGCGGTGCCGGGGGCCGGAGTCGTCTATGTGGTGGTTGGTGGCATATGTGTCAAGCGGGCTTTAAGTGACTTGCAAGCGGCGCGTGGAACCTTGATGCCAGGCGCCCAACGGCTCGGGGCGTCGGCAAGGGGAGGGCCGGTGTACCGGGGAGGGGTTCGCGGGACACCGGCAGAGCCGGGGGGACACGTGGCGGCCCTGGCCGGGCGAACGGCCAGGGTACGGCACGCCGAAAAGGGTGCCCCCGCCCACGCTGGGCGGGCGGGGGCACCCTTTTCGACATCTCGACTTCGCCACATCGGCATCCGAGCTTCAGCGCCCCGGCCGTCATCGCGCCGGTGGGCTGGCGGACAGTACCGGCCGGCAGCGGGCTGATCCCCGGTTCGGGAAGAGCTCGGAGGGGCGGACGGCGGGCGGTCGAGGGGCCGCCCGCCGAGGGTTGAGCGGGGTCAGCAGATGACGGTGGGGGCCACCTGCTGGTTGGTGCACCAGTCGTCTTCGTCGCCGGTGAGCCAGGTGGAGCGCTCGCGCTCCTGGTTCTCGCCGCCCGCGGGGGAGCCGCCCATCGGCATGAGCGGCATGCCGCCCATCCCGCCGGGGCCCGTGCCCACGCCCATGCCGCGCGCCGCGTTCTGGGCGGCTCCGAGCGCGGAGCCCGCCCCGTAGCCGGTGCCGCCGTTCAGTCCGGCGGCGCCGCCGACCCCGTTGACACCCGAGCCGATCGGGACGGACCCCACGCCCGTAGGGCTGGTGAAGGTCGTCCCGTTCACGCCGGTCGGGAGGTTCGTCCCGATTCCGTTGAGCCCCGGGTTGTTCAGCGCCGGGTTGTTGAGTGCGGGGTTGTTGAGGGCGGGATTGTTGAGCGCCGGGTTGTTCAGTGCGGGGTTGGTGCGCGGGTCGAACCCGGCCAGGTTGGTGGTGCGGGGGTCGTTCGGGTTGATGCCCGCGCCCCCGTTGCCCCCGGCGCCGTTCTGACCGGACGGGTCGTTGATGCCGCCCGGGAGGTTCGTCCCGTTGCCGTTCCCCGTGCCGTTGCCGTTCCCGGTGCCGGTCCCGTTGCCGTTCCCCGAGCCATTCCCGGTGCCGGTGCCGGTGCCTGTCCCGGTCCCGTCACCCGACCCCGTGCCCTCGCCGGGGATGACGGTCGAGCCGTCGCCGGTGCCGTTCCCCGTGCCGGTCGGGTCGAAGCCGGACCCCGGGTAGGTCGTCGAGTTGGACCCCGGGTACTTGCCGTAGGGACCGCTGCCCCCGTTGTAGGGGTCGGTCCCGTCGTAGTTCACGGGGATGACCGGCGGCGTGATCGCGCCGGTCGGCGACGGGAGCACCGTCGTGACCGTCTCGGGCAGGCTCTGGTAGACCGAGGTGATCTTGTTGTTGAGCTCCTCGATGTGCCGGCGGGCCTGCTCGTTCTCCGAGCCGTCCCCACCGTTGGTCAGCCAGCCGTACCAGTCGTCGTCGAAGCTGAACATGCCGCTCTCGGGCAGGTCCGCCTTGGCCTTGGTGAGCTCTTCGGCGTAGGTGTTGTGGGCCGTGCCGACCTGGCGCGCCCGCTCCGCCACCTCGCGCGCCGAGCCGTGCAGGAGCTGCAGTGCCTTCTGCGCCTCGGCGGAGAAGGAGTCCTGCCAGTCCTTGGACAGCTTGTCGGCGGCCGTCCGGAGATTGGTGACCAGGCCGTCGAGCACCCCTGCGGCCAGGATGTAGGCGTTGCCCGCCTCCGACACCCCGCCGGGGTCGGTGTTGTTCAGCAGCTTCCTGACGTGCTCGACGCTGCCGTAGGAGTCCGCGTCCCCCTGGGGGGCGGCCGTGCCAGCCCGGACCGGCTGGATATCGCTGATGCGCGCCATTTGGACCCATCGCCTCGCTGTTTGACTAGACCAGCTTGACCTGGTCGACCGTACTGGCCGTCTCGGCGTTCTTGAGATTGCCGTACGCCGTCCTGATCGTCTCGATCGCCGCCTCGTACTGGGCGATGAGCTTCTCGTAGCTGGCGGTGACCGCCGTGTGCCCCTGGCCGAGGACGGTGCCGAGCTGCTGCGCCGCGTCCCATTCGCCGAGGTGCGTGGGGGAGACCTTCCCGAACGCCCGAAGATGGGACAGCGAGCCGGACTTGACGCCCTTCAGCTGCTCGACGTCCGTCAGAAGGTCTCTGAGGAGGTTCTCGACGTTGGTGTGGTGGACGTCGGTCTTACCCTTGGCGTCGGTTCCCGGCCAGTCACCGTCGAGGTGAAAATCCTGGTAGCCGTCGTTTCCGGCCATGTTTGCCCCCTAAGCCGTCAGGCCGCCCCGCGGACGCCGGCCGCGTCGCCAGGGCGGTCCGCTCCCGGAGTTACGGATTCGGTCCGCGGCGGCCGTCAACGGCCGTCGAACATCGCGACGTTGGCCTTCTCGGTGAGGTGGAAGTTCTCGTGACCCTGCTGGATGACCGCGCCGAGCTGCTGCAGCAGACCCGCCATGCGGCCGGAGGCGGCGTCCCACTGCGCCCGCGCGGCCCAGTAAGCGGCGCGCGCGTCGCCCTCCCACTCGCCGAGCAGGCGGTCGAGGTTGCCCTCCAGCTCCTGCAGCGTGCCTTCCATCGCCTGCCACTGGCGGGCGAAGTCCTGGGCGCCGGTGGTCATCGACCCGAAGTTGACCAGCGTGCGGTCGATGTCGTTGTTGATACCAGCCATGATCTTCTCCGTTGTCCGAGGAGGGTGGGGTCAGGCGTTGATGTTGCCGCTGAGCGCGCCACCGATGACACGGTGCGCCGCCGCGGTCTGGTCGGCCTCGGTGTTGCGGTAACGCGCCTCCACCTGGTGGAGCTTCACCGCGAGACCCTGGAGCTCGCCGAGCACCTTGGACAGCTCGCCGTTCCACTCGTTGTAGACGGACTCGAACGCCATGCCCGACGCGCCGCCCCAGCCCGCGCGGAGCTCGGAGACGTGCCCCTGCAGCTGGGTCTGGATGCTGCCGATGAGGCCGTGGGCCGTCTCGGTCTTCTTCGCGGACTCGACGATCTGAGGAAGCTGTGCTGAGGTCTGCTGGCTCACGGATACCTCCAAGGAGTGTGGCCTGGCCGTGAACGCGTGATGGCCCACACTGCGAAACGCATCGTGTGCCCCCGCGATGCTGATCACTCAAACCCTAGGATCAATCACCACAACATGGCCATACGTCACATTGCGAGTCAGTAACGGTTTTTCGTACCAGTGGCTATGGCTGACATCACGGCTTCATGGCCGGGATCACGGCTTCACGGTCGTCGTCTGGGTGATCGGAACCGGCGTCCGGGCCGCGGCGGGGTCCAGCGTGGGCCCTTCGGGGATCAGGTGCCAGATGCCCGCCGGGAGCGGAGCCACCTCCGCGGCCTCGTACCCGAGGTTCGGCAGCAGATCGCCGGAGGACAGGGCGAACTTGCGCCCCTGGTCGGTGACGAGCGCGAAGTTCTGGATCGAGCCGAGCTGGCCCTCGCCCGGGAGCAGCCCGGCCAGCACCGCGCCGCCCGGCGGCAGCAGCACCTGGTCGAAGTGCTCCTGGTCGGCCCCCGCGTTCGGCGGAACCGGGATGCGCATGCGCCCGCCGATCGTCAGCCGCGCGCGGGTGGAGCCCCTGCCCGTGTCGGAGTAGACGGTGCACAGCGGGGACGCCGGATCGGGCGTCGCGACCTTCGGCATCGTCGCGGGCATTCCGCTCACCGCCATCGACGTCCTGGACAGCGGGAAGGCGTTCGCCCTGGACGCGTCGACCTCGATCGGCCGCACCGGCAGCCGGCCGTAGGCCGCCTTGCTCGCCGGGTCCTGCAGCAGCAGCGTGGCCTGCGTCTGCGAGATGGCCGCGATGCCGTCGCCGAGCAGCACGTACCAGCGGACCTCGCCGCCGGCCACCGCCGGCACGGTGTAGACCCGGCCCACGGCGGAGGCGCGGCCGTCAGGGCCGCGCAGCCGGTGCCCCAGACCGGCGATGCGAGGGCCGCGGAAGTCCGGGCCGATGGGCAGGGCGTTGAGCCAGGTAGCGGGGATCTGACGTGGCGCGGCGGCCGACAGCGCGCGCGCTCCGGCGTCGGAGACCCGCATGCGGCGGTCGGCGAGGATGACCCAGGACTGCTGGCCGTCGTCGGCGATCATGGCCTCGGAGCCGAACGGCCGGCCCCCGACGTCCGTGCCGCCCACCAGCGAGACGTACGGCCGGTGCGTGCCGCCCGGGTCCACGGTCTCGGCCACGCACGCCGACCAGGGGCCGCGCACCAGCTTCTCGCGCGCGGGCAGCGACTCCGGCGCGCCGGGGATGCCCACCAGGGTGCCGCGGGTGAAGCGGGCGAGCGACGCCGACGACACCGTGCGCACCGTCACCTGCGGGGTGTCGAGGATCAGGCGGGCCGAGGTGTAGTTGGCGACCGGGATGAGCCGTGCCTCCTGCTGGCTGTAGACGAAGGTGGCTCCGGTCTCCTGTTCGACGATCAGCGTGCCGGGCGCGGTCAGCGAGGTGGCGCCGCCGGGCTTGAGTAGGCCGTAGATGCCGAAGCAGGCCGCCACGAGCACCGCCACCAGCACACCGCAGAACATGGCGACGTTGTGCCTGCGCATGGGCGACTCGGGGATGTCCGGTTCGCCCTGCAGCAGGGCCATGCCCAGGCGCTGCATCATCAGCCGGTGGGCCTGGTAAAGATCACGACGGGTCTGCATGCCACCTCAGCCTTGCCTGGCGGGTCGTCGCCGACAGCATAGAAGCGCGCCCGCGAACCGGGATGCTCGTGTCGAGATGGATATGTGCCGTGCTATGACCGGCTGAGCGCTTTCTGTACGGTCCGGCGGGCACTGGGTTAGTCTGCCGTCTCACAGGCTGATCAAGACCCTGGCGGCCGGAGACGGGGGGACGCAAGGTGAGCGAGCAACGCGGTTTCGACGCCCTGCTGAACGCGGGAGGCCCATCCTCGGCCGTGCCGGGGGGCGCCGGCGAGGCGACGCAGGGCGGCTCGGTCGCGGGCGGGCCGTACACGGTCTCGGGCGGCGGGCCCGGGGACGGGCAGAGCGGCGGGTCCGACGGCTCCGCCTTCGTCCACCAGAACTTCGCCGGGCCGGGAGGGCAGGACGCCCAGGGCGGCGCCGGGCAGCCGTTCACCTCGGGTGACCCGATGGGCGCGAACCCCATCTCCACGGGCGACCCCGGCCAGCCGTTCAGCGTGAACTCCCTGGGCGGCGGCGACCCGGGTCAGCCGTTCGGCGTGAATTCCATGGGCAACGGCGACCCTGGTCAGCCGTTCAGCGTGAATCCGGTGGGGTCGGGGGACCCCGGCCAGTTGTTCTCACCGGGGCAGCCGTTCGGCGCCGATCCGGTGGGCGGCGGTGACCCCGGTCAGCCGTTCAGCGTCAACACGCTGGGGAGCGGCGATCCAGGTCAGCCGTTCAGCGTGAACCCGGTGGGGTCGGGCGACCCGGGACAGCCGTTCTCGCCCGGTAACCCCTTCGGTGCCGATCCGGTGGGCACGGGCGATCCCGGTCAGCCGTTCAGCGTGAACCCGCTGGGGGGCGGTGACCCCGGTCAGCCGTTCTCGCCGGGGAACCCGTTCACCGCCGATCCGGTGGGGACCGGTGACCCCGGGCGGCCGTTCAGTGTGGACCCGATCGGGACGGGGGATCCCGGTCAGCCCTTCACGGTGAACCCGATCGGGACGGGTGACCCCGGTCAGCCGTTCTCGCCCGGTGACCCGTTCACCGCCGATCCGGTGGGAACCGGGGATCCCGTGGTGATCGGTGATCCAGGGCAGCCGTTCACGGTGAACCCGATCGGGACGGGTGATCCCGGCCAGCCGTTCACCGTGGACCCCGTCGGGACGGGTGACCCTGGTCAGCCGTTCTCGCCCGGCGATCCGACCACCTCGGTGCCGCTCGACCCGGTCAACGCCGACCCCGGCGACCCCACCAACTCCATCCCGGGCATCCCGCCGATCCCCGACCAGGGCATTCCCGGCCTGCCCAACGTGAACGACCCCGTCGGTCAGAACCCGGGCATTCCCACCGGGCAGGACCCGGGCATTCCCACCGGGCAGGACCCGGGCATCCCGGCCATCCCGAACGTGCCGGTGGGGCAGAACCCGAGCCTCACCGACCCCACGGGGACCGGAACGGGGCCGGCGGGCGACCCCACCGGCGGTCTGAACCTGCCCGGAGGCCCGGGCGGCGGCCCCGGAGGCGGCGGCACGGGAGGCGGCGGCATGCCGCAGATCCCCGGCCTGCCGGACACCGGGGGTGGCGGTGGCGGTGGCTTCCCCCGCGTACCGAACACGACCGGGAACGGATACACCGGCACGGCCCCCGCCAATGCGTCGCAGACGCGCAAGGTGAAGCACCAGGCGGTCATCGACCTCGGCAAGAACATCGAAAGGGACGTCGGCGGCCGCGCGGACGAGGTCAAGCGCAAGCCGCAGGACAACCACATCGGCTGGATGGACTGCGGCCTGGTCGGCATGCCCATCTCCGGCAAGCACGGGGAGATGGCCACCACCTCGGTGACCTACATCGAGACGGTCCGCAAGCAGATGGAGCTCTGGCGGGACGATCTGAAGCTGTCCGGGGACCGGTGGCGGCTGATGGAGGAGGACCTGGCCGCCAACGCCGAGGCGCTCAAAAAGGGGATGAAGCAGTGAGCTACGAAGGCTGGGAGTACGGGTACGTCGCCGGGGTGATCGGAGCCCTGGCCTACTGTGTGGTCAACCCGGTCCGGGGGCAGATGATCGGCCTGGCCATCGGCGGAGTGGCCTCCAAGCCGAGCAGCCTGTACGGGGCGGGCGACAAGTGGACCGAGACCGGCAACGGCATCAAGAACATCAGTGACGACCTCACCAAACACGTGAACGACGTGCCCGCGGAGGACTGGACCGCCGAGGACTACAAGGCCGTCAAGGACACCGCGCGGCTCATGGCGACCAACTTCGGCGACGCCACGAGCGCGCACTACGACGCCGCGAAGATCATGCACGGCATGGGCAAGCTCTCCTTCTACGGGGCGCTGGCCTCGGGCACGGCCGGGACGCTGCTCACGGCGCTGACGATCTACACGCTGGCCACGCGCGGTATCCCGGGCGTCAACGTGGCGACGCAGGCGTCGTCGGAGGTGGCGGCGACCGGCACACAGGCGGTCATCACCAGGCTGGTCTCCAAGTACGGCATGGCCGCGACCGCCGGCATGGTGGCGTTCTCCCTGGTCACCGGGAAGCAGTCAGAGCTGCAGGGCCAGATCATGGCCATGAACGCGCAGAAGGACGGCGTCAAGCAGGTGCGCATCCCGCTGAGCAACCTCTCCGACGTCGGGACGACCGGCTACACCGGGACGACCGGCTACACCGGGACGAGCGGCGCCAACCCCTACGGCACCGGGCAGCCGCCCGCCGGCATCTGACCCGCGGCCGATGACGCCGGAGCTCCCGGCGTCATCGACCGGTGCCGGCCGTCACTGCAGGCGGCGGCGGATCTGGTCCAGGTCGGCCATGACCTCTTCGAACGTGCGGTCGTAGGCGGCCTCGGCCTGCTTGACCTGCGCGAGCGCGGCCTCGGGGTCGCGCAGGAGTCGCATGGGGTTGTCCTCCGCGCCGAACAGCTCTTCCATCAACTCGTTGGTCTGGCGCTCCAGGTCGCGCCCGGCGTCGTGCACCACCGTCTTGATGAGCGCGGCCAGGTCGGCGGAGGGCAGGCGCATCGCACGCGGGTTGAGTTCGAGCTCCTGCAGCCCCTGCCCGGTGTACTCGACGGTCACGTGGCCGTCCTTGTCCGTGGCACGGCCGACCAGCTCGGCGGTGCGCCGCTGGAGCTCCTCTACCTGGGCGAGCTGCCGCTGCGCCCCGGTCAGCAGCTTGTCGATGTCGATGCTCGCGAAGTCGCCGAACTCGGTCACGTGCCCTCCATCCTTCCTCGCCCGTACCGGCATGGCCCGGCCCGAGGCACCCTACAGCCGCCGCCGTCCCGTCGTGGGGGCGTGAACAGTGATCATCGTCGATGTTTCCATCGTCTACGACTGGATGAACAAATGTGACAGGGCGCCTGATTGATCCAGAACTGCTGATAGACATCATGCGCGACATTCGGATCATGGAGGCGGCATGGTGCAGGAAAGGTACGTCACCTCGGAGGCGATCCAGAGCATCATCAACGAGATCAACGAAGACGTGATCCCGGCCATCAAGGAATGGCGCGCGATGGTGGACAGCACCGAGATCGGCTTCCCCGGCTGGGGGGCGCTCGGCGAGGTGGTGATCGGCCTGCGCTACGACCACCTCCAGGACGACGTGCGCGCCAAGCTCTCCGAGGCCGTCTCCGTCCTTGAGACCTGGACCCACCAACTCGACACCGCGCGGAGCAACTGGCGTACCGCCGAGGAGCGCTCCACAGCCGTATACGTGTGACAACAGCCGTCCACGTGTGACGACCGAACGACGCGAAGGAGCTCCGCACCATGCCCCCTGGGTCGTACGCGCCGTCCTTCAGGCTCGCGGGCGGCAGCGCGCTCTCGGTCCTGAACGACCTGCGCAAGGCCGCCCTGTTGTCCCGGCCGCTGGTCGTGGGCAGCGCCATCGCGGCCACCGCGGTCGCGAACGTGCCCGGCATGGCCGACGCCTACAACAACTGGGAGTCGATCCACTCCCGCCTGGACACGGCGATCAAGAGCTACGTCCGCAACCTCGGCGACAAGGGCAAGGACGGCTGGATCGCCCTGGACCACGACGCGTACGTGGACGCCGTCGAGCGCTTCCAGGAGGCCATGGAGAGCCTGCGCGGATACGTGAAGAACATCGCGGGCATCGTGGACGAACTGGGTGACGCCTACCGGGCCTACTGGGTGTCCCTGGGCCGGGTTGTGGTGGTGCTCGGCGCGGCCCTGCCGATCGCCGCCGCGATGCTCGCGACGCCGTACGCGGCCGCCGGGTACGCGCGGCTGGAGGCGCTGGGGGCCATGGCCACCAGCACCATCGCGATGGCGACCGGCCTGCTGGCCAAGGTGGTGTCCTCGGTGGCGGGCGGCATGTCGGTGTACTTCGCCGGCAAGGCGCTGGCCCAGATGTTCAACCTGGAGCCCACGGGAGCCGCGAAGATCGACTTCAGGAAGGCGGTCATAGACACCCACGGCCTGCCGCCGTTCCAGCAGCCCCCGGCCGCGCCCGCCGGGCAGCCGGCGCAGCTGCCCCCCTCCGCCGGGTTCGAGTGGCGCGAGCCCAAGCAGAACCAGCCCGAGCCCTACCACCCTTGACCCGTCGCCCCCGGCCCTCGCCCGGACCGCACCACCCCCGCCGTATCCCTCGGAGTCCCCACGGGCTCGCGAACCCAGCGAAGGAGCTGTGCCGTGTTCCGACCGGACGACTTCCGGCTCGAGGACCTCGAACGCGTCACGCGGCAGAGCGAGGAGGCCGTCCAGCGCCTCAGCGGCGTTTTCGGCGAGCTGCGGGCCGTCAAGGGCGAGGGCGCGGCGGCCGGCGGGCTGGTCGCGGCCGTGGTGGACGGCGGCGGCCAGATCGTGGAGGTGACGCTGGACCCCCGCGTCATGCGGCTGGACAGCGCCTCGATCGCACAGGCCGTGACCGAAGCGGTGCGCGGCGCCCAGGCCGACGCGCACCGCAAGAACGCCGAACTGCTGCGCGAGGCCACCGGAGGCGAGCCGCCTTCCCTGGACCCGGCCGACGTCGACACCTGGCTACGAGACGTGGCCAACGCCATGGGCGCCCCCTGGCCCGACGACCACGCCTGAGTTTTCCCCTTGACCGATAGGTTGGGGGTGTATTGTCGATCATGTCGGTTGGTGCGACTCGAACATGTGTGCCATTCGGTCGGTAGTGTTGGACCGGCGGCGCGTGGGTGGCCGCCCATCACGACACGGGGGGCGTCATGTCGCATCAACCTCTCGAAGACCCGGTGCCGGGGCCGCCCGGAGGGCCGGGGCAGGTGCTGGACGTGTCCCCGTCGGGGCTCGGGGACATCGGCAGGCTCTTCGGCGGCCAGGGTGAGGACATCGCCGGCGCGGTCCGCGAGGCGACGCGCCGGTTGATGGACATCGGCGACTTCTGGGGCCGCGACGACGCCGGGCGCGCCTTCCACGACGGCGGGGACGGCAAGGCCGGGTACGGCGCCCGCGCCGCCGACCTGGAGCACGAGTTGCACGCGCTGGCCACGGTCTACGCCGTCATCGGCGACAGGCTGGTCCTGATGGGAAGGAACGTCGCCGTCGCCGACTGGGCCTCGGTCGCCCGCCTGCTGGAGGGCGACAGGTGAGCCCGTCCCGCTGGATGCTCTATCCCGCCGGCGGGGCGGGCATCGTCGGGTTCGTCGCCTGGACGATCCTGTCCAAGTGGCCCGAAGGGGACCCGGACGGGGCGCGGGAGGCGGCCACGGTGTGGCGTTCGCTCGCCGGCAAGATCGATGCCAACACCACCGTGACCGGCGGTCTGGCCCAGAGGGTGTGGACGCAGCACCCGAGCCAGGGGTCGGAGGCCTTCCGCGCGTTCTGGACCCAGGCCGGGACGGTCAAGACGCCGGGCGGCGTCGCGGCCGTCCCACCGGCGATGTCGGCCTACTGCCGCCGCATGGCCGAGGCGTGCGAGGGGTACGCCGAGGCGCTGGAGAAGACGCGCGACGCCCTGCGGGTGATGGCGCTGACCAGTTACGCCCAGCTCATGCTCGCCGCCTCCTGGCCGTGGGTCGGCGCGCAGGCGGCGGCGTTGTCGCGGTGGCTGATCGACCGGCTGTACAAGAAGGTCCAGGCGCAGGTCCTGCTGAAGCTCCTGGAGCACGCGATCATGAAGGTCGCCGTCGAGAAGCTCGTGGGGTACTCCGTCGGCAGCGCCGTCTTCGCGCTCGGGGACGAGGCGCTGGCGCTCGGCGCGCGGGCGGCCTTCGGCCAGGATCTCGGCTCCTTCTCCGACAACTCCATGGCCACCCTCAAGGACTTCGCCGCCTGCCTGGCCTTCTTCGGCGTGTGGGACCTCACCAAGCTGGGGCCGATGGGCAAGGTGTTCCGGAACAACGACGCGGGCGACTTCGCCTCCTTCTACGTCGGGTCGAGCGCCTACACCGTCGCCTACAACCTGGAGGACGGCAAGTCGGGCGCCGGCGTGCTGCCGACGCCGAGCCAGCTGATCGCCAAGCTGCTCATCGGCACCTCGCAGCGCGGCAAGGACCCCGGCTACCCGGCCGCCCCATAGCCGGCGCGCTGTCCGGGACCGTTCACCGGCTTGGGCGCCGTAGCAGGCGCCGGCATCGCCGTACCACGACCCGCCGACCCGGCGCCGATCAGTGCAGCACGTGGCCGGGGGCGGAGAGCCGCGCCCGGTGAACGTATGTGGTCCCGCACTGACCGGGCGGCCGCTCGCGCCGTAGCGGGGCCGGAATGCCCCCCGCGTGGTGGTGGGGCTGGAATCCGCCCGCCGCGTGGTGAGGGCCGGGCTGCGGCCGGTGCCGTGGTGGGGCTGGAATTTGCTCGCCGTGTGGTGGGGGTGGGGGTGCGGCTCGTGCCGTGGTGGGGCTGGAATTTGCTCGCCGTGTGGTGGGGGTTGGGGTGCGGTCCGTGCTGTAGTGGGGCCGGCACTGCGCCGGTGTGGGCGGCCGCCGGAGGGGTCAGCCGGCCAGGCCGCGGATCCAGGTGTAGACGTCGAGGACGCCCAGGGCCAGTGGGAACAGCGCGGTGATCAGGGCGAACTCCAGGATGTCGCCGGCCCTGCCCCAGAAGGGGGTGGGGCGGCGCTGCGGGAGGAACAGGCCCATGCCGGCGGCGACCGCGGCCACGCCCAGCAGGCCGGGGACGACGAGCAGGGCGGTGCCCGGTCCGGTGAGCGCGGCCCCCACCAGGACGGTGAGCAGCCCGGCGGCGCCGGTGCCGGCCAGCCACACGCGCTGGCCGACGCCGTGGAAGACGCGGGCGCGGAGCATCAGCGCCAGGGCGAGCACGACCAGCATGGCCCTGCCCGTCCAGCCGCCGGTGCCGAGCAGCAGGAGCTCGGCGCTCAGCGCGACCAGGGCGACGCCCGCGGCGAGGCCGGTGGCGAACCGTTCGGCCTCCACGGCGCGGCGCTTGACGTCCGGGCCGTCCAGCTCCTGGTTGTCGGCGCGCAGTTCCTCGGCGTTCTTCGGCGCGGCGGGCAAGGGGAGCCGGGCCAGGCGGAAGGACAGGGTGGGGATCAGCGGCGTGCAGGCCAGCACGATGGCGACCAGCAGCGCGGCCACGCCGGGGGCGGGCGGATGCCAGACCATGACGATGGCGGCGCCGGCGGCCCCGGCCATCGAGGCGACCATGACGCCGAAGAAGTTGGGCAGCCCTTCGGCGATCGCCCAGCCCGCGACGGTGGCCGTCAGCGCGGTCATGGCGAAGGCCGCGAGCAGGTTGGGCGCGCCGAACCACAGCATGCCGACGTCCTTGGCGGGGGCGAGCAGCCCGGCCAGGAAGGCGTACGGCAGGGCGGTGTAGCCGATGACCGCGCCGGCCGCGCTGTCGCCGAGGGCGCGGGACAGCGCGGCGCCCGCCCCGACGAGCAGGAAGGCCAGCAGGCCCGTGACGACCGTCGGGAGCGTCCAGGGAGGCCCCGACACGGTGAGCGCGAGGGCGCCGGAGACGAGGAAGGCGACGGCGACGCCGAGGCCGGTGGCGCGGGTGTGCCGCGGCTGCCATCGCCCCGACCGTTCCTTGATCCCGGTGGCGATGGTGTCGGCCACGTCGTCGAAGACGGCCTCGGGCAGCTCGGACGGGCGGGGCAGCAGGTAGAGGACCTCGCCGTCGCGCACGCCGAGGGCGGTCATGCTGGCGTCCAGCGGAAGGGCCCGGCCGCCGACCCGCTGGATCACCCATCCGGTGGTCGACAGCACGCTCTCGTCGCCGTTCTCGCCGACGGCGCCCAGCAGGTTGGGCAGGACGTGCGCGAGGGGCAGGTCGGAGGGGATGGCGAGGTCGATCCGTTTGCGCGGCGTCACGATCGTGACGCGGGTCATCGCGACGGCCGATCCCGGCGCCCGCAGGACGGCCGGCTTGGGCTGGCCGTTCATGACGTCCAGGGCGCCGGGCGTCCCAGGCCCGCCGGGGCCGCCCGGGACGCGCAGGGGAGGGCCGCCCGTCGGGTTGAGCGTCACACCGACTCCATTGAGATCACGCGAATACCGTATCGGGCTGCCATGCGGCGCGAGGGCGGACATATGCATGTTTTGCGGGATGCGCCAGGTTTGCCGGTCCGGGGCGGCCCGGTGATCGGAGTTCGCTACCGTTGGCTCCGGTACGACCCATCCCTGCCCTCACGGGGCGCGCGGCCCTCCGGTACGCCGGCTCCCCGGGGCAGGTCCATCCGAACATGGAGCGACGTGGGCATAGTCGTCATCCGGCGACCCGAGCGCCGTCCGCCTCCGGCACCGCCGCGAGGCGAGATCCTGCTGGAGTCGCCGCCGGAGATCCCCGAGACCATGTCCGGCGGGTTCATGCAGATCCTCACCTTCCTGCCGATGGCCGCCGGCGGCGCCGCCATGGCGCTGATGTTCACCGGGGGCGGCGGCGGGAGCCCCATCATGTACGTCGCCAGCGGCATGTTCGCCCTGTCCATGGTGGGCATGAGCATGAGCCAGCTCGGCCGCGCCTCCGGCGAGCGCAAGATGCGGCTCAACGGCCTGCGGCGCGACTACTTCCGCTACCTGTCGCAGACCCGCGCCAAGGTGCGCAGGGCCGTGCGCCAGCAGCGCGAGGCGCTCGACTGGAACGGCCCCGAGCCCGGCACGCTGTGGGCGGTCGCCATGGGACCGCGCCTGTGGGAACGGCGGCCCCGCGACGGCGACTTCGCCGCCGTCCGGGTCGGCACCGGCACCCAGCGCCTCGCGGTGCAGCTCATCGCGCCGGACGCCAAGCCGGTGGAGGACCTCGACGCCATGTCGGCCGGGGCGCTGCGCCGCTTCATCAGGGCCCACTCCACCGTGGACGACCTGCCGATCGCGATGGCGCTGCACTCCTTCGCCCGCATCCTGCCCGCCGGCGACCCCGCCGCCGTCCGCGACCTGGTGCGCTCGCTGATCGCGCAGCTCGCGGTGTTCCACTCCCCGGACGACATGCGGGTGGCCGTGTGCGCCAGCAAGGAGTGGATGGCCCAGTGGGAGTGGGTCAAGTGGCTGCCGCACGCCCTGCACCCGGAGGAGTTCGACGCCGCGGGGCCGGTCAGGCTCATGGCCGACGACCTGCGCGAGCTCGACCGGCTGCTCGGCGGCGAGCTGAAGGACCGCGGCCGGTTCAAGCAGGGACTGTCGCCGGAGTCGCTGCCCTACCACGTGGTGATCGTCGACGGCGGGCACATCCCGCAGGACTCCCAGCTCGGCGCGGACGCCATCCAGGGCGTCACCGTCATCGACCTGAGCGGCTCCACCTCGCTGGTCGAGGAGGGGGTCACCCTGCGCCTTGAGGTGCTGGCCGACCGCTTCAACCGCGTCCAGCTCGACCACGCGGGCAAGGAGATCGTCACCGGGCTCGGCCGCCCCGACCGGCTGTCGTTCCTGCAGGCCGACGGGCTGGCCCGCCAGCTCGCGCCGCTGCGCGTCTCCACGGCCAAGAGCGGCGACAGCCAGGACGTCCTGTCCTCCAACATGACCCTCGCCGACCTGCTCGGCGTGGCCGACCCGCGCCGGCTGGACATCGCGACGCTGTGGCGGCCCCGGGCGCCCCGCAACCGCTTCCGGGTGCCGATCGGGCTCGGCGCCGACGGCCGCATGGTCGAGCTGGACATCAAGGAGTCGGCCCAGGGCGGCATGGGGCCGCACGGACTGGTCATCGGCGCGACCGGCTCGGGCAAGAGCGAACTGGTGCGCACCCTGGTGCTCGGGCTGGCCTCGACCCACTCCTCCGAGATCCTCAACTTCGTCCTGGTCGACTTCAAGGGCGGCGCCACCTTCCTCGGCATGGAGTCGCTGCCGCACGTCTCCGCGGTGATCACCAACCTGGAGGACGAGCTTCCGCTGGTCGACCGCATGTACGACGCCCTGCACGGCGAGATGGTGCGCCGCCAGGAACTGCTGCGCTCGGCGGGCAACTACGCCTCCCTGCGCGACTACGAGCGCGCCAGGGAGCAGGGCGTCGACCTGCGGCCGCTGCCCACGCTGTTCGTCGTGCTGGACGAGTTCAGCGAGCTGCTCTCGGCCAAGCCCGACTTCATCGACCTGTTCGTGATGATCGGCCGGCTCGGCCGTTCGCTCGGCGTGCACCTGCTGCTCGCCTCACAGCGGCTGGAGGAGGGCCGGCTGCGCGGCCTGGACACCCACCTGTCCTACCGCATCGGCCTGCGCACCTTCTCGGCCATGGAGAGCCGGGTGGTGCTGGGCGTCGCCGACGCCTACGAGCTGCCCTCCGCGCCGGGCAACGGGTACCTGAAGTTCGACACCACCGGCATGACCCGCTTCAAGGCCGCCTACGTGTCCGGCCCCTACGCCGAGGAGGCGCGCCAGGAGCGGCGCGGCGCCGCCGAGCAGCGGCAGGTGGTGCTGTACGGCCCGGCCTACATCCCGCCGCCCGTCGCCCCCGCGCAGCCCGAGCCCGAGCCGGAGCCCTCCGTCGTCGGCAGGGACAGCCTGCTGGACATCATGGTCCGCCAGTTCGACGGGTACGGGCCGCCGGCGCACCGCATCTGGCTGCCGCCGCTGGCCGAGCCGCTGACGCTGAGCCACCTGCTCCCGCCGCTGAGCATCACCCCCGACTACGGCCTGACCACCGCCGGATGGGCCGGCCGCGGCAGGCTGCGCGCCGTGCTCGGCATCGTGGACCGGCCGTTCGAGCAGCGGCGCGACCCGCTCGCCGTCGACCTGGCCGGCGCGGCCGGCCACCTGGCCGTCGTCGGCTCGCCGCAGAGCGGCAAGAGCACGATCCTGCGCACGCTGATCGCCGGGCTGTCGCTCACCCACACCCCGCGCGAGGTGCAGTTCTACTGCCTGGACTTCGGCGGCGGCACGCTGGGCTCGCTGGAGGGGCTGCCGCACGTGGGCGGCGTCGCCAACCGCCTCGACGGCGACCGGGTGCGCCGCACCGTCGCCGAGGTCACCGGCCTGCTGCACCAGCGCGAGCGCGAGTTCGCCGAGCGGGGCATCGACTCGATCGCCACCTACCGGCGCCAGATAGCCGAGGGCCAGATCGCCGACAACGAGTTCGGCGATGTGTTCCTCGTCGTGGACGGCTGGCTCACCGTGCGGCAGGAGTTCGACTCGCTGGAGCCGACCATCACCGATCTGGCCGCCCGGGGCCTCGGCTACGGCATCCACATCGTCGCCGCCACCAACAAGTGGTCGGAGTTCCGGCCCGGCATCCGCGACCTGTTCGGCTCCCGGCTGGAGCTCAAGCTCGGCGACGCCTACGAGTCGGAGGTCAACCGCAAGACCGCGCTCGCGGTGCCCGAGGGGGTGCCCGGCCGCGGCCTGACCCGCGACGGCCTGCACTTCCTCAGCGCGCTGCCGCGCATCGACGGCGTGCGTACGGCCGACGACCTGACCGTGGGCGTCCGCGCCCTGGTGGACGGCGTCCGGGAGGCCTGGCGCGGCCGGCCGGCCCCGCGCGTGCGGCTGCTGCCGTCGGTGCTGCCGGTGGAGGCGCTGCCGAGCGTCGAGGAGACCGGGGCGCGCATCCCCCTCGGCATCGACGAGGCCACGCTGTCGCCGGTGCTGGCGGAGTTCGACGTCGACCCGCACCTGACGGTCATCGGCGACACCGAGAGCGGCAAGTCCAACCTGCTGCGACTGGTCGCCGAGGGCATCGTCGCCCGGCACGCCCCCGCCGGGGCGCGGCTCATCGTCATCGACTACCGCCGCTCGCTGCTGGACGCCGCCTACACCGAGCACCGCATCGGATACGCGGCCTCCAGCACCACGGCCGCCGACATGGTCGCCGAGGCGCGCGAGGCGCTGGTCAAGCGGCTGCCGCCCGCCGACCTCACCCCCGACCAGCTCCGCGCGCGCAACTGGTGGAAGGGCGCCGACCTGTACTTCGTCGTGGACGACTACGACCTGGTGGCCACCGGCGCCAACCCGCTCGCGCCGCTGCTGGACCTGCTGCCGCAGGCCAGGGACATCGGCCTGCACCTGGTGCTGTCCCGCGCCATGGGCGGGGCGGGGCGCGGCATGTTCGACCCGGTCATGCAGCGCCTGAAGGACATGGCGAGCCCGGCGGTGATCCTGTCGGGCGACAAGGACGAGGGCGTGCTGTTCGGCGTGCGCCCGCACCCGCTGCCGCCGGGCCGCGCCTACTACGTGGACCGCCGGTACGGCTCCCGGCTGATCCAGACCGCCTTCCTGCCGCCGTCCGCGCCGACGACGCCGACGACCAGGGAATGACCTTTTCGGGGTGATTCATGGCCCATGATCGGCCTAGCCGGATATGATCGCTCGTTGGCGGTTCCGGGCGCACGGTGGGCGTCGGGCCCGGGACCGAGCCGCTGGATGGTCCTGGCCGACGACGGAGGGAGCCGGCCCCGGTGAGTCTCGACGTGAACTACGACGCGCTGGCCAAGCTCCGCGTCGCCGTCAACACCCAGGCAGGCAAGCTCGCCTCCATCGGCGACGACTTCCCCGCCAAGAACGCCGCCACCTCCTCGATGTTCGGCACGCTGACCGGGGCCGCCGAGCTGGTGACGGCCATCGGCTCGGTGGAGAGCCACGCGGACGAGGAGCTCGGCACGGTCAAGACCCGCCTCGACGGGGTCGAACGCGCGCTGGACACCGTCGAGACCAACGTCAAGAGCGCCGAGCACGGCACCGAGAAGAATCTGCCGAAGGTATGACGGACGCCGACGCGGTGGCCGCGCTGCCCGAAGGCCAGGAACTGGCCGCTCTGCTGAAGAAGACCGACGGCGACCCCGCGGCGGTCGAGGCGATCGCCAAGCGCTGGCGCACGGCGGCCTCCGGCTCGGTCGAGAAGCTGCGCGCCCTCGGCACGGCGCTGCGGACCATGGACGACGCCTGGGAGGGCGACTCGGCCGACGCCTTCGTCGCCTACATGAACCGCTACGGCCGCGCGGGGGACTCCCTGCGCGAGGTGCTGGTGAACTGCGCTGGCTGCCTGGACTCGGCGGCGGGCGCGGTGCGCACGGCCAGGAAGAACGTCGTCCAGACGTGCGACGACCTGCTGGCGTGGGTCGCCGAGTACCGCCGCCTCAACCCGCACGCCACCGAGGACCAGCTCAAGCCGGGCATCACCCGCGAGGTGCGGCTCGCCGTCCACAAGGCGAAGGAGCAGGTCGAGACGGCCGAGACGGCGCTGTCCACCGCGCGCACCGACATCGGCAAGCACGTCGGGCAGGCCTACCCCACCTTCGCCTCCATCCCGGCGGCCGACCGGCAGGCGTTCGTTCCCGGGCCGGGTCACACCACCGAGTGGCGGCCGACGCCGCTGGACCCCAAGCGCACCACCACGCTCGCCGGCACCGACACGCCGCCCGGCGCCACACCGGTCACCTACGGCGGCGATTCGGGGGGCGGCTCCGGCGGCGGACAGGGTGGTGGGCAGGGCGGGGGCGCGGCGCCGCGCGCCATTCCGTTCGAGGTGACCGGCAACGGCACCGGCGCCGACATCGTGGCCGCCGCCCGCAGCCACCTGGGCAAGCCCTACGTCTGGGGCGCGGACGGGCCGGACGCCTTCGACTGCAGCGGGCTGGTGCACGCCTCACTGAACGAGGCGGGCATCAAGATCGGCGATGCCACCGCCGCCGGTTACTGGGCCAGCGGCAAGCCGATCACCGGGCCGCCGCAGCCGGGCGACATCGTGTTCTTCGGCGAGCCGCCGACCCACTGCGCCGTCTACATGGGTGACGGCAAGATGATCGCCGCGCCGCACTCCGGGGACGTGGTCAAGATCCAGGACGTCGCCGGCCGGCAGCCCATCTCCTTCCGGCGGTTCACGTGAGCGGCGGGGAGAAGGACCCGCGACGTTGACGGACATCGACGCCGTGGCGGGGTTGCCGGGCGGCCAGGAGCTGGCCGCGCTGGCGCGCAAGGTGCAGGGCGACCCGGCGGCGATCCGGGAGCTCGCCAAGCGCTGGCGCACGGCGGGCGGCCACACCGTCGAGCGGCTCAACACGCTCGGGAAGGCCCTGTCCCAGGTTGACGCCGCCTGGAAGGGCGCCTCGGCCGACGCGTTCGTGACCTACATGGCCCGGTACGGGCGCGCGGGCGACTCCCTGCACGGCGCGCTCGCGTCCTGCGCCGACTGCCTGGACACGGTGGCGGGCGCGGTGGAGACCGCGAAGCGCAACGTCAACGGCGCGTGCGACGACCTGCTGGCCTGGACCGCCGAGTACCGCCGGCTGAACCCGCACGCCACCGAGGACGACCTCAAGGCGGGCATCACCAAGGAGGCCGGGCAGTACACCGCCCTGGCGCGAACCTACGTCGGCACGGCCGAGAGCGCGCTGACCACCGCGCACGGCGACATCGCCAAGCACCTCAAGGAGGCGACGCCCGCGTTCGCCGACATCCCCGCCGCCGGCGACCAGTCGTTCGTCCCGGGACCCGGCCGCGTCACCGAGTGGGTACCGGTGCCGAAGAGCGAGTACGACCAGTACTTCGGCCGCGGGTCCTACGGCGACTCCGGGGGCGGGAGCGGGGGGTTCGGCGGGTACGGTTCCAGCGGCCCGCCGCCGCCGGGGGGCGGGCCCGCGCCCAAGGGCCAGGTGGCCGAGTGGATCCAGCAGGCGATCGAGATCCTGCGGGCCGCCGGCTACCCCGTGGACAAGATGAACCCGAGCGACATCTGGATGATCATTCAGCACGAGTCGGGCGGCAACCCGAACGCGATCAACAACTGGGACTCCAACGCGGCGGCGGGCACTCCGTCCAAAGGCCTGATGCAGACCATCGACCCGACCTTCGACCGGTGGTCGCTTCCCGGGCACCGCGACATCTACAACCCGGTGGACAACATCATCGCCGGCGTGCGGTACGCCATCGAGCGGTACGGATCGGTCTCCAACGTCCCCGGAGTGGTCGGCACGAAGAACGGCACGGGCTACCGCGGCTACTGACGGCCGCCGCCGCGCCATTCCGCACTGACTCGCCCAGGTCGCGGAGCCGGTGGTTCGCGGCGCGGCCGGTGCGCCGCGCGAGGGCGATTTCCACGGTGTGTCGTGGTGCTCACTTCGGCGACATCCGGGAAGATCGGCTTCTGCAAATATGGCGAAACCCGGCTTTTCTACCATTCTGGGAGGTCGGGTGATCACAGGATGCGGAGGCGCCGGTGGCGGGAACGGACGTGTACGGAGACGGCCGGCCGGGCGTCGTGACGGACGTCGCGCCGGCCGTCCTGACCCGGCGCCAGGACGACTTCCACCTCCAGCGCGACCACCTGGGCACCGCGCTCAAGGCCGCGATGGCCGCACTCTCGGGGCTCGGCCACTTCTGGGGCGACGACGAGCACGGCCACGTCTTCTACGAGGGCGCCGAGGGGCGCAAGGGCTTCCGGGCGGCCACCGAGGAGATCGTGCGGCACTGCGGGAACATCACGGCCGCCTACGACCGCATCGGCGACAACCTCGCGCAGGCCGGGGCCAACCTCGAGACCGCCGACTGGGCCACCGTGGGCCGGCTCGCGCAGGCGGTCGACGCCCAGGGGTTCGCCGTCCCGGTCACCAAGGCGGAGGTGAGGTGAGCCCGTCCTTCGCCATGCTCAGAGCGCCGCTGGCGGCCTTCGGCAGGACGGCCGGAAAGCATCCCGCCGGCACCACCCTCACCGTCGCCACGGCGGCGCACGGGGCGTTCGTCTCGGCGATGCTGGGCGTCCAGTGGCCCGAGGGCGACCCCGACGGCCTGCGGACCGCCGCCGGCACCCTGGAGGGGCTGGCCAAGAGCATCGACGACGGGATCATCGCCGCCGACGAGGCGGCCAGGCAGGTGTGGACCGGCAACTCCGGGCCGGGCGTCGAGGCGTTCAGGTCCATGTGGCAGGGCTCGCCGACGCCGCTGACCGCCTTCCGGCCGGACGGTTTCTCCGGGTACCCGCCCGACGTCGCGGACTACTGCCGCCGGGCCGCCGCGGCGTGCCGCGCCTACGCCCAGTACATCGACACCACGCGGCACCTGCTGGTCGTCATGGCGGTGCAGGCGTGGGCGAACATGCTGTTCACCACCATGTACGCCTGGCCGACCGCGGGGATGGCGAGGTTCGCCGAGCAGGCGGTGCAGAAGTACTTCACCTCGCTGGCCCGCAGCCAGCTGAAGATCTTCAACATCGGCGTCTCCAAGATCGTCCAGAACGCCTTCTACTACACGATCGACAGCGTCGCCTACGCCGGGGGCCAGCAGGTGATCCAGGCCGGCATCTACGCCGCCTCGGGAGTGCGCAAGGACGCCGACGGCCGCGACGTGCTGTCGCTGCGCACCAACGCCGTCGAGTTCGGCCAGGCGTTCGTGGCGAACCTCGCCTTCGACGCCGCCGCCGACTCGGTCGCGCTGGTGCCCTTCCTCCCGGGCGGGCGCTGGGGGAGCTTCGCCGCCCGGATGACCGGCTCGGCGACCTACAGCATCGTCGGCAACCTGGAGCAGGACCCGGGGGCCAACCCCGTCCCGGCCGACTGGGAGACATGGGTCACCAAGCTCCTCATCCACGGCACCCGCTCGATCAAACCGGCCTGACCGCGCCCTTGAGCCGCGTGCCCGGGGTGGAAGAAGTGTGCCGGCCCGTGGCGCACACCCCTTCCGTCGCCTCGCGGGTTACCCGTTGAGCTGTGCCACGGCCTGGACGATCTCGGGGTTGTCGGAGTGGAGCTTGCCGCCCCATCCCGCGTTCTCCAGCGGGTAGTGGTTCATCAGCAGGAGGGTCTCCTTGGTGTTGGCCAGACCGTCGTAGGCGTCGCTGATCGCGGCGAGGATCTTCTCGGTCATCGTCCTCTTCACGTCGGCTGCGCGGGGAACGCACGCTCGCCGACGCGCTCCGCGCCCGAGACCTCGCACTCGACGGCCGCGAAGACCTGGCCGAACGGTTCGTCGGCCTGTTCCCCCTGCCCGAACCGGTGAGCCTGTCGTCGTGAGCGTCAGGCGTCGCGGCCGGTGTTGGTCACGATGAAGTCGTCCAGGGTCTCCTGGTAGGCGGCGATGTCGCCCTCCAGGGACGCGCGGGTGAAGCGCTGCGGCGCCTCGCGGTGGATCGCCGCGCCGTGGCCGGTCCAGAACGCCGAGGCGGGCACTTCGGCGGCGCCCGGAGGCAGGAACCTGGCTACCTCGGCGGTCGCGTCGCGGGCCCACTCCCATGCGCGCACCACGCCCTGGAAGCGTTCAGGGTCATCGGGGGTGGCGGCGAACAGCAGGTCCTCGCGCATGGCCCGCCGCGCGTAGGCGGCGCCGAGCACCCGCCACTGGCCGGCGTCGATCAGCTCTGAGCGCCCGGACCCGAAACGCAGCCGGTCGCGGCGGGCCTCGGCCTCCGCCTCGTACGGCACCACGACCTCGACGCCCAGTGCCAGGCCGAGCGCCTGCCCGTCGAACCGCAACGTCCACCCGTCCTGGCCCTCGGTCAGCGTCGTGTGGGCCTCGTAGTCGCGCTCGGGCTCGGCGGCGCGGCCGGGGTCGTCCCGGCTCGCGGTGAGCGTGATGTAGAGGTGCGCCTCGGTGAGCGTTCTGGCGCGAAGCGGTGACATGCAGTCCCTTCCTCTGCGGCCGGCCCGGAGCCTTCGACCATATCGGCAGCGGGGCCGGTGCCGGCGGCGGTCGTCCTGTCGTCACCCGGCGAGGCGGCGGTAGGCGTCGCGCACCACGAGCAGGCGGTCCACCTGGAACCGGCCGGGCTCCGCGCCGCGCACCTGCCGGCCGAGGTCGGTCCAGAACGCCCGCTCGGGCACCTGATCCTCGCCCGGCGGCACGAACTTCACCACCTCCTCGACCGCCGCCACCGCGATGGCGAGCGCCTGCCGCGCCGCGTCGGGGTCATCGGCCGGGACATTGCCCGCCGTCAGGTCGGCCACCCACAGCCACTCGCCGGCGTCCAGGAGCTGCGAGGGCTCGGGGCCGCCGAACGTGGGGAACGGCCCGGCGCCCACCTCGCGCTCCGGCAGCCCGAACACGTGCCGTCGCTCGGCGCCGCAGCCCGCGCACGCGCCGGCGTAGCGCGCCGCCAGGCCCTCCGGCGCGGCGACCAGCGCGTGCTCCCACGTCGTCTCGACCGACCCGCACCGCTCGCACGGGTGCAGGTCCAGGTACAGGTGGGCCTCGTCCCTGGTGCGGGCCACTGGGAGCGTCATACCGTGCTTCCTCGCTTCGGCGGCGTCAGCGTCTGCCCGGGCGTCAGCAGGTCGGGGTCGTCCCCGATCAGGTCCCGGTTCGCCTGGTACCAGTCCCGTGCGGCCCGCGCCACCTCGCCGTCGGTGGCGCCCGGCCCGAGCCAGCGGCGCGCGATGGTCGTCAGAGTGTCGTCGTGCCGTACCCTCACCGGCCGCCCCACCGGTTCGCCCAGTTCGGAGGGCGAGCCGAACGGCGACGGCGGCCGTGGCGGGGCCGAGGCCGAGGCCGGGCCCGACGGCGTCGGTGCCGGTCGCCGAAGGGAGTCCTCCTCCGGCGGGATCCAGCCGGTGGTGTTGCTCATCCGCCGCATCCGCGCCCAGAACTCGTGTCGCGACTCGCCCGCCGCCGGTGTCCCGCCGCCCGCCGGGCCGTTCCCCGCCCCGTTGCCCGCGGAAGGCGTCGCGGCGGTCCCGTTTCCTGCGGGAGGCCCTGCGGTGGTGCCGTTCCCCGCGGAAGGGCCTGCGGTGGCGCCGCTCCCCATGGAGGGCGCTCCAGAGGTCGCGCTACCGGCGGGTGGTGCTCCACTGGTCGCGTTCGCGGTGGGTGGTGCTCCGGTGGTGGCGTTCGCGGCGGGAAGCGGTCCGGTGGTGCCGTTCGCCGGGGCATTGGCGGGGCCGGTGGCCGCGGGCGGTGGGCCGGCGGCGGGACCGGGGGGCGTGGACGCGTTGAGCAGGCTGCCGATGCTCGGCCGCTGGCGCGGCACCGACGGCGGGGGGCCCGACCACGGCGGCGGCGGGGGAGTGAGCCCGCGGCCCTCCACCAGCCGGGCCAGCCCCTCGATCTGCGCGCGCAGCCCCGGCCGCCGGTCCGCCGGAGCCTGCGTCCACTTGCGCGAAAGGTAGCGGTACTCGTCCACCCGCGCCTCGGCGCACGCGTCGGTCGTCGGCACGGGCGCGCCCGCCGGGCTCGCCGCGGCCAGGGACGGCCGCAGCACGCCCTGCGGGGCGCCGCCCGCGCGCGCGGCCAGCTCGCGGATCGCGTGGCCCACCTCGTGGACCAGCGTCCGCGCGACCAGGTGGGCCGGGGTGTCAGGGTCGATGCGCACGACGTACGGGGAGCCGGAGTCCAGGTCCGTGCTCGCCATCCGGTCGGCCGGGACCCCGGCCACCTCGGGGCGGAAGCGCACCTCGCCGAGCGGCCCCCCGGTGGTGACGGTCAGCACCGGGTCGCCGTCCGGCCACGCCGAGGCGCGGACGTCCACGCCGAGGTCGTCGGCCTGGACATCCTGCCAGGCGGTGCGCAGTTCGGCCTCGTCGAGCGGCCCGGACTCCGGCGCCCTGCCCCTGACGAAGCCCGACCCCGGCTCCACCGGGGCGCGGACGCCCAGGCTGCCCAGCATGGTGTTGGCGCTCTCCTCCGGGCCCGGACCCCACAGCGGGCGCGGGAAGATCGGCGCGGGCCGCTGGGGCACGCTCGCCCCGAGGGTTTCGAGCTCGGCGGTGACCTGTTCGGCGAAGTCGCCGCGCACGGCGGTCCGGTTGAACAGCGGGCGCAGGTCCAGCCCGTGGGCCACCGCCGTGGCGGCCACCTCGGTCGGCAGCGCGGCGAGCGCCGCCGCGAACCCGCCGTCGGGGATGTCGCCGGCCAGCCGGCCCCTCGTGTCGGCCGTGTACCCGCGGACCAGTCCGCCGGGCTCCTGCACGTCGATGCGCACGTCGACGCGCAGCTCGCGGGCGAGCAGCCGCGCCCAGGCGAGTGGGATGGGCAGGTCGGCCGGTCGCGCGGAGGTGCTGAGGGTCAGCGTCTCGCCCGAGCCGGGATGCGGCAGGCGCCCGCGCAGTTCCTCGGCCACCGCGTGGACCGGGGCGGTGGCGAACTCCGGCCGGCTCCGCGCCGCGTCCACCACCTGGTCCAGCGTCGCGGGTCCCCGCCCGGCGGAGGCCCACGGCGGGCGTCCGGCGAGCGGGCGCCGCCGGCGCGGACGGCGCTCGGCGGAGGAGCCGTCCTCGTCGAACGACCAGCCTCTGCCCGGCTCGTGCCGCCGGCGTCGCAGCATGGCCTCGTAGTCGCGGGTGGCCATCATCACCACGGCGTGCCCGGTGACCGACCCGGGCAGCTCGACCACCCTGCCCGGGCGCTCGCCGCCGTCGTTCCGCACGGTGGACACCCTGAAGGACACCGCCAGGTCCAGGCGGGTGCTCAGCGTCACCGCCGGGCCCTTCTCGAAGCCGCTCTTCTCCTTGCGCGCGCCGCCGGAGGAGGAGACCCGCTGGCCCGCCTGGTCGCCGGTGGACACGCCTTGGCCGGTGCCCCAGCCGTCCTGCGCGCCCTCCACGCCGCGGCTCGCCGGCGACAGACGATTGCGCTCCGAGGCCGTCCCGTACGTCTCCTGGCGACGCTTGACCTGGCGGTTCTCGAGATTCTCCCGCTCGCCGACGACCATCTCCTCCTCGGAGGGCGTGGCGTGGATCCACACGTCCACCACCTTGTTCCCGTGCAGGGGGACGCGCAGGACGGGGTGGCCGTCGGGTGAGGTGATCAACTCCAGGTTGGCGTTCAGCGCCATCCGCGACAGCGCGTGGGCGATGCGGGTCCACTGCTCCTGCACGCCCACCGGCCCGAGCAGGTCCGGGCGCGCGAGCCGGGCGCGCACCGCGTCGATGAGCCCGTCGGTGACCGTCTCCACCGGGAAGATCGCCTCCGGCAGCTCCAGCGGGCGCGGGTCGGGGACGCGCGGCGTCGGCGCCGGCACCTGGTCGGCCGGAACGGTGAGGCCGTCCTCCACCAGACGCACGGCCGTGCCCGTCAGCACCAGCGGCGCGGGATCGGCCAGGATCGGCGCCACCGGACGCACCCAGGGCAGCACTCCGGCCACCGCTCGCGCGCCCCGCGCGACGCCCCGGTACACCGCGCTTCCGGTGCGCTGGAACAACGAGCGCACCGGCTGGGTCAGCCGGTTGCCGGACCGCCCGGGGGGCATCGGCACCACTTTCGCGCTGACGGCGACGGTCACGGGGTGGCTGACCAGGTCGCCGCCGTCGAAGGAGGCCACGCCGTACAGCTGGGTGAGCTGCACGCCCCTTGAGGTGGACCGCGTGTGGCCGCGATGGCTGCCGGCCGTCGCCTTCCCGCCGTTGCCGCCTCCCGACACGCCGCCGTTCACGCCGGCGCCGAACGACGATCCGGCCGAGGCCGACTCCTCGACGCTCTCGTAGCCGTACTTCTGGCGGATGAAGACCTTGGCGTCGTTGCGCCCCTCGCGCTCGACCGTGTCGCCGTCGAACCCGCTCCGCAGGGTGATTCGCACCAGCTTGGTCTTGTGCCGGCCGACTCGCACCGGCATCTCCCACTCGAAGCCGTGCGGCGACAACTGGTTCTCGATGGTGCCCCACCAGTTGTCGCCGGCGAACATGCCGACCAGGGCGCGGATCATCACCGGGTCGGTGAGCCGGGCGTCCGGGACCGCGGCAAGGACCTGGTCGACCACCGCGTCCAGCATCTCCACCGCACGGCCGTCGGCCGTGCGCAGCCTGATCGACTGGACGGCCGTCGTGCCCAGCCGGTCGCGGGAGTACGCGGGCATCGCCACCTTGACCTTCTGGGCGGTGCGCGCCGGGTCGAGCAGATCGTCGAGGTCCGCGGCCGGCTTGTTCAGCTCCTTGAGCAGGCGGGCGCTGATGCCCTCGAACAGCGCCTCGGGGGTGTGCTTGGCCAGCAGCGGGATGTCCGGCGGGTTCGGGTCGGCCAGAGCGGCCTGCCGGTCCTTGACGTACTGACGGGCCAGCCGCATCGCCATGGGCGCGTCGAACTTCAGGTGGCCGTTGAGGAAGCGCTCCATCGCGTCGGCCACCGCGTGCAGCGGCAGCGGCATCTCGCCGTGCCCGTACAGCGTGAGGGCGTCCTGTTCCGGCAGGTCGTACATGATGCTGCCGTTCGGGACCACCTCGGGCGGTCGCGTCTCCGAGCCCTCCATGCCCCCGGTCACGTAGACCGTCACCGGGACGCGGTAGCCGTACTGCTTGCCGGTGTCCACGATGATCGGCTCGTCGCCGGCGATGAGGGTGCGGCCGGTGGAGTGACCGGCGTTCCTGGTCGCCGACCCGTTGACGCCGCCGCCCAGATCGGCCGCCAGGCGCCCCGCCGCGCCGGCCGAGGCGTTCACCGCGTTGCTGTGGGAGCCGCCGGAGTTCGCCGAGGTGCTGCTCAGCGCGAGGTGGATGTCGGCGGTGGTCAGGTTGTTGACCGCCACCCACTCCGACTCGCCCAGCTCCACGCGCACGGCCACCCAGCCGCGCCGCGGGCGGGCGCCCTCCGCCCGCACGAGGAAGTCGGCGCGCTGCTCGCCGCCCAGCCACGAGGTGTCGGAGATGATCGTGCGGACGTTGGCCAGCGCCGCCAGCATGTGCCGGGTCTCCGCGTCCGCGCGCGCCGCCTCAGGGACGACGTTGAGCATCGCGGGCAGGACGTCGCGCAGGTCCATGTTCAGCAGGATCGAGCGCCGGATGAGCTCCGGGGTGGTCGGGTGCGGCGCCACCGGGCTGGTCACCGCCTGCCGCTGGGCGAGCAGGTCGACCGGCACCAGCATCCGCGCGGACACCGGCGCGGCCAGCGACTCCGGCGACAGCAGCGAGCGGGTCCGCCCCTTCTCCACCAGGTCGGCCCGCATCGTGTAGGCGCGCCGGAACTCCGCCACGGGCGTTCCCTCGATCAGCGTCACCTCGTTCAGGGTGTAGCCGGAGCCCCAGCCGGTGGAGCGGCTCATGCCGCCCTCCCAGCCGAACTCGGCGCCGGTCCAGTGCTTGCCGAGCTTCGCGGCCAGCTTGACCAGCGGCTTGAAGGCGAAGGACAGGGAGGCGATCCAAGTCTTGGACCTGCTCCTCGACCGCACGGTGGTGTTGGAGCTGATGTTCAGCGCCACGTGGCCCTCGGCCTCGGACCACCCCGCGTAGTCCGAGCGGCCGGTGTCCACCAGGCTCACCCGCAGCGTGTAGTGCCGGATGCTCTCCCCTAGGCTCGCGCGCACCAGGTCCAGGTGGACGCCGTTCTGTGCGGCCTGGTCGATGCGGGTCTGCAGGGCGTTCACCGAGAACTGCTCGGTCACCTCGCGCAGGTTGGCGAGCTGGGCGTCCCGCTCCAGAGGGTCCAACGACGGCTTGGGCAGCCCGTCCGGCCCGATCCCGGGCAGCAGGCCGGCCGCGCGCAGGTTCCTCATGACCTCCTCGCGCCTGCGGTGCACCTCGACCGCGTCCAGGTACACCGTGGACGGACCGGCGCCGCGCATCTGGTCCGCGTTGCTCCCCATCCAGACCGGCGCGTCGGTGGTCCGGCCCGGCGGCGGCGCGGGATCGGGGTCGTCGCGGAACCTCGGCGAGCCGTCGGCGTTCGCGCGCTGCTCGCCCGCCTCGTCCCTGGACGGGGCGTCCGCGTCGACCGCCCACCCCGCGCGGCCCGCGTCCGGCTCGGGCACCTGCAGCAGCATCCGCGTGTCGCCGGAGACCTCCGGCCGGGGGCCGCCCTCGTCGAAGAAGTAGACCGTGACGTCGTGGTGCAGCGTCACGTCCTGCAGGTTGGTGCGCCCCATCCAGCGGCGCACGAGCGGGTAGATGGACACCCCGCCGGCCGACACGCCGTCCGAGCGCGACCACGCCCGCCGGAAGCCGGCGTTCAGCCGCACTCCCAGGCCGTGCCACCCGTTCGAGGGGGCGGTGTCGTCGGTGAGCCCGACGCCTCCGGTCGTGCCGAGCCCCGAAGAACGACCGGCCGACATGGCGCCGGTGGCGCCGGAGAAGCTGACGCCGAGCCACTCCTGGAACTGCTTCCATCCCGGGCGGGACGCCATCGACTCCGACACCACCCGCGACCTCACGCGCAGCACGCCGCTGCGCCCGCCGTCGGTGATGATCCGGACGAACCCCTGCTCGTCGTCGACCGCCTCGGTGAGATGGCCCGGGAGCTCCTGGGTGATGATCGCGCGCACCTGGTCGCGGGTCGCGCGCCGCAGCGGCCTGCCGTCCGTGCCCTCCGTGGCCACCGCCTGGTCGGCCAGCCCCTCCAGACCCTCGGTGTGCAGGGGGACGTACCGGGGGAACCGGGCGTCGCCTACCTGGTCTTCGGGCAACCTGAACGGCGCGTCGGGCGGGTGCTCGGTGTGGGCGTGCGACAGCCACAGGTCAAGGCCGGTCTTGTCGTTGCCCGCGCCCTCGGTGACCCGGGCCGCCGCCGTCCATTCCGGGCTCCCGCCGCGACCGCCCGGGACGCGCGCGTCGACCGTGTAGGCCACCGGTACGTGGAACAGCGTGGCGTCGCCCCGGTTGTCGGCGACCTGACCGGGCAGGACGTACTCGGTGTGCGACCCCGTCGTGCTGGAGGAGCGGCCGACGTTGTGGCGCACGCTCAGCCCGACGTACTTGGCCAGGCCGCCGAGCAGGCCCACCAGCCCGCCGCCGGGCGTCGCCAGCGCGGCGACCGTCGCCAGGTTCAGGCCGAAGGACGCGCTGAGCATGCGCACCACGGTCGCCGCCATCCAGCTCCCGCCCTGGGGCAGCAGGCCCTGCATCATCTCCGAGGACACGCGGCCGGGGTCGGGCACCTCGACCGGCTCGCCCATCTCCAGACGGATCCGCACCTCGCCCGCCGTCCCGTGCCCGACGCGCAGCACCACGCCGTCGGGCGAGGCGAGCTGCTGGAAGTCCGCGCGCAGCGTCCACACCAGCTCGGCAGGGCGGACCCTCTCGTCGACGCCCCGGTCGGCGAGCACCTGGTTCACCGCGTTCGTCAGCCGCGTCAGGTACGGCAGCCGGCCGCTCGGGATGCCCACCGGCAGCACGGCGTCCGGAGGCCGGGCGGCCTTCACCGCCTCCCGGTAGCGCTCGAACGCGGCGTCGGCCTCCCGGACCTGCTCCGCGACCCGCGCGACCAGCTCAGAAACGGAAGAGGCCGACGCCTGTGCGGGAGAGGTCGACGCCTGTGCGGGAGAAGCCGACGCGTGGGTTGGAGAGGCCGACGCCTGTGCGGAAGAGGCCGACGTCTGAGCGGGAGAGCTCGACGCGTGGGTTGGAGAGGCCGATGTCTGGGCCGGAGTGGCCGATATCTGGGCCGGGGAGGTCGATGTCTGGGCCGGGGAGGCCGACGTCTGGGTCGCGGCGAGCCGCTCCAGCGTCTCCGCCACCCTCGCGTAGGCGGCGGCCACCTCCTGCGCCCGGACGGCGGCCTCGCCGTAGGCGTCGGCGATGCGGCCGTAGTGCTCGGCGGCGATCTCCTCCAGTCGCTTGGTGGAGCGGGCGTCGCGTGCCCGGTCGACGTGCCAGGCGTCCTCCTCGGCGTCGGCCTTCTCCGCGTTGTCGCGGGCCGTGCCGGCCCGCTCGGCGGCGTCATCGGCCCTCTTCCGGTTCGCGGCCTCCCGCGCCCGCTGCCCGTCCTCCACCTGCCGAAGCGACTCGCGCACCCGCTCGACCCGCTCCACCAGTTCGACCAGCGGCCCCGGCAGCGCCACCCCCGCCTGCGTCCCCCGAGCCGGGGTTGCCGAGGGCTGCGTCCCCTGCGCTTGGGTTCCCTGGGCCGAGGTTGCCGAGGGCTGCGTCCCCTGCGCCTGGGTTCCCTGAGCCGGGTTTCCCTGAGACAGGGCCCCCTGGCCTTGGCTCCCCGCCGGCGTCCCCTGAGTCTGCGTCCCCTGGGCCGGGGTCGCTTGGGTCAGGGTCGCCTGGACCGGCTGGGTCTGGGCGATCGTGGTGGGGACGACGGTGTGGACGCGGCCGGTGTCCCACGGCGGCACCGGCGCGGGGCGTCCTTGGTCCGACAGCCGGGTGATGAGCGTCCTGATCTGGCGTTCGTAGTGGTCTCGCTGATCGGGCGCGGCGTGCGACCAGCGCTCGGCCAGGTGCCGGTACTCCGCGTACCGCGCCTCCACGTCCGGTGCCAGAGCCCCGCCCCTCGATGAGAACGGGTTCAGCGCGGCCCCCAGGAACCGCCGGACGACCCCTTGCGCGGGCCGCGTCTCCCCGCCGCCCGGGACGACCTGCCCCAGGTCCGCGTTCGGCCCGGCCTGCGCGGTCGCGTTCGGCCCGGCCTGCGTGGTCGTGCCGGTGCCCGCACCTGTCCCCGTGGAGGTGGTCTGCGCGGCGGTGGCGGCGGCTGGGGCGGCGAGGTCGTCGGCGAGGGTCGCGGCGCGCTCGGAGACGACCTTCCGCTGCTCGTCCAGCGGACCGGTGCGCATCACGTCGTAGTCCGACGACTCCTCCGGCAGGCCGCCGTTCGCCTCCTTCACCACCCGGTGCGCGGCCTCGGTGAGGTCGGAGGCGCGCAGACGGCCCCAGCGGTCGCCGACGACCTCGCGGGCCACGTCGGCGAGGACGTCCAGCGCGCCGGGGGAGGCGTCGGCGAGCCGGCCGAGCGCGTTCAGCGAGCCCGCCATCGGCGGCAGGCCGGCGGACCGCGATATGGCCGCGCCGAGCCGGGCCGCCGCCTCGGCCCGCAGCCGCTGGTCCTGGACGCCGTCCATGACCCGCACGCCCAGATTCCGGGTGATGCGGCGGACGGCATCGGCGCGGACCAGGTGGGGTCGCCCGTCGGGGCCCGTCACCCGGAGGGAACCGTCGTCGAGCGGCAGCGCGTCCGGGTCGACCAGCGGGAGCATGTCGCTGAGC
The DNA here is from genome assembly GCF_040607475.1 of Sphaerisporangium sp. NPDC005288. Lineage (NCBI taxonomy): Bacteria > Bacillati > Actinomycetota > Actinomycetes > Streptosporangiales > Streptosporangiaceae > Sphaerisporangium > Sphaerisporangium sp. NPDC005288. The sequence continues at coordinate 185,246 of NZ_JBEXGT010000001.1, read as the reverse complement.
ACGGCGGTGACGGTGTGCGCCGGGTCGGGAGAGGCGGCGCCGGCGGCGGAAGTGCCCCCGCCCGAGACGGGCGGCACCCCACCCGCCCCGACCTGGGGAGGCGTCCCGGCGGGCGTGGTCTGCACGGACGGGGCCGCGCCCGGCGCGACCTGTGGAGGAGTCCCGGCGGAGGTCGTCTGCACGGACGGGGCCCCGCCGGCCGCGGCCTGGGCAGCCGTCCCGGCGGGGGTCGTCCGGAGCGGGATTCCGGAAGGGGTGACCTGGGAAGGCGTTGCCGCGGGTGTCACCTGGACGGAGGGCATGCCCGGCATGAACAGCGGCGCCGGACCAGCGGCGGCCACGACCGGACCCGGGCCGCCCGCCGGAACCACCCCCGTGGCCGGGACCACCCCCGTGGCCGGGGCCACTCCTGCGGCCGGGGTGGCGCCCGAGGTCGCGGGCACGCCCGTTCCCGCCGGAGCGGGCGACGGTGACCCCTGCGGCGCCGACGCGTTCGGGGTGCCGGGGACCGGGGCGGACGCGTTCGGGGTGCCGGGACCGGTGACGTTCGGGGCGCCGGGGGCGGGTCCGGAAGCGTTCGGACCGCCGGGGACGGGGCCGGCGGCGCTCGTCCCCGCGCCGGGTGGTGTCGTGCCGGACGGCGCGGCCGTGGTGGGCGGGGGCGCCTGCTGGGGGGACGCCTGGGCATGGGGATCGGGCCCCTGAGGCGAGGGCGCCGAGGTGGCCGGCCCACCGCCGGACGGAGCACCCGTAGACGTGGACGACTGCCCACCTCCGGCACCGGTGGGGCCGGTTCCGGGCGTGCCGGTGCCGGTGCCGGCCGGGTCGGTGCCCGGAGCCGCGGGGCCGCCGGTCGTGGAGGTCGAGGTGGAGCCGCTCCCGGACGGATCTCCGGACGGAGCGGGGTTGGCGGCGGACTGCCCCGTGGAGCCGCCCGAGGACGCGGTCTGTCCGGTGCCGGTGCCGGGTGGCGGGGGGCCGCCTGGTCCGGTCTGGTTGGACTGGCTTGCGGCGCTGCTCTGGGTGGAGTGACCGGTGCCCCCGGTCTGGGCAGGCTGGCCCGTCCCTCCGGTCTGGTTGGGCTGGCCCGTGCCGCCGGACTGTGTGGCCTGGCCTGTTCCTCCGGTTTGGGCAGGCTGGCCCGTCCCTGCGGTTTGGGCGGATTGGCCGGTGCCGCTGGTCTGGGTGGGCTGGGCTGTGCCGGACGGAGGGGGGTTGCCGGTGGAGAGGGTGGCCGGAGGGGCGGCGCCGCCGGGGGGTGCGGGGCTCTGGCCGGAGGATCCCGTGAGGGGCTGGCCGGTGCCGGTGCCGGTGCTGGAGGGGCCTGCGGGGCCGGAGTTGGAGGAGGCCGCGGGGCCGGAGGACGCAGGGTTGGAGGCAGCGGGGTTGGAGGCAGCGGGGTTCGAGACGGAGGGCGGGGCGGCGGCGGGGGCGGGGGAGGGATTGGTCGCCGGGCCGGTGCTGGAGAGGGTGGTGGCGCGGGCCTGGGCGTCGGCCGTGGTGGCGGCGTGCAGGGTCTGCGCTGGGTGGGTGACCGCGTGGAAGACGTCGGGGTTGAACGGGCTGATCGTCCGCGTGCGGCCGGCGCCGCCCATGAACGCGCCCGCGAGGGCGTCGGGGCCGAGCGCGGTGAGCGGGTTCCACTCGTTGTAGACCACCCCGTTGGCCAGGAAGCTGCCGGCGGGCGAGGCGACCATGTTGTTCAGCCCGGTCTGCATGGCGTCGCGCCCGAACCCGGCCAGCCTGCTGGAGGCTCCCGACCCGTTGCGCGCCAGGTCGTCCAGCCGGTTGAGCACCGGGACGCGCCCGCCGTACCGCGACAGCAGCGGGGCGGCCACCTTCATGCCGGCCACCGCGCCGCCGCCCGCGCCGATCGCCGAGGCGGAGGTCTTGCTCCAGTCCCAGCTCGTGCGGGTGCCCATCTCCATCTGCTTGTGCTGGCTGTAGGCGTCGATGAAGACCTCTTCGCCGATCTCCTCGATGATCTCCCGTCCGAGGTGGCTGGCGAGCATCGTGCGGGCGAGGCTGTGGGCGCCGGTCTGGGCCAGCCGGCCCGCCGCGAGCCGCGCGGTGACGCCGGCGCCGAGGTCGCGCCCGGCGACCGCCGCGAGCCGCTGGAGGATCCGCCAGATGGCCGCGCGGGTGGAGGCGGCGATCGGGCCGAGCAGCGGCACGCCGGCGCCCATGCTGAGCAGCGCGATGGCGGCGGCCGTGACCCCCACCCAGAAGGCCACGTTGATCGAGATCTTGGAGTACTGCGTCTCGCGCGCGAAGTCGTCGACCTGCAGCGCCTTGGCCTGGTGCGCGAGCGCCAGCCCCAGCACGCCTCCGTCGCCCTTGAGTACCTGGTTGGCCTGCTCGACGTACAGCGGAGTGGCGGGAACCTGCCATCCGGCAAGGACGGCCCTGCCGGCGGCGATGCCGGGGTCCACCGACTCCTGCAGCCCGCCGCCGAGCGCCTGGTGCTCCTTGGCGAGCTCCCACAGCAGGCTCTCGCTGGCCTTGGGCCAGCTCTGCCCCGCCGCGATCATGGCGATGAAGGTGTCCACCCAGCCGGGGAGCGACTCGCCCCAGGCGGGGGTGACGTCGGTGGAGGAGGTGCCGCCGATGCCGGGGGACGCCTGCCCGCCGGGGGTGTTGGGGTTGACGTTGGGGTTGCCGCCGTGCGCCACGTCATTCCCGTCCGGTCGCCGGGGTCAAATGCTCAGGGTGGTGCCGGCCTGGGCCTTGTCCGTGCGGCGCGTGTTACCGACGGCCGTGCGGACCTTGCCGCCCACCTCCTCGACGTCCTGCATGACCATCTCGCCGATGCGGGCGAGCATCTCGGGACTGGCGTCCTTGATGTAGGCCGTGTGGAAGGACGCGCCGGCGGAGTCGTCGCCCCAGGGCGCCGCCGCGACGAGCCGCTGGATGCGCGCCTGGCCCTCCTTCAACGCGCGGGTGATGCCGCTGGTGGCGGCGTCCCACTGGGCCAGCGCCTGGACGGCGGTGGGGGCGTGGACGTCGACGTTCTCCGGCATCGCGGGTCACCGCCTTCCGAGCATCTGCTGGGCCATCTGCTCCAGCACGCTGTCGAGGTCTCCGTCGAGGTGGGCTCTCATCTGCTCGCGGGGGACCAGCGGCGCGAACAGCTCGATGACCTCCGCCTGCGCCTTCGCGGCGGCCCGCCGCACCGTCGCGGTGATGGAGTCGGCGAGCTCGCGGGAGTCGGGCCGCCGGTAGATGCGCGGGTCGATGTCGAGGCGGATGAGGTCGCCGCGCGCTCCGACGGTGGCGGCGATCAGCCCGTCCTCGGACTTCTCCGTGATCTGTACGGCGCGGGCCCTGCGGTGCGTCTCGGGCGCCTGTTCCTGAAGGCGCATGAAGGCGGCGCGGAGCTCCTCGGCATAAGCCCGCATCTCGGCCGCGTCCCCACCGGCGAATCCCTCCACATGACCTCCCCGAGCACCTGTCCCCACGGTGCCAGGTGCTTAACGGCACCGTAACCGTGCCCTAACTCCAGGGAAACAGTCGCTTGATCGGACATTGTGACATTCCGGGATTTAACTCGGCAAGCGTTGTGCGTCGAATCCGGCTTTTCTTCCGCATTGCCGGTTATGCGAGTATTGCGGTCTGCCGTATCACCAGAAAACGGACACGGCGTTCCCCCGCCCCGCTGAGGTCACAGGTCCAGGAGAACGGCCTGCTCATGAAGGTCGGCGACCTCGTCCCGGGACACCCAGGCCCGGTGCACGCCTCGCTCGACCCGCTCGAACCCGAGCGCCCGCGCCACCGGCAGCAGCCCTCCGGTGTACTCGACCAGCAGCTCGCCCTCGCGCTCGGCGCGCACCTGGCAGGGCGCCCCGCGCCACAGGCAGGCCGTCGTCACGAAGACGACCCGCTCGCACTCGCCCGCCGGCACCGGCCGCACGTGACGATCGGGAGCGACCGGCTCGAAGCCGTCCACCGGCCCGGCGGCGCGCAGCCGCATCCACAGCCCGTCCGGACGCGGGTCGGGGGCGGCCTCGTACTCCTCACCCCGCCAGCGGACGCGGTAGCCGTGCCACCTCACCGCGACCGCCCCTCGCCGGGACCACCGGGACCACGGGGACCACCGGGACCACGGGGAGCGCCGGGAGCGCCGGGAGCACCCTGAGCGCTCCACTCCTCCTCGGGCGGGCCTTCTTCCTCCCTGGGCAGGCTCTCCTCCTCAGTGAGGAGGCCCCACTCCTCGCCTGGAGGGGCGCCGGTCGGCGGCGCGGCCTGGACCAGCAGCCAGCGCTCCAGGTCGCCGTCGTACACCGCGCGGCGGTGCTGCACCCCGGCGTCGGTCAGCTCCCAGATCTCGGCCCCGTGCGGCAGGCCGACGCCGTCCACCTTGTACTCGCGGATCACCTGGTCGACGTTCGGCGCCAGCCCGAGGCCGACGAACGGCGGCTCCTCGATGAACAGGCCCTCCACGGCCGCCCTGCTCTCCTCGTCCACGCCGCCGTAGGGCGTGCGGTAGAGGTTCAGCCCCACGGCCGCCCACCGCAGCAGGTTCACCGACCCCTCGTCGGTGAGCACCCCGTCCACCTCCGCCATGCCGAGCGCGTCGGCCAGCACGGCGGGGGTCGCGATGTGCGCTACGTCCAGCGCGCGGTGGCAGTACCCCGAAACCCGGGTCTCCCCTTCGGCCAGGTACGCGTACAGGTCGCGGGGCGTCAGCGGCTTCTGCACGACCGGCAGGCCCGCGCCGGGGTCGGCGAGGCGCTCCTCGGCCAGGGAGGGGACGGCGAGCCTGGCCACCGTGCCGGACCGCAGGAAGAAGTGCACGGGGAGCCCGGGGTTGACCGCCAGCCCCCAGCGCGGGTCGGGCCAGCCCGCTGCCAGCTCGGGCAGCGTGACGACGCGGTGGTGCGCGGTGACCTCGCCGATGCCGGACCGCATGGCCCGCGCGGAGGTGTAGGCGAGGATCCAGGTGCCCTCGGCGTCCGACGCGGTGGGCCAGGCCACCGGCTCGCGCCCGGCGGCGGCCGCCGGGCTGACCGGCAGGGCGAGCTGTGCCAGGCGGAGCAGGCCGAGGCACAGGGCCAGGTCTCCGGCCGCGAACGCCGAGCCGAGGCCCTCTTCGAACGCACCCGCCGGCTCCCACCCCTCCACGGCGATCACTCTAGTGCGGCGCGCGTCCCCGGGATCAGTCGTGCGGCAGAGCGCCCGCGGGCGGGGGCTCCGCGACCAGGGGGGCCATCAGCGACTCGGCCCGGTCGGCGGCGTCGGCCTCGGCTCGCCTGGCGGCCACCAGGATCGCCTCGGCCAGCGCCTCGGACCCGAGCCGCATGGCGCGCGGGTCGATGCGCAGGGCCACCAGGGAACCGCCGGGAAGCGCCTCCACGATCACGCGGCCGTCCTCGGCCTCGCCCCGTCCGCGCGTCTCCGACAGCCGGCGCCCGACCGCCTCGAACCTCGCCGACTGCGCCGCGAGCGCCTCCAGCACCTCGTCCACCTCGGGGTCGCCGGTGGGGGAGTAAGGTCCGCCGTTGGTCGTCATACGCGCATCCTTCGCTTCGCGGTACGAGACGAGGCCCGGCCGCCGGTGCGGGCCGAGCCTCGTCGGGGATGGACGATCGGGTGGGTCAGCCGCAGTTGCCGAACGGCGCCGCGGTGGAGCCGGCGCCCGCGCTGCCGCTGAAGCGCACGCACTTGCCCTTGCCCTGCATGACCACCGGCCCGGCGTAGTACTTGAACGACCCGCTCTCGCTGACCGGGGCGGAGCCCTGCACCTCCAGCGTCGCCGACACCGGGCTGAGCACGCCGATGTTCTGCGTCTTCATGGTGACCACGCAGTTGAAGCCGGTGGCGAGGTTGTAGAGCTGGTAGGTGACGCCGCCGGTGAACGCGCTCTGCCGCTGGACGGCGAAGCCGGTGCCCTTGCCCGACCCGTTGCACACCTGCTGCGGGGTGAAGGGGTTGGTGGCCGGCTTGGGAGCCGGTGTCGCCGTGGCGGTACGGGTGACGGTCGGCCTCGGGGCCGGCGTCCGGGTGCCCGTCGGCCTGGCCGACACGCTGGGCCGCGGGCTCCACACGTGCGGGGGCCGCGGCGTGAACGACCTGGACACGCTCGGCGTGGGCCGCGGCGACGGGGAGCTCGGGTGCGGGGACGCCGGGCCGGAGGTGGTGGGCGTCGGGCTCGGCGTGGGCGTGGGCACCAGGCTCAGCGGCCCGCTCGGCGACGGCGAAGGCGTCGGGCTGCCCGGGCCCGAGGGGTCCGGGGTGGGGGTGACCGACGGCTGCGGCGACTGGTCGGGCCCGGACGGGCTGGGCGTGGGGGTCGGCTCCGCGGACGGGCTGACCACCGGGCTCGGCGTCATGGTGACGGTGACCGTCGGCACCGGGGTCGGCGACGACCGCGTGGGCGTCGGCGGGGCCGACGGGATCGGCGGCGGGGTGAACTGCGGGCCGGGCGAGAAGTTCGGGATGTTCGCCGCGGGGCTCGACGTCGTCAGCTGCATCGGGTAGACGCCGGTCTGCTGCGGAGCGGGGGAGCCGGCCCACGGCACGGTGACCTGCGGGCGCGGCGCGGTGCTCTCGCCGACGCCGCCGACGCCGGCGACGTCGCCCAGGCCGCCGGACGGCTCGGGGACGTTCGTGCCGCCGGCCTGTCCCTCGGCCGCGACCCGGCCGATCTGCTGGCTGCTGCCCGCGTAGTGGCCGGCGCCCCACAGACCCAGGCCGGACAGGCCGATCACGATGCCGACGCCCGCGGCCAGGCCGACGGGGAAGTGGGCGCCGGTCCTCTTGCGCACCGGCGCGGCGGGCGGCGCCTCGCCTCCGGCGGCGGCCGGCAACTCGGGCCGCGCGGGCTCCTCCGACGGGAGGGCGGGAGCGCCCCACACCGGCGGGGCCGGCGGCTGCGGCTCGGCCGCGTACACCGTCGGGGGCAGACTCTCCGTGCCCTGCGGGACGACGGCCGGAGGCGGCGCGACCGAGCCGCCCGCCTCCATCAACGTGTGCTGCGGAGGGTCACCGGGTCCCGCCGGACCGGCCTGACTCGCGGGCCCGGCCTGACCGGCCGGGACGGTCGGCGTGCTGGAGGAGGACGCGCCGGGGACGCCCGGGACGGGGATGCCGACCAGGGGCGCGCCGGGGACGGGCGCGGCCGGGATCGCCGGGGCGGGCGGGGCCGCCTTCTCCTCGCCGAGCAGCCACAGCATCGCGCCCTGGGCGGTGGGCCGCTCGGCGGGCACCTTGGCCAGGCAGGAGCCCACGACGTCACGCAGCGGCGCGGGAAGGCCGCCGAGGTCGGCGCGGGCCGTGGCGATCGCCTCGGCGTCCTCGCCGAACGGCTCGGCGCCGGTCGCGGCGAACACCATCGTGCTCGCCCAGGCGAACAGGTCGGCGGCGGGGCCGGTGGGCTCGCCGCGCACCTGCTCCGGGGAGCGGTAGGCCGTCTCGCCGAGGCCGAAGTCGCAGACGCGGGGCCCGTCGGCGGACAGCAGGACGTTGTCGGGGGTGAGGCCGCGGTGGGCGATGCCGGCCAGGTGGACGGCGGTGAGCGCCGTCAGCGTGCCGACGGCGACGCGCTCGAGGGCGTCGCCGGTCAGCGGGCCGTCCAGTTCGACGGCCTCGCGGAGCGAGCGGCCCTCGACGTGCTCGCGCACCACGTAGGCGCGGTCGTCGATCCAGCCGGCGTCGACGCTGCGCACCGCGTAGGCGCTGGACACCCGCTGGGCGGCGGACAGGTCGTCGACCACCCGCGCGCGGGCCTCGTCGCCGGCCTCCGGCCACGGGGGCAGCAGCTTGACGACGAACAGCCGGCCGGGCTCGCCCGTGGCGGGGGAGGGGGCGGACTCGGCGGGCGTTCCGGTCGCGGCGGCGCTCTCGCCCTGGGTGCCGGACTCGGCGGGGGCCTCGGCCTCGGCGGCCGTGGGCGCTGCGATCGGCGCTTCACCGGAGAGGCGGCCAAGGTAGACGACGCCCCGGGTTCCCTCACCCAGCCGCCCGAGAAGCGTGTACGCGCCCACCTGCTTGGGGTCATCCGGCAGCAACGACTGCATGTCCTTTATCGCCTTCCCCTGTGGATCATCTCAAGCCCCTGGAGATCTCAAGCATCATGACACCACATGTTTGAGTCGCACTTAACGTAATTTGTCACGTCTGCATCACATGTTACGGTTTCGTTGATCTTGGGGGCGGGGAAACGGATAGGGCGATTCATCTCATCCCGTACAAGCGCTTCCGTCCCGCCACTTCACCCGGGCTTTCCACCCCTCGCGCCGTGTCGCCCGCCCCTCGTGCCGGGTCCCGCCGCCCACTCGCCGGATCGCCGCCCACTCGCCGGGCCGGCCGCTCACTCGCCGGGGGTCACCGCGCGGCCCGGCCGCCATCCGCGGCGGCGTCCCATGGGGATGACGACGCCCACGGCCGCCACCAGCCCCGCCGCGAGCACCGCGATCACCGCCACCGCGGCGGAGACGTTGATCGCCTCCTGGTCCGGAGGCCGCGGCCTGGTCACGATCGTCGAGGGAAGCGCCTGGGCCGGGCGGGGCGCGATGGCCACCACCTCGGACGGCAGGATCTCCGACACCGCCATCAGCGGGTTCACCATGCCCGCGCCGGTCCCCGTGCCCGACGCGCCGTCGGCGGTGATCTCGATGCGCCGCCGCACCCGCACGTTGTCCAGTTCCGGATGCCGCGCGCGCACCAGGGCCGCCACCCCGGCCACGTACGGCGCGGCGTAGCTGGTGCCCTCCAGGTCCTGGCGGTAGGCGCCGCCCGGCCAGGTGCTGGTGATGTCCTGACCCGGCGCGATCACCGAGACCGGCGTCACGGAGTTGGAGAAGTCGTTGCGCCTGCCGTCCGGGCCGGCCGAGCCGACCGACAGCACGCCCGGGTAGGAGGCCGGGTAGACGGCGGCGGGGGTGCCGTCCTCCTTCCTGATGTTCCCGGCGGCGGCCACGATGACGACGTCCTTGGCCAGCGCGTACTCGACGGCCGCCTTCAGGTCGGGCTGGTCGCTGGTCTGGACGGAGATGTTGACGACCTGGGCGCCCAGGTCGGCCGCCTGCTTGATGCCCTGGGCCAGCAGCGCCACGTCCCCGCGCTCGCTGTTGGTCTGCTTGATGGAGATGAGCCGCGCCTTGGGCGCCACGCCCGCGAACGGGATCTCCTTCATGTCGGCTCCGGCGATGATCCCGGCCACCGCCGTGCCGTGGCCGACGCAGTCGAGCGGGCCGGTGCCGGTCAGGTCGACCGACCGGGCGACCCGGACCTGAGGATGGCGCGTGTCCACCCCGCTGTCGATCAGCGCCACGGTCACGCCCTCGCCCTTGGTGAGCGGCCAGACCCCGGTGAACGCCAGCCGGCGCTGCGCCCACGACTCGCCGACCTGGGTGCCGCCGTGCGGCGGCGAGCACTGCTCCGGCGCGCGCAGGGCCATCGTGAGCGCCGACGCCGCCGCGTTCGGTCCGGTGGCGAGCGCGAGCGCCAGCGAGCCGGCGAGGATCCCCCGAGCGACCATGCATCAGCTCCATCTCCCGGCGAGGCGACCCCGGCCGCCTCCCGCGGGGCGACCGCCGGCGTCCGGCGCGCCTGTCCGAATACGACGGAGAAGCCTAGCCAATGGCAGGTCGCCGATTGCCGGATATATCGCGCGACGACCGCTTTTCCGGCGTTGATCACCCTGCGCACAGGAAAGGTGTCCTTGCGTATTGAATGGACCGTGCTAATTACCGGAAATGCCATTTCCCGGCCTGCCCGGCCCCTGCCGGGGCCAAGAGGCGAGGGGTGAGGGCGTCCGGCCGGAGAAGGAGCGATCGCGACGCATGACGGACCCGTACCACGGGCCGGTGACCGCGGGCCCGCCCAGTAGCCTGATGCCCGTGACCGACACCATCCTCGGCGCCGAGGACAGCAAGATCATCACATTGGCCCGCGCCGCCCGCGCCCGCAACGGGACGGCCCAGGGCGCCGCCGTCCGCGACGAGACCGGGCGCACCTACACCGCGACCAACGTGGACCTGCCCTCGCTGCGGCTGTCCGCGATCCAGGTCGCCGTGGCCATGGCCGTCTCCAGCGGAGCGGTCTCCCTGGAGGCCGCCGCCCTGGTCACCGACGAGGAGGAGCCCGGCGACCAGGACATGGCGGTCGTCCAGGACCTCGGCGACGCCATCCTCTTCCTCGCCGCCCCCGACGGCGCCCTCAAGGGCCGCTACCGCTGACCCGCCCGGCCCGGCTCGCGAGGGGGCCCGCCCGGCCCGTGAGGGGGACCCGCCCGCCCGGTGAAGGGCCCCGCCCGGCCGTGACGGGGCCCGTCGTCCTGGTGGCGGGGAGGGGCGGTCGCTCTGATCGGGGACAATGGGTGGCGTGAGTTCCTCAGCCGCTGAGTTCCGTGCCGGGTTCGCCTGCTTCGTCGGCAGGCCCAACGTCGGCAAGTCGACGCTGATGAATGCGCTGGTCGGCGCCAAGGTGGCGATCACCTCCTCCAAGCCGCAGACGACCCGCCGCGCCATCCGCGGCATCGTCAACCGGCCCGCCGCCCAGCTCGTCATCGTCGACACGCCGGGCCTGCACCGGCCCCGCACCCTGCTCGGCGAGCGGCTCGACAGCCTCGTGCTGTCCACCCTGACCGAGGTCGACGTCATCGGCTTCTGCGTGCCCGCCAACGAGGAGATCGGCAAGGGCGACCGGTTCATCGCCGAGAAGCTCGCGGCCGTCAAGAAGACCCCCGTGGTCGCCGTGGTCACCAAGTGCGACCTGGCCTCCCGCGAGCAGATCGCCTCCCGTCTGCTCGACGTCTCGCGGCTGGCGGACTTCGCCGAGATCGTCCCGGTCTCCGCCCAGTCGGGGGAGCAGCTCGACGTGCTGGGCGACCTGCTGATCGAGCGCCTCCCGCACTCCCCGCCGCTCTACATGGACGGTCAGCTGACCGACGAGCCCGAGCAGGTGCTGGTCGGCGAGCTGATCCGTGAGGCGGCTCTCGAAGGCGTCCGCGACGAGCTTCCCCACTCGATCGCCGTCGTCGTCGAGGAGATGACTCCGCGGGAGGGCCGCGACGACCTGCTCGACGTGTACGCCCACATGTTCGTCGAGCGCCCGTCCCAGAAGGCCATCGTCATCGGCCCCAAGGGCGCCCGGCTCAAGGACGTCGGCACCCGCGCCCGCAAGCAGATCGAAGCCCTCCTCGGCACCCACGTCTACCTCGACCTGCGCATCAAGGTGGCCAAAGACTGGCAACGCGACCCCAAACAGCTCCGCCGCCTGGGCTTCTACGACTGATCCTCACCCAAGACGCCCGATGTCCCTTCCCGGGGCCCCGGGCCTGCTCGGACGCGTCCGTCAGTCACCGTCCTCGAAGGGCGCGGTCGCCTGCGCGGCGCCCCAGGTGAGGCGGGAGCGCAGGGTGGGGGCGTCGGGGGCGAGGGCGGAGATCAGCGTGCCGGGCCCGGCGAGCGGGAGGACGGCGCAGCCTTCGGCGAGCACGGCGCCGCTCCCCTCCGCGCCGGACGAGGGCGAGGCCGCACCGGCGGCCGGCGGGGTGAGGGCCGGTTCGCCCGGCCGCGAGGCGGTCGCGGCCTGCGGGCGGGCGAAGGCCGGGCCGGTGAGCAGGATGTTGCCGACGCAGCGGGCGTCGCCGTACACCGCGGGGCTGCCGTCCGCGGCGGGGTCCCCGACCACGAAGTCCTGACGGAGCAGAGGCACGCCGTCGATGGTCGCGTCGAAGCGGGCGTGGCAGCGGCCCGGCGGCTCGCCGTACCGGCCGAAGGCGATCTCCTCGCGCCACGACACCGACGCGCCCTCCGCCAGGGTCAGGCCGACGATCATGCGATGGTCGCATCCGGCCGCCAGGACCGTCGGTTCCGGGGCGTACACCAGCGTCGCCCCCGCGCCGACCCGGGCCCGCACCACCATGACCGACTCTCCGTCCCCCGGCAGGACGAGCGTGCTCGCCACCGAGGCGATGGTGAGGCGCGTTCCCGGGGCGACGTCGATCTCCAGCGTGAGACGGTCGCCGCCGAGCGGCCCGGCGGCGGTCGAGACCAGGTGAACCGTGTCCGGCCCGGTCTGCCGCAGGGTCAGCGGCGGGTCCGAGCGCAGCGTCCCGAGCACGGTGCGCCCACCGGAGGACTCGGTGCCCACCGCCGCCCGCGCCTCGAACCCGCGCCGCCCGGCGGTCGCCCGGGCGCCGGGCGGCCGCCGGTGACCGGTGACCGGCGGCCGCGCGTCCTGCTCCGGTCGGCCGGCGGCCGGTGGCCGCGCGTCCGGTCCTGGCCGGTCGGCGGCCGGGGTCCGCGGCCCGGGCCGCTGCCGCCCGGTGTCGGGGGGCCGGGCGCCCGGGTCGTGGTGGCCGGTGCCCGGGGGCTGTGGGCGCAGGACGGGGTGGGTGGTCTCGTGCATGGGCGGGTGGGTCAGGCGTTCGGGGCGGGGACGGCGGGGCCGTGGGGGTGGGAGCGGGCGTGCGACCACGACTGGACCACCCCGTGCACCCATTCGGCCACGGCGTACACCTCCGGCACCTCCCTGATCGAGGTGAACAGCACCGGTTTGCCGTCGCGGACGGCCGCCGCGTCCCTGGACATCACGGTCAGATCGGCTCCCACGTGTTTCGCCAGGTCGGTCTTGTTGACCACCAGCAGGTCGGCCGAGGTGACGCCGGGGCCGCCTTTGCGCGGCACCTTGTCCCCGCCCGACACGTCGAGCACGAAGATCTGCTGGTCGGCGAGTCCCCGGCTGAAGGTGGCGGTCAGATTGTCGCCGCCGCTCTCGACGATCACCAGGTCCAGCGGTCCGTGGCGTTCCTCCAGGGTCTCGACGGCGTCGATGTTGGCGGCGATGTCGTCGCGGATCGCGGTGTGCGGGCAGCAGCCGGTCTGCACGGCCACGATGCGCTCGGGGTCCAGGACGCCGGCCCTGCGCAGGAAGTCGGCGTCCTCGGTGGTGTAGATGTCGTTGGTGACCACGCCCAGCCGCAGCACCGGGCCGAGCGTGCGGCACAGCGCGGCGACCAGCGCCGTCTTGCCGCTGCCTACCGGGCCGCCGACGCCGAGGCGCAGCGCCCTTCCGTGGGGGTCAGAGGACGGGTGACGGTCCTCGTGGTTAGCTGACAAAGAGCCGTACCTCCGTGCGTAGGTGCTGTTCGGCCAGCAGGTCGAGTGCGGGAGCGGCGTGCGCGGGAAGGCCTTCCCACGCGGTGCGGGAGACGGCCTCGCCGGCCGGGCCCGGGGCGTGCGCCGGGGCCGCCTCCGCGGCGGCCGTGCGGGCGACGCCGGACAGGTCCGGCACGAGGCCGGCGAGCACCCGGTGCACGACGACGGGGTCGAGCCCGAGCAGCCGGACGGCCGCGGTGGCCGGTCCGGTGATCGAGGTGTACGCGGCGGCCAGCGCCGCGTCGTAGGGCGAGCAGCCGGCGGCGGCGGCCACCGCGCCGAGCGCGATCGGGTGGTGGGCGCCGTCGGGGACGGCGCGCGCGAGGGTGTCCAGGACGGCGGAGGGCCAGATGCGGCGGGCGCTTCGCAGCAGCAGCCTGCCCTGGGTGCGCGCCGCGTTCCGCTGCGCGGGCGAGGCCGTACGGGCGTCGGCCTCCGCGTCCAGCTCCCGCCACGCCCGCTCGTCGTCGGCGACGTCGGTGGGGGTCGCGAGGGCGCAGGCGGCGGCGGAGAGAGCGGCGGCCACCAGGCCTGAGGTGGCGAGCCGGCCACGGAGGAACCGCGCCAGTTCCTCCGGGCCGGTGATCGCCCCGATGCGTACCGCCTGCTCCGCGCCCCCGGAGTGGCCGTGGCCACCGGCCGGGAGCCGGGAGTCGGCGAGAAGCAGCAGCGCCGCGTCCATGACCAGAGCCCGGTCAGAACAGGAAGTAGCGCTGGGCCATGGGAAGCTCCACGGCCGGGGCCGGCTCGATGAGCTCCCCCTCGACGCGGACCGCGAAGGTGTCGGGGTCCACCTCGATGTCGGGGAGCGCGTCGTTCAGCGGCATGGACTCCTTTCGGCGCGTGCGCACGTCGGCGACCGGCGCCAGCCGCCGGTTCACCCGCAGCCGGTCCGCCAGGCCGCCCTCGATGGCGAGCGGCGCGACGAAGTGCAGGGACGTGGCCGCGGCGGTGACCGGTGCGGCGCCGAACATCGGCCGCGGCATGACGGGCTGGGGGGTGGGGATGGAGGCGTTGGCGTCGCCCATCTGCGCGTAGGCGATGACGCCGCCCTTGACGACGAGCTGCGGCTTGACCCCGAAGAACGCCGGCTCCCACAGCACCAGGTCGGCGAGCTTGCCGACCTCCACCGAGCCGACGTGCGCGTCCAGCCCGTGGGCGATGGCCGGGCAGATCGTATATTTCGCCACATAGCGCTGAGCGCGCAGGTTATCGGCACGGCCGTCACCGGGCAGCGGCCCCCTGCGCCGCTTCATCACGTGCGCGGTCTGCCAGGTACGGATGATCGTCTCGCCCACCCGTCCCATCGCCTGCGAGTCGGACCCGATCATGGAGATGGCCCCGATGTCGTGCAGGACGTCCTCGGCGGCCATCGTCGTCGGCCGGATGCGCGACTCGGCGAAGGCCAGATCCTCCGGCACGGACGGGTTGAGATGGTGGCAGACCATGAGCATGTCGAGGTGCTCGTCGAGGGTGTTGACGGTGTGCGGGCGCGTCGGGTTCGTCGAGGACGGCAGCACGTTCGCGTGCGCCGCGACGCGGATGATGTCGGGCGCGTGCCCGCCGCCCGCGCCCTCGGTGTGGTAGGCGTGGATCCCGCGGTCGCCGATCGCGCCCAGCGTCGACTCCACGAACCCGGCCTCGTTCAGCGTGTCGGTGTGGATGGCGACCTGCACGCCGGTGGCGTCCGCGACCCGCAGGCACGCGTCGATGGCCGACGGCGTCGTCCCCCAGTCTTCGTGCAGCTTGAACCCCGAGGCGCCGGCCCTGAGCTGTTCCAGCAGCCCTTCCTCGCTGACGGTGTTGCCCTTGCCGAGCAGCGCCACGTTGACCGGCATGCCGTCCATCGACTCCAGCATCCGGGCCAGGTACCACGTGCCGGTGACGGTGGTCGCCTTGGTGCCCTCGGCCGGACCGGTGCCGCCGCCGATGACGGTGGTCACCCCGGCGGCGAGCGCCTCGTCCACGATCTGCGGGCAGATGAGGTGGACGTGCGAGTCGACCGCCCCGGCGGTGATGATCCTGCCGTTGCCCGCCAGGATCTCGGTGGAGGGGCCGATCACCAGGTCGGGGTGGACGCCGTCCATGGTGTCGGGGTTCCCCGCCTTGCCGATGGCGACGATGCGTCCGTCCCTGACCCCGATGTCGGCCTTGACCACGCCCCAGTGGTCCAGGATGACCGCCCCGGTGATCACCAGGTCGGGGGCGCCCTCGGCGCGTGTCGTCCTGGCCTGGCCCATGGACTCGCGGATCACCTTGCCGCCGCCGAAGACCACCTCGTCGCCGGCGCCCTGGCGTCCCTGGGACAGGTCGTCGGAGATCTCGACGAACAGGTCGGTGTCCGCCAGCCGGATGCGGTCGCCGGTCGTCGGGCCGTACAGCGCGGAGTACCGGGAGCGCTCGATCGAGGGCCGCGGCTCAGTCATCGGACTCTCCCTCGGTCGTGCGGGCGCCCGGCTCGGACGGGCCGCCGCCGCCCACGCCGGCGTCCGGGTGCGCCGTGCGGGCGTCCAGCCGGCCGGCCCATTCGGGGCGCAGACCCGGGACGACGCGCCGCCCGGCGATCGGCACGAGCGTCACGTCCCGCTCGATGCCCGGCTCGAACCTGACCGCGGTGCCGGCGGGCACGTCCAGCCGCATCCCCCAGGCCGCCTCCCGGTCGAAGCCGAGACCGGGGTTGGCGGCGGCGAAGTGGTAGTGCGACCCCACCTGGACGGGCCGGTCGGCGGTGTTCACCACGCGCAGCACCAGGCGCTCGCGCCCGGGGTTGAGCGGGATGGGCTCCTCGGCGTGGACGATCTCTCCGGGCGTCATCTCTCCGGGCGTCATCGGGCCGGGCGTCACAGGATCGGCCGGTGGACGGTGACGAGCTTGGTGCCGTCGGGGAAGGTCGCCTCGATCTGGACCGATTCGAGCATCTCGGGGATCCCTTCCATGACGTCCTCGCGGCGCAGCACCTTGCGGCCCGCCTCCATCAGGTCGGCGACGGTGCGGCCGTCCCGCGCGCCCTCGAGCAGGAACGAGGCGATGATCGCGGTGGCCTCGGGATGGTTCAGGCGCAGCCCCCGGGCCTGACGGTCGCGCGCGACGCCCGCCGCGACGTGGATGAGCAGGCGTTCCTGTTCGTGTGGGGTGAGCCGCATGGCCGGACCCTAGGCAACCGTCGTTTCGGTGACGTGTCGCCCGCATTTCCGGTCTGTGTCGGACGCGACGGCGCCCGCGTATTCACCCGTCCGGCGATTCAGAAGCCCATTTCACGGCGAAGAGGGTCGGCCATGGCGCACCCATCCGACCCTAAACGGCCGGCACCGGAACGGCCAATACGGCCGCGCCTTACAGTCCCTTCGCGTTGACCCGGTGAAGAGCCGGTAAACGGCAATTAACAATCGCGACGTTCACGGGAAACGTGACTCGATCACCTTGGCGGCAGACGGGTCGGTGCGGGGGCCGGTATCGGCAAGGAGGAGTAATTGCGGAATTCAGCTTGGCGCATCGGGGCCGCCGCGGCGGTCCTGGCAACCGGGCTCGCGGCCTGCGGTGGTCAGCCATCGACGACCACGGGCGGCACCGCCGCGTCGGGCGGGAGCGACACCATCAAGGTGGGGCTCCTGCACTCCCTCAGCGGCACCATGGCGATCAGCGAGGTCACCGTCCGTGACTCCGAGCTGCTGGCCGTCGAGGAGATCAACAAGGCCGGCGGCGTACTGGGCAAGCAGTTGGTGCCCGTCGTCGAGGACGGCGCGTCCGACTGGCCGACCTTCGCCGAGAAGGCCACCAAGCTGATCGCGCAGGACAAGGTCGCCACCGTGTTCGGCGGCTGGACCTCGGCCAGCCGCAAGGCCATGCTCCCCGTTTTCGAAAAGCGCAAGGCCCTGCTGTGGTATCCCGTGCAGTACGAGGGGCTGGAGAGCTCGCCGTACATCTTCTACACCGGCGCCACCACCAACCAGCAGATCGTCCCGGGCCTTGACTACCTCAAGGAAAAGGGCAAGAAGAAGATCTTCCTGGTCGGCAGCGACTATGTTTTCCCGCGCACCGCGAACAAGATTATCAAGGCGTACGCGGCGGCGAACGGAATGCAGGTCCTCGGCGAGGAGTACACCCCGCTCGGGCACACCGAATACAGCACGCTCGTGAACAAGGTCGTCCAGGCGAAGCCGGACGCGGTGTTCAACACGCTGAACGGCGACAGCAACGTCGCCTTCTTCAAGCAGCTGAAGAGCGCCGGGGTGGGCGCCGACGCCATGCCCGTCATGTCGGTCAGCGTCGCCGAGGAGGAGGTCAAGGGCATCGGCGTGGACAACATCGCCGGCCACCTCGTCGCCTGGAACTACTACCAGACCACTGACAACCCGGCCAACGCCAAGTTCGTGGCGGCGTTCAAGGCCAAGTACGGCGCCGACCGGGTGACCTCCGACCCGATGGAGGCCGGGTACAACTCGGTCTACCTGTGGGCCGAGGCGGTCAAGAAGGCCGGGACGACCGAGGTCGAGGCCGTGAAGAAGGCCGCGGGCGGCATCACGCTGGACCGGCCCGAGGGCGCGGTCACCATCGACGGCGAGAACCAGCACATGTACAAGACGGCGCGCATCGGCGTCGTGGAGCCGGACGGCCAGATCAAGGAGGTCTGGAACTCCGGCAAGCCGATCAAGCCCGACCCGTATCTGAAGACCTACTCCTGGGCCGGCGGCCTCACCTGATCGCCATGGACGGCACGGCTGGGCGGGGAGCGGTCCCCGCCCGGCCCCCCGACGGGACACCGGGCCAGGTCCGCACCGCGGGACACCAGTCCTGGCCCCACGACGGGACACCAGTCCTGGCCCCGACGGGACACCGGACCCGGTGCCCGTGACCGGACACGCCAAGGACACGGCTGCGCGAGGAGCACCCATCAGTGACAGCGAGACGGCCGCTCGGCGGCACGCGGAACCGGCGGGGAAGGCAAGGGAGGTGAGCCCCGGATGGAGGCCATAGTCAACCAGCTGCCCATCGGCCTGTCGATCGCGGCCGTGCTGCTGCTCATCGCACTCGGCCTGACGTTCACGTTCGGCCAGATGGGCGTCATCAACATGGCGCACGGCGAGTTCATCATGGCGGGCGCGTACACCGCCTACCTGCTGCAGGACTGGGCGGGACGGCAGGCGGTGCTGGTCGCGCTGCCGGTCGCGTTCGCCGTGGCCGGGGTCATGGGGCTGATCCTGGAGCGGCTGGCCATCAGGCACTTCTACGGCCGCCCCCTGGACACCCTGCTGCTGACCTGGGGCGTCAGCCTGGTCCTGCAGCAGCTCGCCCGCGACCTGTTCGGCGCGCCCAACGTCCAGGTGCAGGCGCCGGCGTGGTTGCAGGGCGGCATCGGCATCCTGCCCTACAACCGGCTGTTCATCTTCGCCCTGGCCGTCGGCAGCGTCGTGGCGATCTGGGCGTACATGAACCGCACCTCGCAGGGGCGGCGCATGCAGGCGGTCATGCAGAACCGGCAGCTCGCCGCGGTGAGCGGCATCAACACCGGGCGGGTGGACCAGCGCACGTTCTTCATCGGCTCCGGCCTGGCGGGCATCGCCGGGGTGGCGCTCACGCTGATCGGCCCGGTCGGCCCGGCGCTCGGGACCTACTACATCGTGGACGCGTTCCTCGTCGTGGTCGCCGGCGGACTCGGGCAGCTGCGCGGCGCGGTGATCGCGGCCGTCGCCCTGGGCCTGCTGAACTCCTACGCCGAGTTCTGGACCAACGCGAGCCTGGCCAAGGTCATCGTCCTGGTGGTGATCATCGGGTTCCTGCAGGTGCGCCCGCAGGGACTGTTCATGCTGAGAGCGAGGGCGCTCACATGACGGCTGCTACCCCGCGCAGACCAGGGACGTCCCCCCGGACGGGCGTCCGGCGGATTCGGAGGGCGCTCACATGACGGCGACCGCGCGGAACGTCGTGCCGCTCGCGCCTCCTGGCCGCGGCGGGTCGTGGCGCGACCGGCTCCGGGGCCCGGCGGTGTTCACGCTGGTCGCCGTGCTGGCCCTGGTGGTCGCTCCGATGCTGCTGGAGCCGTTCCGCCTGGGGCTGCT
This sequence comes from Sphaerisporangium sp. NPDC005288, assembly GCF_040607475.1. Lineage (NCBI taxonomy): Bacteria > Bacillati > Actinomycetota > Actinomycetes > Streptosporangiales > Streptosporangiaceae > Sphaerisporangium > Sphaerisporangium sp. NPDC005288. The sequence goes on along the minus strand of NZ_JBEXGT010000001.1, from coordinate 166,087 downwards.
GGCCAAGTACCTCTGCTTCGGCATCGTCGCGCTCGGCATCGGCCTGGCCTGGGGGCAGGGCGGCATGCTCACCCTGGGCCAGGGGGTGTTCTTCGGGCTCGGCGGCTACGCGATGGGCATGTACCTCAAGCTGCACGACGCGGGCGGCGACCTGCCGGACTTCATGGTGTGGAGCGGGGTGGAGAAGCTGCCCGCGCTGTGGGCGCCGTTCGAGAACCCGCTGTTCGCCATCGCCTTCGCCGTCGCCGGGCCGGTGCTGCTGGCCGTGCTGCTCGGCGCGCTGGTGTTCCGGCAGCGGGTCCGCGGCGCCTACTTCGCGATCCTGACGCAGGCGCTGGCCGCCGCCACGGTGATCCTGCTGGTCGGGCAGCAGGGGCTGACCGGCGGCACCAACGGCCTGACCAACTTCTTCGACCTGTTCGGCCAGGACCTGGCGGCCGACCAGACGCAGCGCGGGCTGTACCTGGTGGTGGCGGCGGTCCTCGGCGTGCTGTACCTGCTGGCCTGGCAGCTCGTGCGCAGCCGGTTCGGCCGGCTGCTGGTCGCGGTCAGGGACGGCGAGGACCGCGTGCGGTTCCTCGGCTACAACCCCGCCACCGTCAAGACCGTCACCTTCGCGGTGTCGGCGGGCATGGCCGGGCTGGCCGGGGCGCTGTTCGTGCCGGTCGTCGGCATCATCTCGCCCGCCCTGCTCGGCGTGGTGCCCTCGCTGGAGCTGGTGGTCGCCGTGGCGGTCGGCGGCCGGTTCTCCCTGGCCGGGGCGGTGCTGGGCGCGGTGCTGATGGGATACGCCAAGACGGCCTTCAGCGAGGAGTTCGCCGACGGCTGGCTCTACCTGCAGGGAGCGCTGTTCATCCTGGTGATCAGCCTGGCGCCCAAGGGCGTGTTCGGCCTGGCCGCCTCCGCGCGGACCCTGCTGGCCGCCCGGTTGCCGCGCCGGGCCGTGCCGGACGGCGGCCCGCCGGGCGCGACCGCCGCGAAACACGACGTCAGCACGCCGTTGATCGAGGTACCGGAGCCGAGGGCATGAGCGGGGCACTGCTGGAGGTGCGCGGGCTGTCGGTGGTCTTCGACGGGTTCCGCGCGCTGGACGGGGTCGACCTGACCGTCGAGCAGGGGGAGCTGCGCTTCCTCATCGGCCCGAACGGGGCGGGCAAGACCACGCTGGTCGACGTCATCACCGGCCTGACCAGGCCCGCCTCGGGCTCGGTGCGGTTCGAGGGCGCCGACCTGGTCGGCCGCAAGGAGCACGAGATCGTCCGGTCGGGCGTCGGGCGCACCTTCCAGACCTCGGTGGTGTTCGAGGAGCTGACGGTGGTGGAGAACCTCGACCTGGCGGCGTCGTTCCGCAGGCCGCTGTGGTCGCTGGCCCGCCGCAGGCGCGGGGTGAGCGAGGCGGTGGCCGCGGCCGTGGAGACCACCGGGCTCGACCTGCTCGCCGACCGCCCCGCCGGGGTGCTGTCGCACGGCCAGCGGCAGTGGCTGGAGATCGGCATGCTCATCGCCCAGCGGCCCCGGCTGCTGCTGCTGGACGAGCCGGTCGCCGGCATGTCGGCGGAGGAGCGCCTGCGCACCGGCGAGCTGCTCACCGAGATCGCCAGGGACCACACGGTGGTCGTGATCGAGCACGACATGGACTTCTTGCGGCGGTACGCCTCCCAGGTGACCGTCCTGCACGAGGGCAAGGTGCTCGTCGAGGGCTCGGTCGACCAGGTGAGGGCCGATCCCCGTGTACAGGAGGTCTATCTGGGCAGGGCCGAGGAGAGATCCACGGGCGCGGCCGCCGCCACCGCCGCCGCCGGAGAGGTGAAGTGATGCTGTCGGTACAGGGCTTGTCAGCGGGCTACGGCAGGGCGCGGGTGCTGTTCGAGGTGTCCTTCGAGGTGGAGCCCGGCCGCCTGGTGTGCGTCATGGGCCGCAACGGGGTGGGGAAGACCACCCTGCTCAACGCCGTCATGGGCGTGCTGCCCGCCACCGCGGGGACGGTCACCTTCGAGGGGCGGGACGTCACGCGGCTGCGGCCGGACGAGCGGGTGCGGCTCGGCCTCGGTTACGTCCCGCAGGGGCACGAGACCTTCCCGCAGCTCAGCGTGCTGGGCAACCTGATGGTGACGGTGGAGGCGTCCACGCACAGGGACCCGGGGGCGATCGAGGAGGCCCTCGAGGTCTTCCCCCGGTTGAAGCCGTTGCTGAAGAAGCGGGCGGGCTTCCTGTCCGGCGGCCAGCAGCAGCAGCTCGCGATGGCGCGGGCGCTGGTGACCCGGCCCAAGCTGCTGATCCTGGACGAGCCGACCGAGGGCATCCAGCCGTCCATCATCCTGGAGATCGAGGAGGCCATCGAGGGGCTGCACCGGTCGGGGCTGGCGGTGCTGCTCGTGGAGCAGTACCTGGACCTCGCGCTGCGGCTGGCCGACCGCTTCCTCATCCTGGACGCCGGGCACGTCGTGCGCGCGGGGACGGCCGACGAGCTCCGCGAGGAGGAGGTGCACCGCCTCCTGGCCGTGTGAGCCGTGTGAGCCGTGTGAGCCGGGTGAGGGCCGCTCACTCCTGCGATCGGCCCGCCCGCTGGATCTTCAGCGGCAGGTGGGAGTAGTGGATGTCGAACGCCGGGCGTTCGGAGCGTATCGGCGGGATGCTGGTGAAGTTGTGCCGCGGCGGCGGGCAGGAGGTCGCCCACTCCAGCGAGTTGCCGAAGCCCCACGGGTCGTCGACGGTGACCTTCTCGCCGTGCCGCCAGGTGTACCAGATGTTGAACAGGAAGGGCAGCGTCGAGGCGCCCAGCACGAACGCCCCGAGCGACGAGATCATGTTGCCCACCTCGAAGCCCTCGGTCCTGGCGTAGTCGGCGTACCGTCGCGGCATGCCCTGCGCGCCGAGCCAGTGCTGCACGAGGAAGGTGGTGTGGAAGCCGATGAACAGCGTCCAGAAGTGCCACTTGCCGAGGGTGTCGTTCAGCATCTTCCCGGTGAACTTCGGCCACCAGAAATAGAACCCGGCGAACATCGCGAAGACCACCGTGCCGAAGACCACGTAGTGGAAGTGGGCGACCACGAAGTAGGTGTCGCTCACCTGGAAGTCCAGCGGGGGTGAGGCGAGGATGACCCCGGTCAGGCCGCCGAACAGGAATGTCACCAGGAATCCCACGGCGAACATCATCGGCGTCGGGAAGGTGAGCTGGCCGCGCCACATCGTGCCCACCCAGTTGAAGAACTTCACCCCGGTCGGCACCGCGATGAGGAAGCTCATGAACGAGAAGAACGGCAGCAGGACGCGGCCGGTGACGAACATGTGGTGCGCCCACACCGTCATCGACAGGCCCGCGATGGCGATGGTCGCCCCGACCAGGCCGATGTAGCCGAACACCGGCTTGCGGCTGAACACCGGCAGCACCTCGGTGATGATGCCGAAGAACGGCAGCGCGATGATGTAGACCTCGGGATGGCCGAAGAACCAGAACAGGTGCTGCCACAGCAGCACGCCGCCGGTCTCGGGGTCGAAGATGTGACTGCCCAGACTGCGGTCGGCCTCCAGGGCCAGCAGCGCGGCGGCCAGCACCGGGAAGGCCATCAGCACCAGCATGCTGGTCAGCAGGGTGTTCCAGGTGAAGATCGGCATCCGGAACATGGTCATGCCGGGGGCGCGCATGCAGATGATGGTGGTGATGAAGTTGACCGCGCCGAGGATGGTCCCGAGGCCGGACATCACCAGCCCCATCACCCACAGGTCCTTGCCCACGTCGGGCGAGTAGGTCGAGCGCGACAGCGGCGTGTAGGCCGTCCAGCCGAAGTCCGCCGCGCCGCTCGCGGTGAAGAACCCGGCGGTCACGATCAGCCCGCCGAACAGGAACAGCCAGAAGCTGAACATGTTGAGCCGGGGGAAGGCCACGTCCGGCGCGCCGATCTGCAGCGGCATGACGGCGTTGGCGAAGCCGGCGAACAGGGGAGTGGCGAACAGCAGCAGCATCAGCGTGCCGTGCATCGTGAACATCTCGTTGTACTGCTTGTTGGTGACGAACTGCATGCCGGGCCGGGCCAGCTCGGCCCGGATGACCATGGCCATGATCCCGGCGAGGACGAAGAACCCGAACGACGCGATGAGGTACATGTTGCCGATCACCTTGTGATCGGTGGAGGTGGCCCAGCCGAGAAGCAGCCGGCCCTTGCGGGCCACCTTGCTCGCCGGAGCCGGGGCTTCCCGTGTGTAGATCACCAGCCCGCCTCCTCGTCGTACGGTCCCTGCGATCGTCCTTCCGAAGTCGTCCCGTAGTCCGATTACAGCGTGCAAAAGGGACCTAGTGTCGAAAATGCGAGCAAAAAGCCCCGAGGCTACGACCAGGCTTTCTTTGCCGACCTCGGCGCCGGCCGTACGAACGCCGGGCGTACTGACGCCGGCCGTGCGCGCCCGACGACCGGCGCGCGGCCGCCACGAGATGAGTCCGTGGCGGCGCGCTCACGGCCGGGCTACTGCTGGTAGTTCTCCACCTCGCTGACCGGGCGCGGGCTGGAGAAGTCCGGGTCCTCGCCGAACTCCCTGCGCGCCTTGCGCTGGCGCAGCAGGTCCCAGCACTGGTCCAGGGCCGCCTCAAGCTCGCGGACCCGGCCGTGCTCCTCGTCGGAGGAGACCTCTCCGGTGCTCACCCGCGAGCGCAGATCGTGCTCCTCCGCGATAAGACCCTTGATCTTCGCGAGGATCTCGCCATCCTGCATCTTCTGTTCCTCCTGTCGTCACCAGCGAGCTTACGGCGACGGCGCGGACGGCCTGCCCGCGAGCAGGCTCACACCGAGCGGCGTGAGAGCGTGGATGACGGCCTGGTGGTGGCGCCGCGTGGTGATCAGGCCGGCGTCGCGGAGGATGGCCGCCTGGCGGCTGGCGGTGGGCGGGGGCATGTGCAGGCGCAGGGCCAGTTCGGTGGTCGTGCACTCGCCCTCGGCCACGGCCCGCAGCACGCCGGCCCTGGTGCGCCCGAGCAGTGCGGGCAGCGCGAGATCACGCGCGGGCTCGAGGCCGCCGCCCGCCCAGCCGAGCTGGTGCTCGATCGGGTACACCAGCCGCGGCGGCAGGCTGGTGTCCAGCAGGGTCGTGGGGGGTCCCCAGCAGAAGAACGCCGGTTGCAGCAGCAGCCCGCGCCCGCCCAGGTGGATGTCATGGTCGGCGGGGAAGTCCAGTTCGAGCACCGGGTAGCTCCAGCGCGCCGACGGATGCAGCGTGGCGAAGACCGACTCCCAGCCCTCCGCGGCCAGCGTGCGCGACCTGCGGACGCGGTCGTGGTCGACCTGGGCCCGGACGTGCGCCCAGTACGGGCCGAGGGAGACCTCGAAGTACCGGTCGATGGCGTCGGCCACCCTGGCGAGCTCCCCGGCCGCGCCGGCCGCCAGCCCCTTCATCCACGCGCGCAAGGGACGCCCCGGGTGGCGCCGGGCCAGTTCGGCGATGTCGTCGCGTAATCGGGCGCGCGGGGTGCTCCGCACCGCCTCCACGCCGTCCCTGATGGAGGTCATGTGCCGGGTGGGGGTCATGAAATCGGCGGAGTAACCCTTCGGGGGCGCCAGGTCGGACAGCAGATGGGTCGAGACGGGAAGGTTCGGCCGCACCTGCCTGCGCCATTCCGAGAAGAACACCCCGCCGCCGGAGTTGCGCAACCGGTAAAGGCTGAGCAGCGCCTCCCACAAGGGGTCGGGGCCCGGCGCGATCGTCGTGCGAGCCAGGTCCTCGCTGGTGAAATGGATCCTCAGCACTCGCGCCACCTCCGCTTTTCCAGGCAGATGGAAAGGTGGTTCTCCAGCCGCCGGAACCCGAGGACACTCGGAGGCCGACGGGGGCCTGATCATCACCGGCGTCTCTCCGTCGGCGATGCGCGCACCGGGGACGGCCGTCTCCTGTGCGTTCATTCGTGAAACGAATTCGGCAGCCGATCATAACCGGCTCGGCGCCGCCTCTCCGAGACGGCACCCCCTTGTTTTTCAGAGCTTCCTGTGAACGCGGTCAAGGCGATTGTCTGGAGACTTGATGCGCCGCTTCCCCCACGCGATCGTCCTGGCCGTGGCCGTGTCGCTGACGACCGGTTCGTTCGTGGCCGGCGGCGCCGTCCACGCCGCGGCGCCCGCGGCGGCGGCCACCGCCGACCCGCCCGCCTGGACCGAGCAGGACGCGCTGACGCGGGCGCGCGGCGACGGCAGGCGCGTCGAGGCGCTCGCCGCGCGCACGGAGACCCGCCAGGTGTTCGCCAACCCGGACGGCACGTTCACCTCCGAGACCTCGGCCCTGCCCGAGCGGATACGCCGTGGCGGAGGCTGGGCGGAGGTCGACACGACCTTGGCCTTCGCCGCCGACGGCACCGTGCGCACCACGGCGACCCCGCTGGACCTGGCCTTCTCCGGTGGCGGGACGGCTCCGCTGGCCTCCATCGGCCAGGACGGCCGCTCGGTCGCCATGACCTGGCCGGGGAGGTTGCCGAAGCCGGTGCTCCAGGGGGACACCGCGACGTACGGCTCCGTGCTCCCCGGCGTGGACCTGAAGGTCACCGCGTCGGTGCTGGGGTTCTCCGAGGTCCTGGTGGTCAAGAACAGGGAGGCCGCGGCCGACCCGGGGTTGGCCAAGATCGCTTTCGGGATGCGGGCGAAGGGCCTGGCGGTGCGCGGGACCGCGAGCGGCGGCCTCAGCGCCGTGAACGACGCGGGCACGGAGGTCTTCCACTCGCCCGCGCCGCGGATGTGGGACTCCTCGGGCGCGACCCTGCGGCCGACGCTCGCGCTGGGGCCGGAACGCCAGAACAGGCAGGCCGTGATGGGCGTCGAGGTCGCCGCGGACCGCGTCGCCCTCACACCGGACCGCGCCCTGCTGACCGGCCCCGGCACGACCTACCCGGTGTACATCGATCCGCAGTGGTCGGGCGGCAGGCAGCACTGGACCTACGTCGACAAGTCCTACCCGTCCCAGTCGTATTGGGACTCCACCCACAGCCCGGAGGTCGGGTACTACGGCAGCGGGGTCAAGCGGTCGTTCTTCCGGATGGACTCCGACAACGTCAATGGCAAGCACATCTTGAAGGGGACCTTCCGCATCACCCAGAACAAGTCGTGGGGGTGCACCTCCGATCCCCAGGTCGTGCAGTTGTGGCTGACCGGCTCGATCTCCAAGTCCACGACGTGGAGCCACCAGCCGTCCTGGAAGGACCACCTGGGCAGCGTGGCCTCCGACGCCGGCTACAGCTCCTCCTGCCCGGACAAGGGCATCGAGTTCGACGTCACGAGCACGGTCGTCGCGGCGGCCAAGGGCGGCTGGGCGAACACCACGTTCGGGCTGAGGGACTACGACGACGGCGCCGGCAGCGTGTGGGGCTGGAAGGGCTTCAGCGCCTCGCCGAAGCTGGTCATCGACTACAACACCCCGCCGTCCGTGCCCACGGGAGTGAGCACCTACCCCGCCGCGCCGTGCGTCACGGGGGCGAGCCGCCCCTACCTCAACGGCGGCGACCCCCAGCACCCGATCAAGCTCATCGCGAGGATCTACGACCCGGACAAGGCCAACGACGGCGTCCGCGCCGAGTTCGAGATGAACCACTACAACTCCGGGACCGCGGCCTGGGAGAGCATCACCGCCTCGCTGCCCGGCGGCGGCAGGACCGCGTACGCCTACACCACGCAGGCGACCGACCACTCGGTCGTCCTCACCGGCCTGGCCGACGGCGAGACCTACTCCTACAAGGTGCGGGCCTACGACGGCACGGACGGCAGCGCGTGGAGCCCCTGGTGCGAGTTCACGGTCGACAACGTGCGGCCCGAGCAGTTGCCGAAGGTGACCTCGGCCGACTACCCGGCCGGCACCACCGACGACTGGCGGGGCGGGGTCGGGCTGGCGGGCGCCTTCACCTTCGCGCCCGGCGACGGCGAGACCGACGTGAGCGGCTTCCGGTACGCCCTGGACGACGCGAGCACCGGCACCGCCGCGACCCAGGTCAACCTGCCGGCCGGGCAGACCTCGGTGCAGGTGTCCATCGCCCCCCGGCACAACTGGGTGAACACCCTGTGGGTGTGGCCGGTGGACAAGGCCGGCAACGTGGGCACCACTCCGGCCGCCTACACCTTCTACGTCAACGCGGGCGCGGACTCCGTCGGGCGGTGGGCCCTGGACGAGACCTCCGGCGCCACGGCCGCCGACTCGGGCACCGCCCCGCACGGGGTGGCTCTGGGCGGCGGCGCCGGCTGGACGGGCGGCCGGGTGCGGGGAGCCCTGCGCCTCGACGGGACGAGCGGCTACGGCGCGACGAGCGGGCCCGTGGTGCGCACCGACCGGGGATTCAGCGTCTCGGCGTGGGCCCGCCTGACCTCCACCGCCAAGAACGCCACGGTGGTGAGCCAGTCCGGCCTGCGCGCCTCCGGTTTCTCGCTCTACTACTCCTCCTCCTACAAGCGGTGGATCTTCAACAGGCACGACACCGACGGGGACGATCCCACGATCACCCGGGCCGTCGGTGACGCCGAGCCGCAGCTGGGCGTCTGGACCCACCTCGTCGGGGTGTACGACGCTCCGGCCAGGCAGCTCCGGCTGTACGTCGACGGCATCCGCCAGTCCGCCCCCGGCGCGTACACCGCGACGCCGTGGGACGCCGGTGGCCCGCTGCAGATCGGGCGGGTGAAGTGGAACGGCGACCTCACCGAGTACTTCCCCGGCGACCTCGACGAGGTGCGCGTCTGGGACCGCATCCTGTCCGACGACCCGCAGACCGCCACCGACCTGGACCTCGGCAACGAGATCGCCGCCATGGCCAAGCGGCCCCCGGTCGAGGCGGGCCGGTGGAACCTCGACGAGGGGACCGGCGCCACGGCCGCCGACGCCTCCGGCAACGGCAGGACCGCGACGCTCAAGGGCGGCGCCGGCTGGTCCGACGACGGCCTCGACGGCTCGGCCGTGCTGAGCCTCAACGGCACCACCGCGTACGCCTCCACCGCCTCGGCCCCCGTGCGCACCGACCACGGCTTCACCGTGGCCGCCCGGGTGCGCCTCAACGGCGACGACACCTGCGCGATGCCCGACCACGTCATGACCGCCGTCGGCCAGGACGGCAGCAGGAACAGCGCCTTCTACCTCAGCTACCGCGTCTACACCGAGAACGGCGTCCAGGTGCCCCGGTGGGGGTTCTCGACCCCGAGCGACGACACCGACGGCGAGAAGATGACGGTCGCCAAGTCCGCCGACCCGGTCGACTGCTCGGCGACCAACTCCTGGACGCACCTGACCGGGGTGTACGACGAGGTCGCCAAGCAGATCCGGCTCTACGTCAACGGATACCTGTCCGACTTCCGGCCCTCGACCGGCTGGCACGCCGGCGGCGGGCTGCAGATAGGCCGGGTCAAGTACAAGGGCGCCTACGTCGACTACTTCACCGGCGACATCGACGACGTCCGCGTCTACACCGGAGTGCTCACCGGCGCCGAGATCGCCGACCTCGCCCAGGGCCCGCCCGAGGACGGCTGAGCGGCCTGCCCGTCCCCTTGAGCGGCCTGCCCGTCCGCTGAGCGGCTTGCCCGTGCTCGTCCATCGACGTTCACCACGTTCCTCCGGAGGTAGTCGTGCTCGCTGAGTGGCGAGGCTGGGTTCGGGTCGCAGGAGTGCTCGCGGTCGTGGTGCCGGCCACGCTGGCCGTCGCCGCGCCGGACGTGCGGGCGTCCGGCGGCCCGGGGTGGCACCAGGCCCAGGAGCAGTCACCGGTGCCCGGCCGCGAGGGCAAGGCCAGGCCCGCACACGCCGACCCCGGCGCGCGTTACGACCTCAAGGACGCCCCGCCGGTGTCCTGGCCCAGGCCGGGCACGGCGGTGGCCGACCCGGCACGGGCGACCACCGCCGCGAACCAGGCCACGGACCGGGCCACGGACCAGGCCACGGACCAGGACAGGAGCCGGGCCACGGCGACGCCGGCCAAGGTGCGCGCCGGGACGCTTCCGGTCTGGATCGGCCCACCGGCCTCCGCCGGCGCCGCGGCCGCGCAGAGCTCCGACGGCACGTCCGCGGACAAGTCCGACGGCACGTCCAAGGAGAAGCCCGACGGGGCCGCCGCCGGGAGCGGGAAGCCGTCGCCCACGCCGTCCGACGGCCCGATCCCCGCCGTCCAGGTGCGGGTGCTGGACGCCCAGGCCGCCGCCCGGTCCCAGATCACCGGCCTGGGCCTGCGACTGACCCCCCAGACCGCGCCCGCCGGCCGGTCCCGCATGGCGGTGGAGGTCGACTACTCGGGCTTCCGGTACGCCTACGGCGGCGACTGGGGTTCGCGGCTGCGCCTGGTACGCCTGCCCGACTGCGCCGCCACCACCCCCGACCGTCCCGAGTGCCAGACCCGGACGCCGCTGCCGACCCGCAACGACGTCACGACGGGCCGGCTGGCCGCCGACGTGGACCTCTCCTCGGCCTCGACGATGACGCTCGCGGCGGTGGCCGCGCCGTCGGGCTCGGCGGGCACCTACGAGGCGACCTCGCTGTCGCCGTCGGCGACGTGGGACGTCAGCGAGCAGAGCGGCGCGTTCGCCTGGAGCTACCCCCTGCGCCTGCCCCCGACGCCCGGCGGGCCGACCCCGAACCTCGCCTTCGCCTACTCCTCAGGCGGCATCGACGGGCGCACCGTCGCCACCAACAACCAGGCGTCCTGGATCGGCGAGGGCTTCGACTACTGGCCCGGCTTCGTCGAGCGCCGGTACAAGCCGTGCGCCGACGACGGCGTCACGCCCAAGCGCAACGACCAGTGCTGGGGCAACCACAACGCCACCCTGTCGCTGAACGGCCAGGCCACCGAACTCGTCCTGGACGACGCGACCGGGACCTGGCAGCCCAAGGACGACGACGGCACCAAGGTGCAGCGGCTCACCGGCGCCGACAACGGCGACAACGACGGCGAGCACTGGAAGGTCACCACCCCCGACGGCACGCAGTACTACTTCGGTCTGAACCACCTGCCCGGCTGGAGCGCCGGCAAGACCGAGACCGACTCGACCTGGACCGTGCCGGTCTACGGCGACGACGACGGCGAGCCCTGCCACAAGGACGGCGGCTTCTCCGACTCCTGGTGCCGCCAGGCATGGCGGTGGAACCTGGACTACGTCGTGGACCCGCACGGCACGGTCAGCACCTTCTGGTACGGCAAGGAGGGCAACTACTACCGGCGCGACGTCACCACGCTCACCGACGGCGTGCCCAACGGCACCCCGACCTCCTACGACCGCGGCGGCTACCTCAGCCGCATCGACTACGGCCAGCGCGCCGACGCGATCTTCTCCTCCTCGGCGCCCGCGCGGGTCTCCTTCAAGGTCGATGAGCGATGCGTCCCGACGTCGACCTTCGACTGCGCGGCCGCCAAGTTCACCAAGGACAACGCCAAGTACTGGCCGGACGTCCCCTACGACCAGAAGTGCGACTCCGGCGAGAAGTGCCTGGACGACTACTCGCCGACCTTCTGGTCGCGCAAGCGGCTGACCTCGGTGACCACGCAGGTCCTGGTCTCGGGCAGCACCTACAAGGACGTCGACATCTGGACGCTGGACCAGAAGATGCGCCCCCCGGGGGACGGCACCGCCCCCACCCTGTGGCTGGCCGGCATCGAGCACACCGGCAAGGTCGGCGGCTCGGCCGCGCTGCCGTCGGTGCAGTTCGAGGGCGTCCAGAAGCCCAACCGCGTGGACGCCCTCGAGGGACGCCCGCCGCTGACCAAGTGGCGCGTCTCGGCGATCGACAACGAGACGGGCGGCTCCCTGTCGATCGCCTACTCCGACGAGGACTGCGTCGCGAGCGACAAACCCGACATCGGGACCAACACCCGGCGGTGCTACCCCCAGTACTGGTCGCCGGAGGGCGCCACCGCTCCCAAGCTCGACTGGTTCCACAAGTACGTCGTCACCCAGGTGCGCGCGATCGACCGCACCGGCGGAGCACCCGACGAGGTGACGAGCTACGAGTACCTCGGCGGCGGCGCCTGGCACCACGATGACGACGACGGCCTCACCAAGGAGAAGTACAAGACCTGGTCGCAGTGGCGCGGTTACGGCAAGGTGCGCGTCACCCACGGCGAGGCCCCCGAACAGCTCTCGCAGTCGGAGACCACCTACTTCCGCGGCATGGACGGCGACGAGCTGCCCGGCGGCGGCACCCGCGACGTGAAGGTCTCCGCCTCCGAGGGCCCGCCGCTGGACGACGCCGACGCCCTGCAGGGACGGGTCCGCGAGGAGATCCACTACGACGGCCCCGGCGGCCCCGCCATGAGCGGCACCGTCACCGGCTACTGGGTGAAGCAGACCGCCAAGCGGGTGCGCTCCTGGGGGACGACGACCGCGACCATGGTGCGCGAGAACCAGGAACGCGTCCGCACGGCGCTGGCGTCCGGCGGCTGGCGGTACACCTCGACCGGCACCGTCTACAACGCCGACGGCCTGCCCACCCAGGTGGACGACCTGGGCGATGAGTCCACGGCGGGCGACGACCAGTGCACCCGCACCACCTACACCGCCCGCGACGACGCCAATTGGCTGATCTCCTACGCCTCCCGCGTCGAGTCCGTCGCCAAGGCGTGCGGCGCGACGCCCGACCGGCCCGGCGACGTGCTCTCCGACGTGCGCAAGTACTACGACGGCAAGGCGCTCGGCGCCGCGCCCGCCAAGGGCGACGTCACAAGGACCGAGAAGCTCGGCTCCTGGAACGGCGGGCCGCAGTACGTCACCGTCGGCACCAGCACCTTCGACGTCTACGGCCGGCCGCTGGTGGTCACCGACGCCTCCGGCGGCACGACGACCACCGCCTACACCCCGGCGACGGGCCTGGTCACCGTCAAGCAGGAGACCGACCCGGCTCGCCACGTCACCAGGACCGAACTCGAGCCGGCCTGGGGCCTGCCCGTGGCCACCGTCGACGTCAACGGCAAGCGCACCGACCTGGCCTACGACCCGCTGGGCCGGCTCACCGGCGTGTGGCTGCCCGGCCGCGCCAGGTCCTCCTACGCGGCCACCCCGAACATGAGGTTCGCCTACCTGATCCGCACGGACGGGCCGACCTCGGTGTCCACCTCGACCCTCCGCAACGACGGCGCGAACTACACCACCGGCTACGCCCTCTACGACGGCCTGCTGCGCCACAGGCAGGCCCAGCAGCCCGCGCCGGGTGGCGGCCGGGTCGTCGAGGACACCCTCTACGACACCCGCGGCCTGGTCGGCAAGAGCAACCACGAGTATTACGCCGAAGGCTCGCCCGGCACCATCCTGTGGACCCCGGCCAGTGACAACGACGTCCCCGGGCAGGACGTCACGCTCTACAACGGCATGGAGTGGCCCACCGCGCAGATCTTCCGCAAGCGCGGCGCCGAGCAGTGGCGCACCACGACCACCTACGGCGGCGACCGGGTGAGCGTCGACCCGCCCAAGGGGTCCACGCCGATCACCCGGATCACCGACGCGGACGGCCAACTGGTCGAGCTGCGGCAGTACAAGGGAGACGGCCCCAGCGGGGACTACGACTCCACCCGCTACACCTACACCCCGACCGGGCAGCCCACGACCGTCAAGGACGCCGAAGGCAACACCTGGAGCTACCACTACGACCTGCTCGGCCGCCTCGTCCAGCTCGACGACCCCGACAAGGGCTCCTCCACGCTGGCCTACGACGACCGGACCGACTGGCTGCGAAGCGTCACCGACGCCCGCGGCAAGAGCCTGTCCTTCACCTACGACGCCCTCGGCCGCAAGACCGCCGAGTACGAGGGCACCTCGGCGAGCGGAACCAAGCTCGCCGAGTGGAAGTACGACACTCTGCCGGACGGCACCGTCGTCAAGGGCCAGCCGACGTCCTCGACCCGGTACGTCAAGAACACCACCACGGGCGCGACGGACCTCTACACCACGGCCGTCACCCGCTTGGACGACGCCTACCGGCCGCTGGAGACCCAGACGACCATCCCCGCCGCCGAGGGCGCCCTGGCCGGCACCTACACCGCCACCAGCGACTACAACCTCGACGGCACCGTCCACCGCACGACGCTGCCCGCGGCCGGCGGGCTGCCCGGGGAGACGATGCTCTACGACTACGACGAGCTCGGCAACCCCACCACCACGCGCGGCCTGACCCCGTACGTCACCGCCAGCACCTATTCCAAGCTCGGCGACCTGCTGGACCTGACGCTGTCCAGCGGCGGCAAGCGGCTGAAGGAGACCAACTTCTACGAGGAGGGCACCGGCCGGCTCACCCGGTCGCTGTTCGAGCGCGAGACCTCCCCGATCTCGGTGGCCGACACCAACTACAAGTACGACGAGTCCGGCAACATCACCAAGATCGCCGACACCCCGTCCGGCCAGACGCCCGACGTGCAGTGCTTCATCCAGGACCACCTGCAGCGCCTGACCGAGGCCTGGACCCAGGCCGGCGACTGCGCGGAGGCGCCGTCGGCCGACGTTATCGGCGGACCCGCCCCGTACTGGCAGTCCTTCGCCTACGACCGGCTCGGCCAGCGCACCAAGGAGGTCGACCACCAGACCGGCGGCGACCTCACCAAGACCTACACCTACGCCGGGCCCGGCAAGCCCCGGCCGCACACCCTGACCTCGGTCGCCTACCAGGGCGGGGAACGCGACGGCCAGAGCGACGCCTATGCCTACGACGCCGCCGGCAACACCACCGAACGCGGCTCCGGCCGCACCCTCGAATGGGACGTCGAAGGCCACCTGGCCAAGTCCATCGACCCCTCGGGCGTCAGCACCTACGTCTACGACGCCGACGGCGAACGGCTGATCCGCCGCGACCCGGCCGCGACCACCCTCTACCTCGGCGACACCGAGATCCGGCTCGACAGGACCACCGGATCCAAGAGCGCCACCCGCTACTACAGCCACGGCGGCCAGGTCGTCGCCGCCCGCACCAACGGCAAGGGCCTCACCTGGCTCGCCGGCGACCACCACGGCACCACCGACGTCTCGGTCTCCGACGACGCCGCCCAGACGCCCACGCGCCGGCGCTTCGACCCCTTCGGCCGCCAACGCGGCACGCCGCCGTCGTACTGGCCCGGCCGGCGGGGCTTCGTCGGCGGCGTCATCGACGAGGCCACCGACCTCACCCACCTCGGCGCCCGCGAGTACGACGCCGAGACCGGCCGGTTCATCTCCGTCGACCCGGTCTTCGACAACGGCGACCCGCAGAGCTGGAACGGCTACGCCTACGCGGGGAACAACCCCGTCACGATCAGCGACCCCACCGGCCTCGACGGCCCGCTGACCGGAAACCAGGACTGCTACTACGCCGGGAAGAACTGCGGCGGTGGCGGTGGCAAGAGGGATAGCGGCGGTCCGCCGCCGCCGGCACCGAGTGCCCCGCGCCACTGCGGCACCTTCAGCTTCGGCTGCAAGGCGAAGAACTTCTGGGACCAGCACAAGGCCACGATCGTCAACGTCGCCGTCACGGTCGTCGTCACCGTCGGCTGCGAGGTCGCCACGGGCGGAGTCGGGAGCGTCGGCTGCGCGGCGGCGGGCGGAGCCGCGGGAAACCTGGCCGGCTACCTGGTCTCGACCCCCCGGGACCAGTGGAGCGCGGGCGGCGCCTTCAAGTCCGCGGCCGTCGGCGCCATCAGCGGAGCGGCCGGCGGCTTCGCGGGCAAGGCCGCCTCGGCGGCCCTGGGCAAGCTGGCCACCACCGCGGCGGGCAAGGTCGTCGCCGGAGCGGTCGGCAAGGCGGCCGGCAAGGCCAGAGCCGCCCTGGGCAAGCTAGGGGGCGCCGGCGCGGAGGACGCCGAGGGGGCGGCGGCCAAAGCGGCGGCCAAGGCGGGCGGAAAGCCGCGCGCCGGCTCGGGCTCCCCACGGGGCTGCAACAGCTTCGTCGCCGGCACCATGGTCAAACTCGCCGACGGCTCCGCCAAGGCCATCGAGAAGATCAAGCCCGGCGAGAAGGTCCTGGCCACCGACCCATTGACCGGTAAGACGGCCCCCCAGCCCGTCCTGGCCGCCTTCTCCGGCGTCGCCTACCTCGCCCTCGTCCAGATCACCGTCGACACCGACGGCAAGAAGGGCGACGACACCGCCGTCATCCTCGCCACCGAACACCACCTCTTCTGGGACACCAAGCACCAGACCTGGACCCGAGCCGAAGACCTCACCCCGGCTGACCGCCTACGGTCACCCGGCGGCCAGAACCTCCCCGTGGTCACCGCCATCCCCCTACGGATCCACCCCACCGTCCACGACCTCACCATCGCCGACACCCACACGTACTATGTGGTCGCCGGAACCACGCCGGTGCTGGTCCATAACAGTGGAGGATGTCTTCGCGCTCTCCGGAACTGGAGCAGTCAGCGGTTCCAGTTCGGGGATCAGAACTTTTTGCTCGACAAGAAGGGAATGGAACACATCCTCACTCGCCATCACCCGAAGTATTGGGATGGATCGGTCAAGGAAGAACAGACCTTCTTCCATCCGAGTATGAGCATCGATGACGTACAAGACGCTATCGGCCAAGTCATGCGACAGAATCGCGATACGCTGGTTCAGCGAGGAAGCCAGGGTATGTATCAGATTCGCGGGAACGTTGGCGGTACCGATTACGTACTCGGTGTGAACAGAGGGCGAGTGGGTCAGTTCTTTCCGGAATAACCGTAGTCGAAGGACCCCAGAAGTGGTCGAGGTCGAGACGTTCCTGAAGGCTGTGGACGGTAAGTTCGTGCGGGTGGAAGCTTGCCGGACCCCGCCCCCCGACAGTGACTACATTGAAGGAGCAATACGACTGTCCGTTGATGGGCTGGAAGTCATCGGCACCGAACAGTGGGATTACGTTGACCAGCTCTGGTGTTATATCGCCGAGATGGTGAACAAAACGCAGTCGTCAGGTTACGCGGAGACATATTTCCCGGATCAGCCGATCAAGTTGTCTTTCCGGGCTACCGGGTCTCGCGTGTTGCTGACTGTCAAGATAGGCGATGAAGTGAAGACGGCAAGTGCCGCATCCGTGGAGTTCTTGGATGCGGTCAAAGCGGCTGGGGTGATCTTTTTCAGGAAGATGTCCGAGCTTGCCCCGGCTAATTCGTATGCCGAGGCGCTGCGGGTACTGTCGGTTTGACCAAGCCAGAGGCCCCGCCGGGAATTCTCGAGTCCGGCGGGGCCTCTGGGATCCTGGCGGCAGTAGTTGACGGGGCTGAGCGAGCGGCTATGACCCCTTGGTGCCCCTGATCGGGTGATCGCGTTACGGGGATGGGGCGGGGTCTGCTACCGTCGTTCGTATGCTGCGCGGGCTGCTTCTTAGCTGCCGCGGCGAGGGCCTGTAAGAGGCCGGCTCCCTCGCCGCGGAGCGAGCCATGCGCGTCGGCCGCTATGAGGGTTAACCCCGGTGGCGACCACTTTCTGAGGTTTCAGACCAGTTCAGGTGTTGTGTCCTGACGTGTGCCGCCCCGGTTCCGACACGACCAGGAGCACGCATGTATCCCAAGCAGCAGTCCAGCGCCATGCCCGTCAAGCGCTACCAGTCCTTCACGCCCGTACGCCTCACCGACCGCACCTGGCCCGACAAGGTCATCGACCGGGCCCCCCAATGGTGCGCGGTCGACCTGCGCGACGGTAATCAGGCGCTGATCGACCCGATGGACTCCCACCGCAAGCTGCAGATGTTCGATCTGCTGGTCCGCATGGGCTACAAGGAGATCGAGGTCGGGTTCCCCGCCGCCTCGCAGACCGACTTCGACTTCGTCCGGCAGATCATCGAGGAGGGCCGCGTCCCCGACGACGTGGTCATCCAGGTGCTGACCCAGGCCCGTCCCGAGCTGATCGAGCGCACCTTCGAGTCGCTGCACGGAGCCAAGCAGGCCATCGTCCACCTGTACAACTCCACCTCCACGCTGCAGCGCCGCGTCGTGTTCGGCCAGGACAAGGACGGCATCACGGCCATCGCGGTCGAGGGCGCCAAGCTGTGCAAGAAGCTCGCCGAGACCATGGGCGACACCGAGATCTACTTCCAGTACTCGCCCGAGTCCTTCACCGGCACCGAGCTGGAGTACGCCAAGGAGGTCTGCGACGCCGTCAACGACGTCTGGCAGCCCACTCCTGACCGCAAGGTCATCATCAACCTGCCGGCCACCGTCGAGATGGCCACTCCCAACGTCTACGCCGACCAGATCGAGTGGATGCACCGCAACCTGGCCTACCGCGACTCGATCGTCCTGTCCCTGCACCCGCACAACGACCGCGGCACGGCCGTCGCCGCCGCCGAGCTGGGCTACCAGGCCGGCGCCGACCGCATCGAGGGCTGCCTGTTCGGCAACGGCGAGCGCACCGGCAACGTCTGCCTGGTCACCCTGGGCCTGAACCTGTTCTCCCAGGGCATCGACCCGCAGATCGACTTCGGCGACATCGACGAGATCCGCCGCGTCGTCGAGTACTGCAACCAGCTCCCGGTCCACCCCCGCCACCCCTACGGCGGCGAGCTGGTCTACACGGCCTTCTCCGGCTCCCACCAGGACGCGATCAAGAAGGGCCTGGAGGCCCTCGAGCGCGACGCCGTCGCCGCAGGGGTTCCGGTCGACGACTTCGCCTGGGCCGTGCCCTACCTGCCGATCGACCCCAAGGACGTCGGCCGTTCCTACGAGGCGGTCATCCGGGTCAACAGCCAGTCCGGCAAGGGCGGCGTCGCCTACATCATGAAGGCCGAGCACGGCTTCGACCTGCCGCGCCGCCTGCAGATCGAGTTCTCCGGCGTCATCCAGTCCCACACCGACGACGAGGGCGGCGAGGTCACCCCGGCGCAGATGTGGGAGGTCTTCAGCGACGAGTTCCTGCCCAACGCCACCAAGCCGTGGGGGCGCTACGGGCTGCTCGCCCACCGCAACGTCTCCAAGGTCGACGAGAAGGACGCCATCAGCGCCGACATCCGCGTCGGCGACGAGATCCGCGAGGTGGAGGGCGTCGGCAACGGCCCCATCTCCGCCTTCGTCGACGCCCTCGGCCGCATCGGGGTCGAGGTCCGCGTCCTGGACTACACCGAGCACGCGATGAGCGCGGGCTCCGACGCCCGGGCCGCCGCCTACGTCGAGTGCCAGATGGGCGACCGCGTCCTGTGGGGCGTCGGCGTCGACGGCAACACCGTCACCGCCTCCCTCAAGGCCATCCTCAGCGCCGTCAACCGCGCCCTGCGCTGACGCTGACGCGCCGTGGGCCCGTCCGGCGGTCGACCCGCCGGACGGGACCCTCGTCCGACAGTGCCCGCCGGACGGGACCCTCGTCCGACAGTGCCCGCCGGACGGGCCCCGCCGTCCCGCCTGCGCGTCCACTCCGCGTGCCCCGCCCGCGCGTCCGCCCTGCGTGCCCCGCCTGCGCGTCCGCCCCGCCGGCCCCGCCGCGTTGGCCATGTCGGCTCCGCCTGCCGCGTCTGCCGGGAGTCTCAGGTGTGCGCGGAGCGGTGCAGCAGCATCACGCCGAGCATCAACGGCAGCATGGCCAGGTGCGCGAGCACCATGAGGGCGCCGCCGTCGATCACGCCCAGCCAGAGCAGCGGGAACAGCGGGACGGCCGGGGCGAACATCGCCGCGCACATCTCCAGCGTGTGCCGCCAGGAGTGGCGGCGCACCCGCATCCACACGGCCATGCCGACCGACATGTCGAAGGCCATCAGCAGGTAGCCGACGTCGGGGTGCCGAGTGTGGGAGACGTCCAGACCCGCCGCGGACCGCAGGAACCCCAGGACGGCCATTCCGGCGGCCATCGCGATAATCATCTCGACGTAGTGCAGGGTGAACCGGAGCCATCCGCCGCGCGCGTCCGCGGAGGTCGATGTCGTCGTTGTCTGCGTCATGGTCCGACTATGTGAGCCGGGCGCGCCGCGCCCAAGGGACGCCGACGGTGAGGTCCGGAATCTTGGGCATCCGGTCCTTCCGGCCTACAGTCGGGGGATGGACGCGCGAGACTTCGTGATCGTCGGCTACGACGCCGCCGAGTTGCTCGACATCGCCTGCGTCGTGGCGGCCCTCGAATGCGCCAACTGGTACGGCGCGGCCCCCTACTACAAGGTCCGCCTGGCCACCCCGGGCGCGCGGCCCATCGACTGCGGCCCGACCGTGACGCTGCAGCCAGGCGAGATACTCGAACGGATCACCGGCCCGATCGACACGCTGCTCGTGTCCGGCGGGAGCGGCAGCCAGGACGCCGCGGGCAACCGGCTGATCCTCGGGCACGTCCGGCGGCTCGCGGCGGAGAGCCGGCGGGTGGCGTCGGTGTGCACCGGAACGTGGATCCTGGCCGCCGCCGGGATCCTGGACGGCCGCCGGACCACGACCCACTGGCGCTGGGCGGCCGAGCTGGCCGCCGCCCATCCGGAGGTCCGCGTGGACGCCGATCCCATCTTCATCCGGGACGGCAACGTCTACACCTCCGCCGGCGTGACCAGCGCCCTGGACCTGACGCTCGCCCTCATCGAGGAGGACAACGGCCCCGAGTTGGCGCGCGTCGTGGCCCGGCAGCTCGTCACCTACCTGCAACGCCCGGGCAACCAGGCGCAGATGAGCGTGTTCACCGCCCCGCCGCCCCCCTCCGACGGCCTGGTCAGAAAGGTGGTCGACCACATCACCGCCCACCTTTCCGCCGACCTGGCCGTCGCGACGCTCGCCGCCCACGCGGGCGTGAGCGAGCGTCATCTGACCCGGCTGTTCCTGCGGCACCTGGGGCAGCCGCCGGGCAGGTTCGTGCGGCAGGCCCGCGTCGAGGCCGCTGCCCACCTGCTGACCTCAACCACCCTGCCCATGGCCGCCGTGGCCGGTCGCTGTGGTTTGGGCACCGCCGAGTCGCTCCGCCAAGCATTCCTCGACCGCTACGGCGTCTCCCCCTCCCACTACCGCCGCACCCAGTCCCGCGCAGCACTCCAACAAGCGGAATAAGCCCCCCGAAATCCCGACCAGTCCGCCAGGAGCGATCAAGTGAGGACGCGTCCCCGGCCTCATATCCGGCGCGGCGTTCGCGACGGAGCACGGCTAGTGGAGGACGACCGTGACTCCGCCGGAGAACATCGAGTCGTGCAACTCGATCTTGTCGGCCCTGACGCTCTTGGGCAGGTCGAACAGCACGACGCCGTGCACGGTGTTGCCGGGGTTGATCTCCTCGTAGAGACTCTTGGAGTTGTGGAGGTAGATCGCGGCTTCGGTGCTCGCGGAGTACTCGCGGCCTTTCGCGTCGAACACCTTCTGGGAGTCGCCGATAAAGGTCTGCGGCTCGTCGCCGACATTCTTCACGGTGATGTTCACCAGCCAGAACACGCCCTGCGCGTCCTTGTGAAGGAACTGGCCGCCGACGCGTGCGGCCTTCGACAGCTTCGTCACCTTGAAGGCGAACTTGCCGTCTTTGACGACTTTGCCGATGCCGGGTGTGGCGCGTTCGGCGTCCTGCTTCTTGTCGGCCGGCGTCTTCGGATCGCTCTTGGACGGCTTGTCGGTGGCCTGTGCCGTAGTGGTCCCGCTGGGTGCGTTGCCGACGATTATCGCCATGCATCCGCCCATGAGGACCAGGAGAACGACGAGCCCGAGAAAGATCTTCAAGCCGGTTTTCTTCTTCTTCGGCGGGAGAGCGGGGTAGCCGTAGTGACCCTGCTGCATCGGTGGCCCGTACGGCTGGCTCATGTCGTCTCCTGAGGCTGGTGGATAGCACCGAATCCCCCGATTCCCATGAAGCTTGCCACGTTCCAAGTGACACATGCTGGCGGTCGTTACCGATCCGTGAGCACTTTTCTCGCCGCTGGTGACATTCGCTTTCCCTTAACATCTGAAAAACGGCTTTTGCGGGGTTTCGTGTAACCCCGAAAGGGCGGCCTGGTGGACCCGGGCCGCCCTTCCGCACGACCGGCCGTCAGTCGGAGCCGCGTCGGTGGGGTGGTGTGTGATGGATTCCGGCGCCGTCCACGGTGAGGGACCGGCGTTCGATTCCGGCTATGACGGTCAGGGGAGCTTGCCGAGGGTGCCGGCGAGGATGGTGGCGGTGTCGGCGACGACCTTGCTGTTGTAGGTCGCCTGGGCGGTCCTGGCGTTGGTGTAGATCGCCATGACGAGCGGCGCGGCCGACGGCGAGGTGCGGATGACGGCGATGTCGTTGGCGCCCCCGTAGGTGCCGGTGCTGCCCGTCTTGTCGCCGATGATCCAACTCTTGGGCAGGCCGGCCCGGATGCGCTCGCCACCGGTCGTGTTCGCCAGCAGCCAGGCGTTCAGCCGCGCCTCGTCCCGGTCGTCGAGCGCGGAGCCCACCGCCACCCTGCGCAGGTCGCGGGCGATGGACACCGGCGTGGTCGTGTCCCGCCGCTCCTTGGGGCTCCACACGTTCAGCTCGGTCTCCCAGCGGTCCAGCCGGGAGACCGGGTCCTTCAACGTGCGGAAGTACCGCGTCAGGCCCTTCGGCCCGCCGATCTGCTTGAGGATCATGTTGCCCGCGGTGTTGTCGCTGTAGATGATCGCCGCCCGGCACAGTTCGGAGACGGTCATCCCGTCGTCCACGTGCTTCTCGGTCTCCGGCGAATTGTCCTTCAGCTCCTCCTTCGTCCAGTGCACGACCCGGCTCATCAGGCCCGGGTCCGACGTGCGCGCCTTCTTCAGCACGGCGGCGCAGGCCATCGCCTTGAAGGTGGACAGCAGCGGGAAGCGCTCGCCGGACCGGTAGCCGAACGCCTTCCCGGTCGCGGTGTCGACCACGTACGCGCCGATGCGCACGTCGGACGCCTTCTCCAGCTCGCGTAGCCTCCGTCGCGCCTCGACCGGGGACACTCCGCCGGCGGCGTCCGCGCGGGCCGACGGCGTCAGCACCGCCGTCGCCCCGCTTCGTGTCATTCCGCCCGGCGCGGCCCATGCCGTGCCGCTTCCGTACCCGCTGACGCCCGCCGTGACCGCGACCGCCAGAACACCTGCGCCCGCCGTCGTCCCGACGAACCGGCGCACCCCGAACATTCGCATTCTCATCCTCACTCGCAGATCGACTGGAACCGCGAGCAAAGCAGACCGTTCCGCTGTCGTCCAATATCGAGATCGATGCCGAATCCATCCGCCGATGGATATCGGACCAGCTCAGGACGCCTGCCGCCCGATCACACGCGCCGCGCCGCTCACCCGGCGCAAGCCGTATCCGGTCATGGCCGCGAGGCCACATGGCGCGAGACGGGAGGAGTAGGAGGCAATGCCGCGGATCAAGCATTTACCCACGTGTCGGCGTGGGGCTCGGCGGGACCGGGGACTTTCCGATCACACGCAGGTGCGTGCGGTGAAACCTGAGAACCGGGCAAAACGGAGATATTGTGGAAGATCATCACTCGCCGGCGGTGAGCCGTCGTGACCTGCTGGGCCTGTCCACCGTCGCCCTGGCCGGCGCGGTGCCCCTCGCCGTCTTTCCCGGAGCCGACATTCCGGCGCTCGCGGCGGCGTCCCCGTCGCAGGCTCACGGGCACAAGCCGGGGGTGACGCCTCCGGAGGACCTCATGCGTGAGCACGGGGTGCTGAAGAGGGTCCTACTGGTGTACCGGGAGGGGATCCGGCGGATCCAGCGCGGCGAGCAGGTGCCCGCCCAGCAGTTGCACGCCGCGGCCCGGATCATCCGCGACTTCATCGAGCGGTACCACGAGTACCTGGAAGAGAAGTACGTCTTCCCGCATCTCCGCGAAGCCGGCAGACTCCGCCACACGGTCGCCGTTCTGTGTCAGCAGCACAGGCGCGGACGCGAGGTGACCGCCCGCATCCTGGCCGCCACCCACCATCCCAGGCTCTCGGCCCACCAGCGCCATGCCTTGGTCTCCGACATGGCCGCCTTCATCCGCATGTACGAGCCCCACGAGGCCCGGGAGGACACTGTGGTCTTCCCCGTCTTCCGCAAGGTGACGCCCGCCAGGGAGTACGCCCGCCTGGGCGAGGTCTTCGAGGCCGAGGAGCACCGCCGGTTCGGGCAGCGCGGCTTCACCGCCGTGGTCCACCGGGTCACCGACATAGAAAAAGCCATGCGCATCCACGACCTCTCCCAGTTCACCCCCCGGAAGCAGTCCCCCCACCCGAACCACGGCCACGGCCGGTCCTCGGCCCGCTGACCGCGGCATCCTCCCCCCGGCACCGCCACCGGTCCGGCGGCCACCGTCGCCACCCTGGAGCGACCAACGTGTCAGCAAGGACGCGACGGACGTGTCAGTGAGCATGCGACCGACGTGTCAGCGACTCCGCGACCGACGTGTCACGCACACCGCGACGAACATGTCACGAACTCAGACGCTTCCCTTCGGCGAAGGCACGCGGGCCATGCCGGTGAGCGCGCTGTGGCGAGCGACCATCACCTGACGGCGAGCGGGCTCCCCGAGGGCGCCGGAACGGCCGTCATCGGGGAGCCGAAGAGGCGGGTCAGGCGGGCGGCGTCCAGGTAGGTGGTGATGCCGCTGACCAGGCCCTCGGACACGTCAAGCAGGACCAGGGCGAAGGGGACGTGCGCACCGTCGGTACCAGGCCTGGTCTGCCAGAAGGCCGGCGAGCCGTTCGCCGCGACCGGGATGAGGCGCGCCCCCGCGCAGGACGCGTCCGGGTCCAGCAACGCCCGCCTGATCTGGTCGCGGCCGCGAAGCCACCAGGTGAAGGGAGGCATCGACATCGTCGCGTCCTCGCGTAGCAGGGCGACGAGCGCGGTGATGTCATGGCGCTCGAACGCCGTGCAATAGCGGGTGAGCAGCTCACGCTGAGCGGGGTCGGACGGGCGGAAGGGCTCGCCGGACACGACGTCGATCGCCTTCAGCGTCGACCGCGCCCGCTGCAACGCGCTGGTCACCGACGCGGCGGTGGTATCCAGCAGGGTCGCGACCTCCTCGGTCTTCCATCGCAACACCTCGCGCAGGATCAGCACCACTCTCTGCCGGGGCGGCAGGTGCTGCAGCGCGGCGACGAAGGCCAGGCGGATCGTCTCACGCTGCACGGCCAGCTCCTGCGGATCGCCGTCCGCCGGCAGCACCGACGCGTCCGGAACGGGCTGGACGAAGAGCCGCTCCGGCGCCGGCGCACCGATGTTCGGCCCGGGTGTCCCCACCGGGCTGAGATCCATCGCCAGCGCCCGGCGTTGCGGGCTGCGCAGCATGTCGAGGCAGACGTTGGTGGCGATGCTGTAGAGCCAGGTGCGCAGCGAGGCCCGCTGCTCGTCATAGCGGCCGAACGACCGCCAGGCACGCAGCAGCGTCTCCTGCACGGCGTCCTCGGCCTCGAAACCGGAGCCGAGCAGCCGGTAGCAGTAGCCGGTCAGTTCGGCCCGGAACGGCTCAAGACGGGAGTCTGCGCCGGTCAGCGTCTCCACCATCCCCCGACCATATGCGCCGTCACCGACACATCGCGCGAGACGACCACATGCGCCGTCACCGACACATCGCGCGGGCCGTACCGATGACTTTCCGGCGCCGCTCTCGTACCCCCACTGGAACCGACCACGAACGCATGCGCCGGACAGTGCGCACTGCATGGATAGGAGATCGTGATGACCGAAGACGGCGTTCGGGACGCGGTGGCGGCGGAACGGCGCGAACAGGCCGACCTGCTCGCCGCTCTGCGACCGGAACAATGGGACGCGCCCACGTTGTGCGACGGCTGGAGGGTACGCGAGGTCGTCGCCCACACGACGATGCCCTTCCGCGCCTCGCTCGGCAGGACGATGGTGGAGTTGCTCAAGGCGCGCGGGAACTTCAACCGCATGGCCGACCGCTGCGCGCGCCGCGACGCCGCCGAACTGCCGCCGGAGGCGCTGCTCGCCTCGTTGCGGGACAACGTCGCCCACCCCTGGACGCCCCCCGGCGGCGGCGCCGCCGGAGCGCTCGCGCACGACGTCATCCACGGCCTGGACATCACCGTGGGCCTCGGCCTCGACCGCCGGGTCCCGCCGGAACGAGTCGCCATGGTGCTGGCCGGGATGCGGCCGAAGAACATCGCGTTCTTCGGAACCGACCTCACAGGCGTCAGCCTGCGGGCGACCGACCTCGCCTGGAGCCACGGCACAGGAGAACCGGTCCGGGGCCTGGCCCAGGACCTCCTCCTCGCCATCTGCGGCCGCCGCCTGCCCCCCGGCCGCCTCACAGGCGAGCCGTCGAAACGCTTCTCCCGATAACTCGAGGCGAACCACTCTCATGGCCCTTACATCAGGAAGATGACGAGACCGTAGGCCTCCCGGAAGTCAGTGCGGGGTCACGGCCGGCCTCCGACCAGCTCAGATCCACGGGACGACTCGTGGGCGACTGGGAGATGGCGCCTGAGGAGGGACATCGCGAAGAAGATGGCGCCGGTCGGCCTCCCGCTCCGTGGCTCGTCACGTGACCTCGCGCTTCGAGGCCGACCATGTGTCGCACGCACCCGCCCTGCCCGAGCGGTGTCCCTTTTCGAGCCACTTCAGCCGGGTGGACTGACGGCCGTGATCATGGGCCCACGGATCGTCGGTGATGCCCACGTACAGGTCGCGGAACTGCCGCCACGCGAGATCTTCGCTGCGCATCGCCTTCAGGGCCACTCCGGCGAAGCATTCGGCCTGCAACTCAAGACGCCTGCTCAACAGGTCCGCCGTCGCTCGTCTTGTGGTGGCGTCGCCCTCTACGGCCTCGTAATCCAGGATATGCGTCCAGTGCTGGACGTGATGGCCGTACTCGTGGCTGATCAGCTTGGCGACAAAGGCGGCGGCTGAGGGGCGCAGCATGTCCTCAGGGATCAGCACGTAGTACGTGGCGGTTCCGCCGCAGTAGTAGCCGGTGTCGCCCTTGCTGGGCACATTTCCGCAGATGGGATCGTGTACACGGTGCTGAATGTACTTCCGTTTGGCCGGCCCGAAGTGCATCCTCGTCTCCTTGAACACGCCACCCCAAATCCGGTCCAAGCAGGTCGAAATTGACGTCATGTACTTCTTCGTGGACGGCCAGCCGCCGGACCTGAGTGCGCCGATTCTGCAGCTCCCCTTAACCCGGGGTGCGGCGTAGAGCGGACTGTTGACCACGGCGGGGTAGCCCCAGGGCACCTCACGCCAACGCGGCGTCACCGGTGCCGGGGCGGAAGGGGAAGCCAAAGGGGAGGGGATGGTCGCCGCGACCTCGCCTGTCTGCGGCGCTGCGAGAGGAACCGGCAGGGGTACGGGAGCGGTCGGGAGCCACGCGGCCAGGAGAAGGATGCAGGTGGTCACATGCCGGGGGAGGAGAAGCACGGTCGAGGATCTTATCGGCCATTTCGGTACCCACCGGGAGGAACCTGTTTCTGTGTGGGCTCAATCTCGGTGCCGTCAACGCGGTGCCGGGGCCAGGCCCATGATGTGGGCCTGGGTGAGGGCGGTGTGGTCGAAGGCGGCGGCGCGGTCGGTTTCGATGACGTTTCTGTACATGCCGTACAGCTCGAAGCTGACGAAGCCGTAGATGGAGGTCCAGGCGGCGAGCGCGCGCGCGATGACGTCGTCGGACAGATCGACGAACAGAGCCTCGCGAAGCCCCTGCGCGTCGGAGGCGAAGGACGCGGGGGCGGGCGGCAGGCCCGGCAACGGGGACAGCTCGCCCGCCTCGTGGGCGTCGCGCAGGATGCGCGCCATGACGATGCCGTCGCGCGCGGCGGCCACGGCGGTGTCCTCCGGGGCCACGTAGCCGGGCACGGGGGAGCCGTGGATGAGCGCGTACTCGTGCGGGTGGGCCAGAGCCCAGGTGCGCACGGCCCGGCAGGAGGCCATCCATCGATCGAGGTGGCGGTCGCGGGGGCAGGCGGCCTCGGCCTCCTCGACGGCCGCGCCGACCGCGTCGAACGCCTCGATGATGAGCGCGGTGAGCAGGTCGTCGCGGCTCGGGAAGTAGCGGTAGATGGCCGAGGACACCATGCCCAGCTCTCGGGCGACGGCGCGCAGCGACAGCCCCGCTGCCCCCTGCTCGGCGAGCTGACGCCGCGCGACCTGCTTGATCTCGCCGATCAGCTCGGCTCTGACCCGCTCACGGGCGGTGCGGCTGGCGTTCACCCCGTCGACTGTACCAGAGCACCGCCACGCGCAGAGAGCAGCGCTCTGAACCGGAGCGGTCCTATGCGCCGACGGCGAGGTCGTCGGATGCCCGCTGTCGTCCGGCCGAAGACGGTCAGGGTTACGAGACCGGGACGCCGACGAGTTTGGTGAGGAAGCGGTCGACCTGGTCTTCGAGCGGAGGCCAGGGCAGGTCGGGCTGGTTGACCCGCATCGACACGCTGCCGTGGACGGCGGCGCGCAGGTCCAGCGAGACCGCCTCGGCGTCGCCGGCGGGGGCCAGCCCGGCGTCCATGCAGCGCTGGACGGCGGCGGTGGTGCGTTCGGCGAGGCTTTGCTTGAACGCCATGGCGTTGCGCCGGTTCAGCGTGCTCTCGTGCATCACCTTGTACAGCCCAGAATGCTCGTGGGCCCACCTCCCGAGGCACAGGGTGCGCCCGCGTAGCCGGGCCACGGGGTCGGGGGAGGCGGCCTCGGCCTGGTCGATGTCGCGCACGAGGTCGTGGTGGCATCGTTCCAGGGCCGCGAGCACCAGGGCATCCCGGTCGGCGAAGTGGATGTAGACCGACGTCGCCGCTATGCCGATGTGCCGGGCGACGGCCCGCAGGGACAGCGCCTGGTCGTCGGCGAGCTCGTCGAGCAGGACGAGGGCGGCGGTGATGATCTCTTCGCGCAGCCGTTCCCCCTGGCCACGGGGGTTGCGCCCCCGGGCGCCGCCGTTCCCGCGGGGGGCGCCGTGGTCGGGCGGAGAGCTCATGTCCATGGTCGGCCATTGTATTCGTACGAGCGTTGCACTACGGTCGTAGCGCTACAGCCGTTAACTAACGGCCGTTCACTCATCCATGGAGGAAGATCGTGGACATGACGTCCGAGACTCTGGTGAAGGCGCTGGACGCACCCTTCGCGGAGATGAACGGTGCCACCGCCCACCGCATGTGGGAGGAGATCACCGAGCTGTCGATGCGGGAAAAGGTCCTGCTCAGCGTCGTCGCCGACGTCTGCCAGCAGACTCTCGGGCTCCCGTTCGAACTCCATGTCGCGGCGGCGGCGCGGCTGGGCGTGAGCGCCGACGACCTTCGTGAACTGCTGCGCTTCATCTCCTACGACAGTGGCTACCCGGCCGCCCTCGCCGCGTTGGCCCGGCTCGTCGAGATCGAGCGCGAACAGGGCCTCCCGAAGCCGTCGGGGGAAGGCCATGAGCTCGACATCGACGGCCAGGGCAGCCCTATGCCCGCGCCCACCCGGCAGGCGGTGCTCAACCTCGACGCCCCCTTCGCCGGCTACATGGAGCTGCAGTCGCGCATGCGCGCCGGGATGCGACGGCTCAGCGTGCGCGAGCGCGCGTTCGCCACGATGACCGTGGACGTGCTGTTCCAGACCCTGGAGGAGAGCTTCCGCGTGCACGTGGCCCGGGCCATCGCCTCGGGAGCCACGCCCGAGGAAGTGCGTGCCGTCGTGCGGTTCTCCGCCCAGTTCGGCATGACCAAGACCTGGCGCGCCCTCCGCGTCCTCAACGCCCTGTTCACCGAGACGGGCACCGTCTTCGCCTGACCGCCTGACCGCCTGACCGCCTGACCGCCTGACCGCCTGACGTCTCACCCGTGTCGTGTGGGCGGCGGACCGGACGGTGCCGCCGGGCGCACGGCCTCGGATGGCGCCGGCGAGGGCCGCGGTCTCGCCGGCGCGGTCCTCCCCGGCGTCGGCCGAGCTCGCGGTGTGGATGGATCAGGCTTGAGGTGCGACGATGTCGACCATCCAGGAGATGCCGAACCGGTCCACGCACGCGCCGAACTCGTCGCCCCACACCTGCTTTTCGAGGGGAACGGTCACGGTGCCGCCGTCGCTGAGCGCCTTCCAGTAGGCGCGCAGGTCCTCGGCGTCGTCCCCGCTGAGGCTGATCGAGATGTTGTCCCCCGGGTTGTGCGGCATCCCGGGCGGGGTGTCGGAGGCCATGAGCGTGAAGCCGCTGTCGGTCCTCAGCATGGCGTGCATGATCTGCTCAGGGTCGCCGCCGTGCTGCGCGGCCAGCTCGCCGAAGGTGTTCAGCGTCAGGGTGCCGCCGAAGACGTTCTTGTAGAACTCCATGGCCTCCCGCGCCTGGCCGGTGAAGCTGATGTAAGGGTTGAGAACTGAGGTCACAGTACGCTCCTGGATCGTGACGGAGGGAGGATCTTCCCAGGTCGGATAGATGCCGAGATCCGACCGTACCCTCCGTCGGCGACATTTCCGGCTCGGTCCCCACGGCGCTTCAGGAAGCCCGTCGGGGGGTCAGCTTTGGGTGCGGCCGAGCAGGGCGAGGATTTTGTGGAAGCGGGACGCGTCCGCCGGCGCGGGCAGGGCGGGGGCGAACGCGGCGCCTGGGGCCAGGCGCTCCTCCCCGTTGGGGACGGCCAGGGCGATGGGCCAGGCGGCCTCCACCAGGTCCGGCTCGGGGGTGAACGGCCTGTCGAGCGTGCGAGCGACGTCCCAGGCGTGCACCACGTAGTCGATGAAGTGGAACGACATGGCCATCTCGGCGGGGAAACGCGCGTCCGGCCCGAATTCGGGCAGCGAGAACGTGCGGCCCGGCACGTCCTCGCCGGCGAAGGCGGCGATCACCCGCTCGGCCGCCTCGGCGTAGCGGGGGACGGCGTCTTCGCCGGCCGGGTGGACCTTCCAGGCGGTCAGGTCGTCGCCGTTCCCCTCGGCCGCGGCGGCGAAGCCGTGGTGCTGGGCGGTCATGTGGGCGAGCAGGTCGGACAGCGCCCAGCCGGCGCACGGGGTCGGGCGGCGCAGGTCGGCGGGGGTCACCGCGGCCACCACGTCGACGCTCGCGCGCACCGCGCGCCGATCGAGCTCACGTATGTCCATGACGGGTCTCCTTCGAATGATTCGTAAGCACTGATAGATAATAGGCAGATGCTTATGGTCTACGTAGGCATATTATCTGTCAACCCGTATAGTGCTGGCGTGCCCGACCGCCCCGACCTGGCTGCGATGATGAGCCCACTGACCCGGGCGCTGATCGACGCCGAGCTGCCCGTCCTGCGCGAGCACGGCCTGTCCATGTGGGAGTACTCCGTTCTGCTGGCCCTCGGCGAGCGGCCGCTGCGCACCCAGGCCGCGCTCGCCGAGTCCATCGGCGCCGACAAGACGCGCATCATCGGAGTGCTGGACCGCCTCCAGCGAGCAGGACTCATCGAGCGCACTCCCGACCCCGGCGACCGGCGCGCCCGCCTGCTGTCGGTGACCGCTGAGGGCCGCCGCGTACGCGACGCCGCGCAGGCCGCCATCCGGCGTAACGAGGAACGCCTCCTGGCCCGGCTTCCCGAACAGGACCGCGACGCCTTTCTCCGTGGACTACGCACTCTCGCGGCGCTTCCGCGCGACGAGATCATCGGTACCTAGCACTCCGGCGACGCTTTGTGTTCGGTTCCGCGCCGGCGCCCCGGGCGGTCGTGGGCGCGCGGCGCCGCAATTGGGAGCAGGTGCTCTTATCCTGGACGGAGAAGCTCTGGAGGACACGATGGATCCCGCGCCGGCGAAGCACTACGACTCGTGCAACAACCTGGCATTGCGCAAGGCGGCCCGCTATCTCGGCGCGACCTATGACAAGGCTCTGGCCTCCGCCGGGCTTCGCGCCACGCAGTTCAGCATCCTGCAGAAGCTCAGCGTCCACGGCGAGACGACGATCACCGGGCTGGCCGAAATGATCGCCATGGACCGCACGACGCTGGCCTCGAACCTCAAGCCACTCGTCCGGGAGGGACTGGTGACCGTCGAGTCGTCGCCGTCCGACCGCCGTGCGCGGGT
This sequence comes from Sphaerisporangium sp. NPDC005288, assembly GCF_040607475.1. Taxonomy (NCBI): domain Bacteria; kingdom Bacillati; phylum Actinomycetota; class Actinomycetes; order Streptosporangiales; family Streptosporangiaceae; genus Sphaerisporangium; species Sphaerisporangium sp. NPDC005288. The sequence continues at coordinate 134,357 of NZ_JBEXGT010000001.1, read as the reverse complement.
CGTCACGATCACACCTGAGGGGCTCTCCCGGCTGGAGGCCGCGCTGCCTCTGTGGCGGGACGTGCAGGCCCGGTTCGAGGAGACCTTCGGAACCGGCGAGGCGGCCCGGCTGCGCGCCTCCCTCGGAGCCGTCCTCCACACCGGCTTCCAGCCCTGGGCCGAGTGAGGCGCGGCTCTGGGAACACCACCAACAGCAGCCGGTTCCCGCGGCCACGTGCCCCCGGCCGCGTGCCCCCGCGTCACGAGCCCCCGCGACCATCAGTCCCTGGCCACGAGCCCTGTAAGCCCGCGGCGCGGTCGCTCGAGCGGTGTCAGCCCAGGTAGAAGTCCCTGCGAGCGGTCACGAAGGCCTCGATCGTCTGGGCGGGCGCGCCGGTCACGCGTTCGAGGTCGCCGGACGTGCGGTCGTAGCGGTTCTCCCGGTGCAGCCTGGCCATGGTGGCGATGTGCTGTTCGGTGTGCGGCGGCAGGCCCGCCTTCGCGAGCACCTCGGCCCGCCACCGGTCCAAAGGAACGTCGATGTAGGAGACCGGACGTCCCAACGCCCGCGAGAACTCCTCGGCCATCTCGTTCATGTCCACCGCGCGGGGCCCGGTCAGCTCGTAGACATGCCCGATGTGCGGGGCCGGGTCGCGCAGTACGGTGGCGGCCGCCCGCGCGACGTCCTCCGCGGCGACCGGAGAGGTGCGCCCGGTGCCGAACGGCAGTTCGATGGTGCCGCTCGCCCGGATCGACCGCGCCGCCAGCGTGGTGAACAGCGGGTTGTCCAGGAACGACGTCGGACGGAGGTGCACGACCGGCAGGCCCGACCAGTTCAGCACCTGCTCCGCCAGCCAGTGCAGCCGTTGCTGGTGCGACTCCGCGGTGCTGGTCGCGGTCATCTGCGACACCGTCATCTGGGACAGCCCCACCAGGCCGCTGAGTGCACCGTGCTCTCTCGCCACGGTGGCCACCACGGTCGCCGCCAGCAGGTGGTCCGGCGACACGGGCATCGCGAAGTACATCCGCCCCACGCCCTCCAGCGCGGCCGCCACGGTCTCGGGCCGGGTCAGATCGCCGACGACGACCTCCGCGCCGAGCGCGCGCATCTCGGCGGCACGATCATCGTCGCGGCGGACCATCGCCCGCACCGGCACATCCTGTGCGCGCAACCGGTCGAGGACCATACGGCCCACGCCGCCGGCCCCGGCGATGAGTACAAGGTCACTGGCGACCATCGGTCGATCTCCTTGTCGGTGACCGCATCTGAGTGCGGGTGTGGTCAGGCATGCCATGCCGCGTGAAGGAACGGCGGACCCGCGGCCGAGTCGGCGGAGGGTCGTACCCACAGGACGTCGCGTGGTGTGACGCGACAGTGCGCCCAAGCGCGGGCACTGGGCACCGGGCACGGTACGGGCCGGATGCCCGTGTACTGCGATAAGAGCATATGCTCGTATATGGGGGACGGCAAAGCGGCGCGGGGTGTGACGGCATGCCCGACCGGTACGTCCCGCCCTCATCGAAGCCGGAGACGTCGTGCACCGCGCCGCTGGGGCAGGGAGCGACCACTCGGCAAGACGGTGGCGTACGGCGGGTAGAACCCGTGGAATGGGTCAGGGGCGGTTCGTCAGCCGGGCGTAGGCGGCGGGGGGCATGCCGACGGCGGCGGTGAAGTCGCGGGTCAGGTGGGCCTGGTCGGTGTATCCGAGTTCGACGGCCAGCGTGGCGAGTTCCAGGCCGTCGTTGATCCGCTCGGCGGCCTCGTGCAGCCGGAAGCGGCGGATCACCCACTTGGGGCCGATGCCGACATAGTCCCGGAACAGCCGCTGAAGCGAGCGGACCGACCGTCCCGATCTGGCGGCCAGCTCGTCCACCCTGGTCACGGACACGTCGCTCTCCACCATGCCCACCAGCGCCGCGACCTCCTCGGCGACGGGATCCCGCACCGGCTTGAGGCTCGACAGGAAGGTCTCGATGAGTGCGATGGCGGCCGCAGTGTCGGGCTCGGACAGGACATCCTCGACCAGGGCTGCGCCGGCCGGGCCGTACATCTCTCCGATCTCCACGAAACGGCCGGTCAGCTGGGACACCGGGCCGTCGAGGAACGGACGGAAGCCGCCGGGCCGGAAACGGACGCCGAGCACGCGACCGTCGCCTCGCATCGTGTAGGAGAACCCGCCCTTGATGACCCCTGCGATCCGGTGGAAGTCCCGGGTGATCGTCATGTTGACGGTCGGATGCGAGACGATGCGCTGTTCGTACGGCTCCGCCAGGCCGGTCCAGGTCACCACCCAGAAGTGGTCCACATAGGCCGAAATGTCGGATGACGGCGCCTGGCGGGCGAAGTCGAAGGCGGCGAGCCCCGCGTACGGGTTCACCCAGCCGCGCTGTCGCGTTTCTACAAGCCGCGCCTCGGGCGAGCGCGGCAGGATGGCAGCCATGGACGACATGATGCCGGTGATGAGGCGTGCCACCGAACAGACCGCGAAATTGGTGCGCGGAGTACGGGACGAGCAGCTCGGCCTCCCGACGCCATGCGAGAAGTTCGACGTCAAGGACCTGATCAGCCACATCGAGTGGGTGGCGGAGATGTTCGAGTCGCTGGCGCGCAAGGGGCCGAGAACCGTGCAGGGCCCTTACGCGGGCGACTTCCCCGAACGGGCGGAGCGCATGCTGGCCGCCTGGTCGAAGCCCGAGGCGTGGGAGGGCACCAGCGACATGGGCCTGCCGATGGCCACGTTGCCCGAACTGTGGCTGGTCGACATGGTGGTGCACGGCTGGGACCTGGCCACGGCCACCGGCCAGGAGTACGAACCGGACGCCGAGGCCGTCTCGCGGGCGAAGCGCTTCACCGACCAGATGGTCGAGATGGGCAGGCAACGCGGCGCCTTCGGCCCCCCGGTGGCCGTACCGGACGACGCCCCGCCCTTCGCCCGCCTCCTCGGCCTCATCGGCCGCGACCCGGCCTGGACCCCGTGACCTACCCTGCTCATCGCGAAGGGTGACGGCGGACCGCCGTCACCCTGGGCTCTGTCGACCGAGACCGCCGTGCTCTCCGGCTTTCAGCAGCTCTCGCGGACGTTGATGGTGGCGGGGACGGCCTGGGTCACCGTCCCGTCCGAGGCCCACACCTCCGCGGTGTAGGTTCCGACCGGGGCCGGCGCCACGGTCAGCTGGACGAATCCGCGTATCGTCGAGTCGTAGTTCGACCCAGGCGGGATCGGTGTGCCGCCGACGCTGGTCGAGCCGGGGGGCAGGTTCCGCAGTCCGGTCGTGAGGGTCGTCGACCAGGTCCCGTAGACCGGAACCAAGAAGTACGTGCCGGGGTGACCGTACTGCGACGTGACGCAGATGCGTTGCCCAATGTCGCGCAGTTCCCACGTCGCCGTCGTGGCGACCGAGGAGGAACTCGCGGCGGTCCTCGTGGCCACCGTCGTCGCCGACGCCGGTAAGGCGCCGGACACCGTCAGCGCCAGCCCGATTGTCACGCCGAGTGCCGGCCTGAGGGCGCGAAGGGTCGTTCTCACTGGTACCTCCTGGACGTCGAGGTGCAGATGATTACTACCGCGCTGCCATTATTGACTGTTTCAACCACTTTGAGAAGACGCGCCTGTTGAGTCTCGACAGACGCGGATTTCATCGCTCTGACCGCCGCCGACACGGCTCTGTCCTCTATGCGGAGGCGCACGTCCGGGGAGGGCATCGACGCCAGAAAAGGCCGCTCGTGGCGGGCTCACGTGCCGATATGGACGCGGTGGCTGAGCAGGGCGGCCTCGGCGATGGGGGTGTCGGAAAGGGTGACGCAGCGGGCGTATGGATGCGCGGCCCGTGCGAAGCCGGCCAGGACGTGCCCCGGCGGTGTCTGGATGAACAGTGCCGTGCCGAGTTCGCCGAGCAGCGCGTTCGCGTCACGCCATCTCACCGTCGTGGCGATGCCGTGGGCGAGGTCGGCAAGGACGGTCTCGGTGTCGCGGAGCAGCCGGCCCGCGCCGCCGATGAACGGGACCGTGAGCCGGCGCCGGGGAATCGCGGCCAGATGGTCGGCCATGACCTCGGCGACATGGCCGAGAAGTGGGCAGTGGGAGGGCACGCCGATGTCGAGACGCTGGACGCGGCGGGCGCCGGCGCGGGACGACTCGGCGGACAGGCGCTCCAGCGCGCGAAGGCCACCGGAGACCACGACCATTTGGTCGGTGTCGATGACGGCGACGTAGAGCGGGTCCGCGTCGGTGGCGGCCGACGCGACGACGCGCCGCACCTGCGCGACGCCCAACCCGAGTACGGCCGCCATGCCATACCCGCACGGATGGGCGTCGCGCATCAGTTCGCCGCGGTGGCGTACGGCGATGAGCGCCTCGGCGAAGGTGAGGGCCCCGGCGGCGACGGCGGCGGCGAACGCGCCCGCCGAGTGCCCGGCCACGACGTCCGGAGTCGCGCCCTCCGCGGCGAGTGCCCGGGTCACGGCGACCCCGGCGACGCAAAGGGCGACCTGCGTGGTGACGGTGGACCGCAACGCGGGTGCGGAGTCCTGCCGCGACGACCCGGGCAGTATTTGCTCCGCCTCGGCGAGGGTCGCGGTGACGGCCGGGTGATCGGGGAGGTCATGGAGCATCCCCGGTCGCTGGGTCCCCTGGCCCGGATACAGGTACGCGACCCTGAGACGGTCGGCCGTCCATGGGAACGGCCGCTCCACGGCGACGGACGCCGGATCAGAAGCGGGGTTGGGAGAGGCCGTGCCGCCGGGTCGTGGGCGGGGTGGGTGGCCGGCGGTCATGCGAGCGCCCAGGGGTCGTCCACCAGTTCCGGGCCGTGGTCGGTTCGCACCATGACCGGGCCGTCCGGGCGTGCCCAATCGGCGAGGGCGATCCCGCCGAGGGGAGTGTCCAACTGGCAGTCCACCCGGGCGGGCAGGGCGGCGAAGGCGGTCGCCAGGCGCGCGGCCCGCGCCCGATCCAGCCGGTGCGGGGTTCGGACCAGCAGGTCCAGGTCGCTTCCGGAATGGGTGACGACGCGCCCGGTGGCGAGTTCGAAGCCGACTCCTCCGGTGGGCCCCCACACCAGGCCACCGTCTCCGGGTCGTCCTTCCGGTTCGTCTGCGAGCAGTGAGGCGACGGCGGACAGGGTGACGGCGAGCCGGCGATCGGCGGGGCGCCGAGCCCGCAGGTCCTCGGGCGGCACGGTGTGGGTGACCGCGTGGGAGGGGACCAGCGCGGCATGACGCTGCCACCGGTCGGGGCCGCGTACGCCGATCGGGATGAGGCCGGACGGATGCGGCGCCCGGCGCACGACGACCCAAGGGCAGACGGCGAGCGAGGCCGAGGCCCACCCCGGCAGCGCCTCTTCCAGCCGGGGGCGGACGGGCAATGCGGGCCAGTGCGGACTGGCCGGTGTGTCATCGAGCGTGGCAAGGAACCGGTCCGATGGCGCGTCTTCGAGTGGGGGGTGGTCGGAGAATGCGGGCCGGTTCGGACTGGGCGGTGTGCTTTGGAATGGTGCCGGGGCGCATGCCGGCAGCGTGTCTTCGAGCTGGGGGCGGTCGGTCAATGCGGGCTGGTTTGGAGTGGGCGGTGCGTCTTGGAGCGCGGCACGGGACCGGTCCGTAAGTGTGTCTTCGAGTCGGGGGTGGCCGGGGAATGCGGGCCGGGCCGGACTGGGCGGTGTGTCTTCGAGCGCGGCGCAGGACCAGTCAGGCAGCGCGTCAGCGATCTCCGCGATGTCGGTGATCCGCACCAGGTCGTGCGGCTGCCACTGTTGCCGCCTGGTCATCGCCACTGGGCCGTGAGCGCTTCGTGGATGCGGCGTGAGGCGGCCCGGGTGCGCAGGGCGGCGGGTGAGGTGAGGCGGTCGCTCAGGTCGCGAGGTCCGTGGCGGGCTCGGCCGGCGGCCGCGGTCAGCGCGGCCCGCACCCGCCGCACGTCCTCGCCGGTCGGCTCGTCGGCATCGCCGACGTCCAGCAGTTCGTCGCACAGGCCGAGCTTCGCCCAGTCGCCGACGTCGTAGGACAGCGGAGGGATGCGCCGGGCCAGTTCCTCCAGCTCGGCGACGGTCCGCCGGGTCACCCGCGCGGCGGCCTGTTCGTGCATGGCGTGGATCACCACCCTCGGGTCGTCGAGCGCCAGCATCCGGCCGGCCTGCGAACCGTGGGCGAGGAATCCGCCGGACAGCGCCGTTCCGACGATGAGCGCGATCACGGGATGCCCGGCGGTGCGGGCCGAGGCGTAGGCGTCCACGGCGGCGGCCAGCGCGTGGTGGATGCCCAGCAGTTCCTCGACCCGTCCGTACGCCTGACTGGGGACGTCGACGACCGCGACGATGGGACGACGGCGCTCCTCGGGCAGCCCGACATCCCTGGTGACGACCTCGGTCACCGCCTCGGCGAGCGCCAGCCCCTCGCGGAGCCCGACCTCGCCCGCACGGGCACGGTGGTAGGGGCTGCCCGGGTCGGGCACGACGGCGAGCAGGCGGGCCGAATCGTCCCCCAGCATCACGTCCGCCGTCACCACGGACGGGACCACGGACCCCACTTCCCCTCCGGCCAGCGCGCGTATCCAGGCCAGTCCCCGCGACGCCGTCGCCGCGTCCCTCGTCCTCATCGGGCGCCCCCTTTCCTCGGGTGCGGCGTTGGCGGGTACGGGTGCGGTGTTGGCCGGTACGGCGCTTTCCCTGGGGGCGGCGTTCGCGGGTCCTGCGCTTTCCCCGGGTGGGGCGTTCGCGGGTACCGCGGATTCGCCGGGTGCGGTGTTGGCCGGTACTGCCGATTCGCCGGGTGCGGCGTTCGTCCGTGCGGCGCTGCCGACAGGTGCGGCGTTAGCCCGTAGGGCGGGCAGGTCGGCCGGGTCCGGCGGGTGCGCCGGGTCGACGGCCTCCAGGAGCGCCCGCAGCTCGCCGATCCGCTGGGAGCGGTGCTCGTCCGGCACGCCGCGTCCCAGGGCCTCGCGTACGGCGGATCGCACCTCGGCCACGTCGTCGGATACGAGCACGTCCGCCAGACCGGTCGCGGTGCGCTGCGTGCCGCCGTGGATAGCCCAGATCAGCGTGTGGTCCGAGGCGTCGAACTCGGCGACGCCCGCCTCGGACTCGATCACTTCGGGACCGTTGAGCCCGAGACGCCCCTCTCTCGTCATGATCAGCTCGGTGCAGAGCCCGGCGGCGATGCTCATGCCGCCGAAGCAGCCCAGCGCTCCTGCGATGACGCCGATGACGGGGCTCAGCGCCCGCAGCTCCAGGACCGCCGAGCACACCTCGGCGACCGTGGCCAGGCCGAGGTTCGCCTCCTGCAGGCGTACGCCGCCGGTCTCCAGCAGCAGTATCGCGGCGGTCGGGACGCCGTGCCGATTGTCCTGGGCGGCCAGGGACAGCGCGGCGGTGATCTTGGCTCCGGAGACCTCTCCGATGCCGCCGCCCTGGAACGCCTGCTCGATGGCGATCACGACCACCGGTCGCCGGCCGAGTTCTCCCTTGACCACCACGACGCCGTCGTCGGACTGCGGGACCACCTCCTGGGCCGCCAGCCAGGGGGACTCGATGCGGTCGAAGGGGCCGCACAGCTCGCGGGCGGTGCCGTCGTCGAGCAGCGCGGTGGCGCGCGCCCGGGCGTGCAGCTCGATGAAACTGTCGCGGGCGAGCGGCGCCACCCGGTCCGGCGCCACGGGATCCGGCGCCGTTCGATGCGGGGCCGTTCGGTCCGGGGGCGGCCGGTCTGGGGACGCCTGTCCAGAGAGCGGCGCGGAGGTCATATGCCGCCCTCCTGGATCACCTGCCGCAGGCGCAGGGTGACCACGCCCGGCGTCGCCCCGAAGTCGTTGAGCTCGAAGCTTCCGCCGACGCGGTGACGCGCGAAGAACCGCTCCAGCACGGTGCGCCACACCGTGTCGAACCCGTCGACGCTGGTGCGCACGCGTACCCGAGCGCCGCCGGACGCCTCCGGGGTCATGAGGATCTCCAGGTCCCCCGACCCCACCACCCCGACGTGCGCCCGCCGGGCGGGTTCCCGATCGGCGGGGAACTGATAGTTCAGCGTCTGCATGTGGGACGCCTCCCCTCGGCGGTGACGGTGATCTCGTCGTTCAGGACTCGCATGCGGGTGCCTTTCTCGACCCGGGAGATCCGGCGCGCGGGCACACGTCCTGAGGTTCGGTGCTGCGCCACGCGTCGTTAAGTTCGGTGCTGCGCCACGCGTCGTGGGGTTCGGCGTTCGGGCACGCGTCGGGAGACGGCCACGGGACGATGTCGAGGAAGAGGGCCGCGGCAAGCAGATCGGCGCTCCCGCCGGGCGACAGCCGCCGGGCGGTGAGCCGCTCGTCCAGTTCCAGGAGCGCGGCACGTCCGCGCCGCGTACCGGCGCCGCCCTCGGCCAGGACGCGCCCGGCGCCCGACCGGACGACGCGCAGCCCGTCCAGCCCTCCCCGGTGCAGGACGCAGGTGTCCTCCAGCAGGCTCATCACCGCCAGCAGGGCGTCCAGCCTGGCCGCGTCCTGGCGAGCCGCGTCCTGGCGGAGCCCGGCCGCTCCGGCCAGGCGTAGCCGTGGGAGCGCGACGTCGATGACGTGCGGGAAGGCCGCCACGGCCTGGCCGCGAGCCCCGCTCGCCCCGTACCGGCGCCGCGCCCGCTCACCATGGGAGATCGCCCCCGCCGGGACGTTCCGGTCGGGAAGGCTCGCCAGTCGCGCCGCCACGCGAGCGGCCTCGCGGTCGGTGGCGGTGCCGACGGCGGTGGCGGCCACCAGCAGTCCGAGGGTCCACAGCGCGCCGCGGTGCGTGTTCACCCCTCCGGTGACCCGTGACATGGCCGCCTCGCCTGCGCGACCGATCCGTCCCAGTTCCTCGCGAAGCGCGAGCAGCCGTCGAGGGTCGTACTCGTCGCGCGGCCCGAGTCCCCGGCGGGGTTGGAGTTCCTCGCGCAGGCCGAGTTCCCCGCGAGGACCGCCACCGGTTGCCGTCCGCCGGGCCGCGTCGGCGAGCGACCGGAACGCGGGCCGCAGCGCCTCGGCGGAGGCCAGCAGGAGCGCCAGGTCCATGTCCCCGTGCGCGCCGGCGCCGCGCCCGTCGACCAGGCCGGGCTTGGGGCTCAACCAGGCCTCCTCGCACAGCGCTCGGACGGCCAGGTCGGCGAGCATGTCCGCCGAGGGCCTCGGTGCTCGTGCCGGACTCCGCTCGTGCGTCGTGGACATCGGCCCTCACCAGGTCCGGAACCGGGCCGGTGGGTCGTAGAGGCCGCCCGACCAGGCGACGAGATCCTCGACGCTGCGCGCCGCCAGCAGGCGTCGTTGCGCCTTGCGGACGTCGATCCCGAGGTCTTCGGGCAGGGCCACCAGGCCGTCGCGGCGCAGCTCTTCCACGCGCCGCTCGTCCATGTCGCGGCCGACCGGGGTGGCGCCCGCGACGGCCGCGACCGCCTCGCGCCGTTCGGCCATGCTCGTGGCCTTGAACAGATAGGCCACTCCCTCTTCGGTGACCACGTGGCTGACGTCGTCACCGTAGATCATGATCGGAGGTATGGGCATGCCCGTCTCCTCGCCCACCAGGACGGCGTCCAGGGACTCGACGAACGCCGGAGTGCCGCCGGACCGGAAGGTCTGGGTGACCTGCGCGACGAGCTTGCGTCCTCGGAGCGCCGGGGCCTCACCGGTGAGCAGGCTCAGCCACGCGGGAGAGGCGTGCCTGCGGCCGTGCGGATCGTGTCCCATGTTGGGCGCTCCGCCGAAACCGGCCAGGCGCCCCTCGGTGACCGTCGAGGAGTTCGCGCAGGCGTCGATCTGGAGCGAGGAGCCGATGAACAGGTCGACGGCGTACTGACCCGCGAGCTGGCAGAGCACTCTGTTCGACCGCAGCGAGCCGTCGGCGCCGGTGAAGAAGACGTCGGGGCGGGCGGCCACGTAGCGTTCGGTGCCGGGTTCCCCGCCGAAGCAGTGCACCGATTCGACCCAGCCGCTCTCGATGGCGGGGATGAGCGTCGGATGTGGGTTGAGCGTCCAGTGCTTGCAGATCTTGCCGCGCAGGCCGAGCTCCTCGCCGTAGGTCGGCAGGATGAGCTCGATCGCGGCGGTGTCGTAGCCGATGCCGTGGTTCAGCGTGGTCACCGAGTGCCGCTCGTAGATGCCGCGCAGCGCCAGCATGGCCATCAGGATCTCCACCTGGCCGATGTGGCGCGGGTCGCGGGTGAACAGCGGCTCCAGCGCGAACGGCCGGGGGCTGCGCACGACCAGGTCCACCCAGCCGCCGGGGATGTCCACCCGGGGGACCTCGTCCACCAGTTCGTTGACCTGGACCAGCACCACGCCGTCGTGGAAGGCCGCCGCCTCGGCGATGGTCGGGGTGTCCTCGGTGTTGGCGCCGGTGTACAGGTTGCCCTCGCGGTCGGCCTGCTCGGCGCAGAGCAGCACGACGTCCGGCGCGAGGTCGACGAACATCCGCGCGTACAGCTCGACGTAGGTGTGGATCGCCCCCACCTCGACCTTGCCGTCGGCGAGAAGCTGCGCCATGCGCACGCTCTGCGGGCCCGCGTAGGCGAAATCCAGGCGGCGGGCCACGCCCCGCTCGAACACGTCCAGATGCTCGCGCAGGCTGATGGAGGAGATCAGCAGATGCAGGTCGTGCACCACGCCCGGATCGCAGCCGGCCAGTGCTTCGGCGAGGAAGTCCGCCTGCTTTTGGTTGTCCCCTTCGAGGGCCACCCGGTCGCCAGGGCGGAGCAGCGCCTCCAGGGCCTCGCGGACGTGTCCGGCGTCCAGCACCCGTCCGGAGGCGAAGGGCCGCACGGCCTCCAAGCGCTCACGCTTGGCGCCCCGCCGCCGCGCCCAGTCTCGGGCGCCCGTCTCCTTGCGTCCCACTGTCCAGCCCCCGGTCGCGAACATGGGTGCTGCTCACCATGCCTCCGAACACGGAGCAACTAACCCATACCCCCGCAAAATGTCCTCCGCTGGTTCGACGGCGAAACCTCGCGAGGGACCGGCGGCCCGTGATGCCTGAACATGGTGAGGTGATCCCTCCGCCACGGAACAGGCCGACCACGGGCGCACCCGCTGGGACTCCGCGTCAGGAGATCGCGCCCTCCTTCAAACCGCCGACGAACACCTCCCACGCCGCCCCCTCGCACACCAGGACCGGCCCGAGCGGGTTCTTGCTGTCGCGCACGCCGCGACGGCTTCCGGAGAGACGCGCCACCTCGACACAGTTGCCGCCATTGCTTCCTGAGTGGGTCGATTTGATCCACTTGGCTTTCCGTAGCTCGCGGATCAGCTCGTCCATCGCCGCACCGTCTCCTTGATCAGCTCTAGGGAATCGCGCTGTGACAATGCTTCGGAGCGAATTCCCTCGTATCTGAATGCTAGGGTTCGCACGGTTTCTGTCCAGTCGGTCACTTGGGCATTCGAGGCCGCTTCTACGTATGCGGTGTCGGGGGTGCCCTGAGCTTGGGCGATGGCGAACCCTCCTAGGAGACCCGTCGTGGAATAGGCGCGGAAGGGGAGGACCTGGATGACGATCCTCGGGCTCTGACCGGCTTCGAGGAGGTAGGTGAGCTGCTCGGCCATTACGGCCGGACTGCCTATGTGCCGGTGCAGCACTCCCTCATCGAGAACGACCCAGAGCATGGGGGGTTTGGGGCGTCCGAGGATCGCCTGTCGTTCCATTCGCGCCGACAGGTGTTCTTCGACCTCCTCCGGGCTTACGCCGGGTTCTCCGCTCAGCATGGCCTGTGCGTAGCTCTTGGTCTGGAGAAGACCAGGAACGAGGAGAGGTTCCCATGTCCGAAGGGACTCGGCCGTGGTCTCCACGTCCAACCAGGGGCGGAACCACGGGGGAGCGGTGGGGCGGCTGACCATGGGCCACAGGCGCATGAGGGCGCCTTCGGCTTGTAGTGCCTCGTCGCAGCGGCGGGCGAAGTCCTCGGACGGGGATCGCCGCGCCGTCTCGATCATGCTGATCGTGCCCACCGAGTAGGGGATCGCGCGGGCGAGGCGGATCTGCGACCAACCGCGGTCTTTCCGGTGTCGTCGCAGCTCGAAACCGAAAAGGGCGGTCGGGGATTCGGACGGGTTGAGCTCGCTTTCCTTTGGCATGGGGGGCTCCGGGTGGCCTTTCCTCAGCGTTTTACCGAGGGTTTCAGTTGAAGCGTTGATAACTGGTTGAAGTCGATCAAGCACTAAGCGTAGTCGGAGTCTGACACCGTCGGAAGTCCTGGGCATCGGATTTCGGAAATGGACGGTGAAACGATGGAGCCTGCGAATCCGCGGCCGAATGTTCTGGGCAGCGCGGCCCTGCCCGGGGTCCGCGAATCAGTGCCGCTCGCGCGTCGTCAGGTGCGCCAATGGCTGGACGCCGGCCACCCCGCGGCCGACGACGTCGTTCTCGCCGTCTCGGAGCTGGTGACCAACGCGATCACGCATGCCGGGTGCGGGCGGGACGATTTCATCGCCCTGACTCTCGTGGAGGACGACGGCGCGATCCACGTGGAGGTGAACGATCCCGGGGCCACGCACTGTGCACCGGTGGTGCGCGACGATCCGGACGCGGAGCACGGCCGGGGGCTGCTGATCATCCGCGAGCTGGCCGAGGAGTGGGGCACCCACGCTTCCGGCCCCGGCCTCGGCCGCACCGTCTGGTGTTCCATCCGCTTTGCGCCGTCTCTGGTCAGTCCGGCGCGTCACGGGGCGAGAGCGGCTCCTTGACCCGGCCCTTGGCGTCGGCCACGCGGGCCAGAGCCTGGGCCGCGGGCCACCTCATCGTGCTGAAGGAGGAGGAGTCGGCCACAAGATCATGCATGACGGCCATCGCGGCCTGCCGGTACGGCGTCCCCAGCTCGGCGAGACCCTGCGCGATCGTCAGCCGCCGGTCGGCCGGCAGGCCGGGGTTGTCCAGCAGTGCTCGGGCGCGGTCGCCGGCGGACCTCCGGTACGACGACCGAAGCCCGGCGAGGGCCATGGCCATGACGGCTCGCTCGTACGGGCTCGCGAGCGGGTCGGTGATGGACTCCGCCAGGAGCCGGACGGCGGTGTCCCGGCCGCCCGGTCCCGTTCCGGCCAGTTCCTGGGCGGCCAGGACTCGCTCCTCGGGCTCCGCCGCGTCGTCCGCGGCGATCTCCCGCAGGAGTTCGGCGGCCCTACCCCGGTGCGCCAGGTGACGGCGGGCCAGCGCCTCGGCGGCCAGACGACGCAGGGGCGCCGGAGTGGAGGCGTCGGCCCCCTCCCGCGCCAGCGCCTCTCCGGCCTCTTCCAGGACGGACGCGTCCGAGGTCATGACGGCCAAGGAGTCCAGCGCCAGGGCCCGATGGGCGCCTGTGACGGTCGGGTCGGCGGACAGGTTCCGCAGCGCCTCGACCGCTTCGCGGCGTCGCTCGTCGCCGAGCATCGCCAGCGCCTCCGCCGCCCGCCGCCGTACCTCCGCATCGGCGCGCGCTTCCCCCGCGAGTTCGCGCAGCGTGCGGGCGAGCGAGTCGCGGCTCTCCTCCTGTTGCATCAGGACGGCCAGCGCCGCCCATCGTTCGTCGTCTCCGGCCTTCCGGTCGCCGGCCATCGACTGGAGCGCCTTGATCCCCGCGGCACGCGCCTCAGGCCCCAGGCCGAGGAGCATGCCGATGGCGTGACGGCGCTGGTCGCCGGAGACGCCCTGGCCCACCGCGATGCGCCGCAGGTGGCCGATCGCGCGTTCGCGCTTGTCGGCGGAAAGCTCGGCGAGGGCCATCGCGGCCTCCGCCCGCTCCCAGGGATCGGCGGAGACGTCGTCGGCGATGGCGTCGAGCAGGCCGACGGCCCGCGCGCGACAGGCGGTCCCGAAACGGGCGAGGGCTTCGGCGGCCTGGCGGCGTTCCCATGCTCTGACCGCAGGGTCCTCGGCGATCAGTCCGAGCAGGCGAGTGCCCCGCTGCGCGTGAAGGTCGCTGATCTCCAGGAGACCGGTGGCGGCCAGGAGCCGTTCGCGGCCCTGGCGTGAGGTGTCCTCGGCCAGTCGGGTGAGCAGGTCCACCGCGTCGAAGTGGCAAGCGTCGCTCACGTCGGCCATCGCCGCGACCGCGAGCGCTCGCGGCAGGTCGCCGTCCGGCCCGTCCGCCTCCTCGCGGAACGCCCGCACCGCCTCGAAGGCGAGCCGCCGCGCGTCCGGGCCGAGCTTCGCCAGGGACTCGATGGCCCACAGCCGGTTCCAGGAGTCCACGTCGCGATCTTCGGCCAGACGGTGGAGGCCCACTACGGCGGTCTCCAGCGCTTGCGGGGACAGTAGCCCGCCCAGGAACTCCGCCGCCCACCGGCGGACCGTGACGTCGGCGCCGGTGTCCACCGTCAGTTCGCCGAGGAGCACCAGGGCGCGGGACTGGGCGACGGGCCCGAGCTTGACGAGGTCCTGCGCCATCCGCAGTCGTTCGACGGGATCGTCGACCAGTTCGATGACCAGCCGGTACAGGATCTCCGCGCCTTCGTCGCGCTCATCGCCGCCCAGTCCGGCGAGATCCTGGGCCGCCGCGAGGCGTACGCCGGCATCGGCCGACGCATCCGCCGCGAGCCGGCGCAACACCTCGGCTCCTTGTGCCCGTCGCTCGCCGCCCAGCCTGGCGAGGTCCCGCGCGGCCAGGCGGCGATCGTCCGGCTCGCGCTCACCTGCGTCGCCGGTACCGGTGGCCAGCCGGTACAGCAGGTATACCCCGGTGTTCTCCTCCTGCTCACCCAGCTTGATCAGCGAACCGGCCGCCTCGCGGCGTACCTGTGCGTCGAGGAGGACGTCGAGGCTCATCCGCGTGAGGACCTCCGCGCCGCGCTCGCGATGCTCATCGCCGAGTTCGCCGAGTTCGGCGGCGGCCTCGCGGCGTGAGTCAGGGGCGACGAGCGGGTCGGTGGCGTGCCGGTGCAGCGGCTCGGCGACGCTGTCGCGCTGTGAAGGGTCGAGCTTCGCGAGATCGGCCAGGATCGCCGGTCGATGCCGGACATGGGTACCCGACACCTCAACCATTCGCCCCAGCATCTCGAGACATCGCGCACGATGATCCGGGCCGAGGGACGCCAGCTCCTGGACGGAGTTCAGACGAGCCGTCGTCGTGGCGGCGGGGTCCGTCGCGAGCTGGTGCAGGAGGGCCACGGCCCGGCGGTGCCGGTCGGTGTCGCCGGCGTGCCCCTGGCGGACGGCGAATCTCCTCTCATCGTGATCGACGGTGACATCGGAGGCAATGCGGTCGTAGACATCGGCGCCGAGCGAGGAGGCCAGGTGGTGAGACTCAAGAAGCAGAAGGGTCTTTTCGCTTGCGTTGATGGAGGGGTCGTCGGTGAATCGCCGGAGAGACGCGCCCGCTCCCTCACGATATCGGGCACCCAGATCGAGCAGTCGCTCCACCGCGTTTCGCCGGGATCGGAGCGGCGCCGCGTGGTCGGAGGCCAAGCGCCTCCACAGATCCGCCGCCTGGTCGAGATGCGCGGCCCCCAGGTCCACGAGTACCTGGGCGCTGTTGGAGCGAGCGTCGGCGGAGGCTGTCGCGGTCATCGCCAGCCGATGGATCAGCGTGGCGGCCAACGGTGTGTCGCCGGGCCGGAGCGTCGCCTGTGTCGCCATCGCCAGGACGCGTTCGGCCGACGAGGAGAAGGGGTGACGGAAGAGTTCGTCGACGAAGCGCAGGATGCCCGGCAGGAAACGCGTTCCCAGATTGGCCAGCGTGCTCGCCGCCTGGAGGCGGCGGCCGAACGGGAGCGCGGGCCCGGCGACCAGTCTCAGCAGGAGGTCGGCGGCCGGCATCCGATGGCCGTCGTCCAATTGGGCGAGTTGGACGGCCGTCATGCGGAGGTGCGCGGCCTGCACTGCGTCGACGCTGATCGCGTAGAAGGCCTGCACGCCGCTCGCCTTGAAGCCGGCACCGAGTTCGATCAGGTCCTCCGCCGCTCTGTAGCGGCTGCCCACCATGCTCTCGGCGTCGGGTCGTACGGCGAGGTCGAACATGACCCGGGCAGCGGTCGACCGGTGCGCTCCGCCGAGCTCCGCCAGTTCGCGGGCAGCGGCGAGTCTGTACCCTGCGCTGATGCTGAGGTCAGTGGTCACCCGCAGCAGTGCTTCGACGGCCTCAGGGCGGCGGGATGGTTCGATCTTCACAAGAGCGACCAGGGTCAGAGCGTGGTCGAATCGATCACGGCGAAGATCGTGTGCCAGTCGCCCCAGGAGGTGAACGCTCTCATGAACGTGGCGGCCTCCCAGCTTGTGCAGCTTCTCAGCGGCTGATCGTCGGTCCATACCGTCCAAGGAGCGGTCCATGGCCAGGTCGTGCAGGATCTCGGCGGCTCGCTGCCGCTGCTCTTGACCGCATTTGGCCAGCTCTTCAGCCATCTCAGCGCGGTGCCAGACGGTCACCGCCGGGTCGGTGGCCAACCGGTGGAGCAGGTCCGCCGCGTGCGCCCGATGTCGGCCGCCCAGCCGCGCCAGGCTCTCGGCGGCCGAGACGCGGTCGGTGATCTCCGTGTCGCCGTCCTCGGCGAGGGCGACGAGCAACCGCGCGGCCTCGTCGCGGTGATCACCGCCGAACTTGGACAGGACGGTCGCGGCCTTGCAGCGGATTCTCGCCTCGGGCTCCGCAGCGGTGAAAGCCCGCAATA
The DNA here is from genome assembly GCF_040607475.1 of Sphaerisporangium sp. NPDC005288. Taxonomy (NCBI): domain Bacteria; kingdom Bacillati; phylum Actinomycetota; class Actinomycetes; order Streptosporangiales; family Streptosporangiaceae; genus Sphaerisporangium; species Sphaerisporangium sp. NPDC005288. The sequence goes on along the minus strand of NZ_JBEXGT010000001.1, from coordinate 117,819 downwards.
TCGCCGGTCCGTCGCGACGTACTCCGCCCGATCGCTCCCGGAGCAGGTCGATGAGGGAGATTCTGATCGCGGGGCCGAGGGATGCGTCAGCCAGCAGTCCTTCGAGTCGTTCGCGGACGGGGGCGTGGCGGGTGAGGGCGATCACCTCCTCCAGGTCCGTCACCGAACCCGTTCCCACCAAGTTCTCCAGCCGGGTCAGGTAAGCCGTGAGCTGGGCGTCCGAGATGGGGGCGCCCTTCTCGACCAGGCCGTCCGCGGTGGCGCGCTGGTCGAGAGTGCCGTTCTGCAGCGCGTCCAAGAGTGCCGCGCCCGGCCCTACGAGGTGCAGGTAGTGCAGGACCACGCGGTTGGCCGCGTCGTCGCCGAACAGGAGGTCGCTTAACAGCTTCTCCCAGGGCGGTTCGCTGGCACGGAAGTCCTTGGGAAGGGTCTTGGCGCGGGCGGTGGCGGCCAGGTGCTCGGCGAAGGTCTGGTGCAGGAACCGCAGGCGGGTGCGGCTCCTCGACAGCACGCCCGTCTGGGACAGCCACTCGGCGAGGGCGCTCTCCCAGTCCAGGGGCATGCGGGCGGGCATCGGGGCATGGTCGGTCAGGTAGCGCCGCGCGACGTCCATGAGCGGGGTCTCGGTGGTGGTGTAGGCGGTGGCCAGCGCTTCCATCAGCGCGACCCGGTGCTCGTACAGCCACGCCGCGAGCCGCGGACCGCCCGGGACCTCGTCCAGGGATGCCAGCGACGAGGCTCCCGCCTCGATCCGAGCCTGGGCGTACCGCCCGATGTACTCCTCGTACAGCTCGTACCGCCCGGCCGGCAGCGGGCGGTCGCGGCGGGACTGGTGGAGGTGGGCGGCCACGGTGGCCAGGAGGGGCACGACGAGCACCTCCTCAAGGCCGGCCAGCCGCACCTGCCGCAGGAACTCCTCCGCCGCCGCGTTCCCCCCAGGCGCGTCGTCCGGGTCGAACCAGTTGCGGGCGAACTGAACCAGGGCGTCCTCGTCGAACGGCTGCAGTTCGTAGAAGCCGACCCTCGGACCGCGCAGGCGGTCGATCTCGCCAGGGGACAGCGGACGGGTGGTGACCAGGAACCGAGCCGGGCCGTCGTCGCCAGGGAACCGGGACGCGAGCGCGGTCAGCAGCCGCTCGCGGTCGTCCTGGTCGGGGATCTCGTCCAGGGCGTCCACCACGACCAGCCACCGACGGCCGCGCACCTTCCCGGTGAACAGGGACGCCGCCACTTCGCCGTCGGACGGCCCGTACTCCGCGGTGACCGAGGCCCGCAACGCCTCGGGCCAGCCGCCACGGAGATGGACGGCCAGCACGCGGGCGGGCAGCATGAGGGGGACCAGCGGCGCCTCGCCGTCCTGGGCCTTGCCGTCCAGCAGGGCCTTGGCGAAGTGCCGGACGAGCATCCTGCCGAGGGTGGTCTTGCCGAGGCCGGCCGCGCCCTCGATCACCAGGTGGTCGTGCTGCTCGAAGACCTGCTCGAACGGCTGCGCCAGGCCCGCGGACGGCCGCCGGTCCTCCTCCGGGAACTCCTCGCCGTCCTCCTCCCACGGTCTGCGCGGTTCGGGAGCGGCGGCGACGCTCTGCCGTACGTACACCTCCGACAGGGGGAAGCGTCCATGAGCGCCGCGGAGCGGATAGGGCAGGTCATCGGAGACCTGGCACAGCTGGCGAAGGACGCCGGTGAGTTCCGGGGGGACCGGTGTCATCTCCGAGCGGACCGGCCCGTCCGCATGGGGAGGCCGGCAGGAGGCGGCCAGGCGCGGCCAGCGGCGTAGAAGGGCCGAGACGGGGAGCATCCAGGCGACCTTGGCACCGTCGTCGCCGTCCTCGGTGACGGCGATGCCGACGACCTGGCCGGTGTCGTCGCGTTCCACGGCGGCGCCGCTGAACCCGCGCTGGATACGCCTGCCGACGGCGCGTGTGGCGTCGAGTTGGACCCATTCGGGACCGCCGGGGTCGCCCACTTCGTACGACACCGCCCACACGCCCGTGTCGAGTCCCGGGGGATAGCCGTAGGCGCGCACGGCCGTGCCGCGTTCGGCGCGCTCGGTCAGCTCGGCGGGGGCGGTTCCGTCGGGCGGCGTGGTGCGAAGCTCCAGGATGGCCACGTCACCGCGTTCGTCGTCCTCGATGGGGAACCAGCCGTCGTCGGTGACCCATGCCTGTAACCGCGCACCCCCCGCGGCGATCGGGAAGTCGAGCTCGACCGGTTCGGCCGGGCGGGAGCGTTCGGCGGCGTGCCGGCCAAGAGCGGCGTTGACCACGTGGGCGCAGGTCAGCACGTGCCGGGCGTCGATCAGGACGCCGGCGCCGCACGTCCCTGAGCCTGCGCGGACGCGAACCGACCAGCGGCGCATGTCAGGACTCCGCGACGCGACGCCAGGTGAGCTTGACGGTCAGGTGTCCTTCGAGGGCGGACTTGGCGACGACGGCCCCTGCCTCGGCGTTCAGCTTGACGCCCAGCTCGATCTCGACCTCGTCCGGACCGGACTCGCGAAAGGTCTCAAGGGCCGCCTCGGCGGCCTTGCGGATGGGCTGGAGCGCTGACTGCAGAGAGTCCACCGCCGCTTCGATCTTGTCCCCGGTGCGTGAGGCCCGCCGGACCGCCGGCTCGTTGTCCGCGATCTCCACGACGACCTGGCCGCCGTCGGCCAGGGGCATGCGCATCAGCTCGCTCACATCGACTCCGGGGCATGGGGGGATGGAAACCGCCGTAAGGGCCTCAGTAGATCGTATACGCGCGTAATCGGTCGAACACGGAGACCGTGCCGACTGGTCGCCGCGTTGCCGCCCTCGTGGATGAGATTTCCGGCCGGACTCGTTAGGAGGTCCTGCCGCGATGATCTAGCACGACGCGCGACCTTCGGGGACGCACCGAGCCACCGTGAAGGGCGTCCTTGGGAGGCCCCTGAGGCGGATGTCCTGATATGCGGCTTATGTCGGAAAAGTTAACAAAAGGGCAAACTATAGGAAGAAAGTAGTAACTTCAAGTCCTTTACAGGGCCTTGCCAGGGGTGATCGGATTCGTCCGGTTCATCGACTCTGGAGGCTAAGTGAGGCCCTGTTCCCCCCGGAGGGCCGCGGCGTCCGTCGCCGCGGCCCTCGCCGCCGTTGTGATCACCCCAGCGGTGGCGCACAGTGCTTCGCCTGCGCAAGCGCCTACGGGAGCGCCGCCCACGAGCGGCGGCGTGCCCGGTGCGACCGCCACGGTGACGCTGATCACCGGCGACAAGGTGAAAGTGACCAAGCGGACCGGCGCCGCCTCCTCTGTGGACGTCGAGCGCGCGCCGGGAGCCACGGGCTCCGTGCGCGTCTCCACCGAGGGCGGGGACACCTACGTGTACCCCGACCCGGCCGTCGCCTACATCGCGGCCGGCCGGCTCGACAAGCAGCTCTTCGACGTGACCCGGCTGATCGCGCAGGGCTACGACGACGCGCACAGCAGCGAACTGCCCCTGATCGTCACTCACACGCAAGACGCGGCGGCCCGCGAGCCCGCCGCCACGAGCGCCCCGTCCCGTGAGTCCGGCGCCACGGGCGCCACGTCCGACGGTGAGCCCGCCGCCACGGATGCCCCGTCCGCCTCGCCGGGCGGCATCGCGCTGCCGGGTGCCAGGACCACGCTCAGCCTTCCCTCCATCGGCGGTGAGGCGGTCCGGGCCCGCCGGTCGCAGGCCACGGCCTTCTGGTCGGCCCTCACCGGCGCCGCGCAGGAGAACGGGCGGTCGGCGAAGCGGTCCGGCGGCACGCCGTACGACCAGGCGGCGCCCCCGTTCGCCGCCGGCATCGACAAGGTGTGGCTGGACGGCAAGGCGAAGGCGACCCTCGCCGACACCACCGCGCAGATCGGCGCCCCCGCGGCCTGGGCCGCGGGAGGCTCGGGCACCGGCGTCCGGGTCGCCGTCCTGGACACCGGAGTGGACGCCACCCACCCGGACCTCGCCGGCCGCGTCGCGGCGTCCAAGAGCTTCGTCCCGGGCCAGGAGGTCACCGACCGGAACGGGCACGGCACCCACACCGCCTCCACCGTGGCCGGGACGGGCGCCGCGTCCGGCGGCAAGGAGCGGGGAGTCGCCCCCGGCGCCGACCTGGTGGTGGGCAAGGTCCTCGACGACGGCAACTCCGGGCCGATCTCGGGCGTCATCGCGGGCATGGAGTGGGCCACGCGGACCGAGCACGCCAAGGTGGTCAGCATGAGCCTGGGCGTCGGCGGCTGGCACACCCAGGACGATCCGCTGAGTCAGGCGCTGAACCGGCTGAGCACCGAGACCGGCGCGCTCTTCGTCGTCGCCGCGGGCAACGACGGACCCGGCCCGTACAGCGTCGCCTCGCCGGGGACCGCGGACGCCGCGCTCACCGTCGGCGCGGTGGACGGCTCCGACCACCTCGCCGACTTCTCCAGCGCCGGGCCGCGCCTGAACGACGACGGGCTCAAGCCCGACCTGACCGCTCCCGGCGTGGACGTGCTGGCGGCGCGCTCGCAGTACATGGAGTGGGGCGAGGGCTACTACCGGACCGACAGCGGCACCTCCATGGCGACGCCGCACGTCGCCGGTGCGGCGGTGCTGCTGGCCCAGAAGCACCCGGAGTGGACGGCGCGGCAGATCAAGGACGCCTTGATGAGCACCAGCGTGCCGACGCCGGACTACAGCCCCTACCAGGCCGGCGCCGGCCGGTTGGACGTGGGCGCCGCCTACGTGAAGGACCAGATCGTCGCGACCGGATCGGTGGACACCGGGCTGGTCCAGTGGTCGTCCGGCGACCAGCCGCGGCGGCCGGTCAAGAAGAAGATCACCTACACCAACACCACGGACGCCCCCGTCACGCTGGACCTGTCCGTCGACCGCGGCGGCTCGCCCGAGAAGGCGTTCACGATCGCCGCCGACCACCTCACCGTGCCCGCGCGCGGGACCTCGGCGGTCGACGTCACGGTGAACCCCGACGGGCTCGCGCCCGGCAGGTACACCGCCCAGGTCAGGGCGCGGCACGCGGCCGGTGAGGTGCACACGGTCGTGGGCGTCTCGGTGGAATCCGAGAAGTACGCCCTCACCGTCCACCTGAAGGACCGCGCCGGCCGGCCCCTGAGCGGCGATGTCGAGATCAAGGGCGCCGACGGAGGCAGCACCTTCATGTGGGTCCCGGACGGCACGCTCACCAGCCGCTGGGCTCCCGGCTCCTACACGGTCCTCGCCATCCCGGACGTGGAAGGTCTGCACGGTCCCGACTCTCTCGGGGTCGCGACGCTGATCGCTCCCGAGGTCGACCTGACGGCCGACCGCACCGTGGAGCTCGACGCCTCGCGGGCACGCCAGGTGAAGGTGGCCACGCCCAAGCCGACCGCCGTCGTCGACAGCAGGGTCGACATCTTCCGCTCCTTCACCTCCAGCAGGCCCGCACCCGGCGACGGCACCGCCCTGCATGAAGTGATCATGACTCCGCCCGCCTATGACAGCCTGTGGGCCCTGCCGAGCGAAAAGAAGGTGACCAAGGGCAGCTTCGTCTTCACTACCCGGTTCCGCGCGAGGCAGACGCCGCTGAAGATCGGCTATCAGGGCCACGACCTCGACGACGTCCTCGTGCAGCCCGGCTCCGCGGCGATGCCGGACGGCGCCTCGCGCCTGGACGCCGCCTTCGCCGGCGACGGTGCGCAGGCCGACTACGCCGGCCTGTCCGTCCGCGGCAAGGCCGCGGTCGTACGCGCCGGCGCGGTGACCCCCGCCGACCAGGCCGCGGCAGCTCGTGCCGCCGGCGCGGCGATGCTCCTGGTGGTCAACAACGCACCCGGCCGCAGGAGCGACTGGTACGGCGCCGCCGACGGCTTCTCGACCGGGACCGTCCCGGTCGCCTCGGTCACGCTGGACGAGGGGGAGGAGCTGATCAAGGCGATCGCCGCCGCGGGCAGGAAGGCGCTGCGGCTGGACGTCGAGGCCCACCCGGCGCCGGAGTACCTGTACGACCTGGTCGACTACCACCACGGCGGGGTGCCCGAGGACCCCTCCGCCAGGACCGACCCGCGGGACCTCGCCCGCGTCGACCTGGAGTTCGCTCCGCCCTCCAAGATGCAGGTCACCGAGATGCGGACGGAGTTCCCGCCGTACGAGTACTACTCCGCCCCGGCGTTCCCGCTGGAGCGGGTCGCCGCCGGAAAGCGTACCGACTGGGTCTCCGCCGGAGAGGGCGTCGTCTGGCAGCAGACCGCCTCCGTGAACGGCTGGGGAGGGTCGCAGACCGAGCCGTTGTCCTACCGGCCGGGCAGCGTGCAGAAGGACCGGTGGTTCGGCCCCATCACCCGGCCGCGCATGATCAGCGCCGAGGGCCCGTTCCGCGGCGAGACCGGGCTCAGCGCCGACATCCAGGGCTTCGGCGACGCGGGAGCGGCGCACAGCGGCGGGTCCGGCATCCCCGGCGTGGTCGAGACGATCACGATGTACCAGGGGGACAGGCAGGTCGCCCAGGTCGTGGGCTGGCCCTACCTCAACGCCGGAGACCTGGCGCCGCAGCGGCTGCCCTACCGGATCGTCGTCCAGACGAAGAACGACGGCACGGTGAACCCCTACTCCATCGCCGGCCAGACCGAATGGCGGTTCACCTCCGGCGCCCCGGTGGGGGCGGACTTCGCCGCCATCCCCCTGGTCCAGTTGGACTACGGGATCGACGTGGACGCCGAGGGCCGGGCGCGGCGCGCGTCGGACCTGTCCATCACGCCGGTGCTGCTCAACGGCGACTTCGCGAAGAACCCGATCTCCGCGGTGACGCTGGCGGTCTCCTACGACGACGGCGCCACCTGGCGGCGGCAGAGCCTGAAGGAGAAGAAGGGCACCTGGCAGGCCTCGCTGCGCGCGCCGCAGCGAGCCGGCTACGTCTCCATCCGGGTCACCGCCGACCAGCGCGACGGCGAGGGCATCTCCCAGACCATCACCCGGGCCTTCGGCCTGAAGTAGTCCTGAGAGAACCGGTTCACGCGACCGGCGGGGCCACAACGGTGTGCCCCGCCGGTTTCGTCTGTCTCCGGGTGTTCGCCCGCGGCCCGGGGTTCGGCTGGGTGAGGAGTGGAGCGGAAGAATGAAGCGAGAGCGGCGCTCTTGACGACGCCGGTCTCCATGCGAGAGCATTGCTCTCGAACGAGAGCAATGCGTTCATCGAGATGGGGCCGTTCGATGCTGACCGTGATGAAAGGCGCCAACGCGGGCCTGATGTTCCTGCTGGAGCTGGGCGTCTACCTGGCGGTCGGGTACTGGGGGTTCACGTTCAGCCCGAACTGGGGGCTCAAACTGCTGCTGGGCATCGGCGGGCCCTTGCTGTTCGCGGTCGTCTGGGGCGTCTTCGGGTCGCCGAAGGCGAGCATCCCGGTGCACGGGCTGGGACGGGCGGCCCTTGAGGTCCTCTGGTTCGGCGGGGGCGTCGCGGCCGCGGCGGGGGCCGGCCTCGTCACCACCTCGGTGGTGTTCGCCGCGCTGTTCGTCGTCAACGCCGCGCTGCGGCTCCTCTGGCACCAGGTCTGAGACACCGCCGAAGAGGCGTCATCACAAGGAGGTCGAACATGGGCAAGCACGTCATCGTCGGGTCGGGGCAGGTCGGCGGGCAACTGGCGGAGACGCTGGCGCGGTCGGGGCACGAGGTCGTCGTCGTCACCCGCTCCGGCTCGGGGCCGGCGGATCCGGGGATCACCCGGGTCGCCGCTGACGTGCGCGACGCCGACCGGCTCGCGGGCCTCGTCAAGGACGCCGACGCCCTCTACAACTGCGCGAACCCGCGCTACCACGAATGGGCGCGTGACTGGCCGCCGATGGCGGCCGCGCTGCTGACGGCGGCCGAGCGCAGCGGGGCGGTGCTGGTCGTCACCGGCAACCTGTACGGGTACGGGCCGGTGGACCGTCCGATGACCGAGGAGATGCCGCTCGCGGCCACCGGGACGAAGGGGAAGGTGCGCGCCACGATGTGGCGCGACGCGCTCGCCGCGCACGAGGCGGGCCGTGTGCGGGCGACCGAGGTGCGCGGATCCGACTTCTTCGGGCCGGGGATGTCCGGCCAGGCCATCTTCAGCGACCGCTTCCTCAAGCCGCTGATGGCCGGCAAACCGATCCGGGTGCCCGCCGATCCCGACCAGCCGCACAGTCTCACCTACATTCCGGACGTGGTGCGGGCGCTGGCGACGGTCGCGGTGGACGAGCGGGCCTGGGGACGGCCCTGGCACGTGCCCACGCCGCCCGCGACGACCGTCCGGCACTTGGCCGAGCGGATGGCGGAGCTGGCCGGGGCGCCCGCGCCCCGCGTCTCGGCCATCCCGCATGTGGTGATGCGGGCGGCGGGGCTGTTCTCGCCGTTGCTGCGCGAGCTGGAGGAGACGCGCTACCAGTTCGTCCGGCCGTTCGTCGTCGACTCCTCGGCCTTCGAGTCGACGTTCGGCGTCGCCCCGACCCCGACGGACGTCGCCCTGAAGCAGACCCTCGACTGGTGGCGCACCCGATAGCCCCTCGCAATACCGGAGCGGCGACGCTCATCCCCGGATGGTTTGATGTCCGCCATGGGTCAGGAGGAAGCCGGTCGCGCCGTGCGGCGGGCGGTGGGGGCGGACGCGGGGGCGCTGACGCGGCTGCGGGCGCTGATGCTGGAGGAGATGGGGACGCCCGTCGGTGGCCAGGACGCGGAGTGGCGCAAGGCCGCGGAGGCGTGGTTCGCCGAGCGGCTCGCGGACACCGGGGGCTTCGCCGCGTTCGTGATGGAAGATCCGGAGCTGGGCGTGGTGTGCTCGGCGGTGGGCATGATCGAGCGGCGCGCGCCCGGGCCGTCCAACCTCACGGGCACACAGGGTCGTGTCTTCAACATCAGCACCGACGTCCGGCGACGACGGCGCGGGCACGCGCGGGCGTGCCTCGCGGCGCTGCTGGCCTGGTTCCGCGACGAGACCGAGGCCAAGGTGATCGAACTCAACGCCACCGGGGACGGCGCCGAGCTGTACCGCGCGACCGGCTTCGTGGCGCCTCGCTTTCCCGCCCTCCAGCTCAGGATCTCCGAGTCGCCCCTCACCCCGCGTCCTTGAGCGCCCTCATGCCACGTGCATGGTGGCTCCTCTGTGTCCTGGACCGCCCTCGGTGCTCGTCCTGAACAGTCCGCCTCGTAGTCTCTCGGCATGGATCGGACGCGCGTGGCGATGATCGGGCTCGGGGACATCGCGGAGAAGGCCTACCTGCCGGTGCTGTCGGCCACACCCGGCCTGGAGCTGCTGCTGTGCACGCGTGACCGGGGCAGACTGGACCGGCTCGGTGACGCCTACCGCGTTCCGGCGCGGTTCACTTCGGTGGAGCAGGTGGTCGCGGAGGGCGTCGAGGCGGCGTTCGTCCATGCCGCGACCGAGGCGCACGTGGAGATCGTGGAGGCGTTGCTGCGGGCCGGGGCGCATGTGTACGTGGACAAGCCGATCGCGTACGACCTCGCCGGGGCCGAGAAGGTCGCGCGCCTGGCCGAGGAGCGCGGGCTCTCGCTCATGGTCGGGTTCAACCGCAGGTACGCGCCCGGGTACGCGGGGCTGCGGGACCTGCCGCGCGACCTGGTCGTCATGCAGAAGAACCGCACCGGCCTCGCGGACGACCCGCGCCGGGTCGTCTTCGACGACTTCATCCACGTGGTGGACACCCTGCGATTCCTGGCGCCGGGCGAGATCTCGGAGACATCGGTGGATGTGCGCGTGCGGGACGGCCTGCTGGAGCACGTGGTCCTGCGCCTCACCGGGGACCGTCCGCCCATCGCCGCTCACAGTGGGGGAGGGTTCACGGCGATCGGGATGATGAGCCGGGTCAGCGGGGCGGTCGAGGAGACCTGCGAGGTGATCGGCGGTGGCGTCAAGCGCCGGGTGGTGAACCTCGGCGACGTCGTCGACTTCGACGGCGGCGAGACCCTCGCGCGCAGGCCCGACTGGACGCCGGTCGCCCGGCAGCGCGGCATCGAGCAGGCGTGCCAGGAGTTCCTCGCCTCCGTCCGCGAGGGACGCCTGATCACCGCCGACGACGCCCTGCGCACCCACGCCCTCTGCGAACAGATCGTCGCCGCCGCCACACTATGACCTTCGCCAGGCCCGCGGCGCCGTGAGATTCGCCCGGTACGTGAGGCGGTGACGTTCGCCCGGCATGCCCGACCGTGACGCTCACCGGGTATGCGGGCCGTCGCGCTGGGCGGTCGCCGTCGGCGTTCTCGGGCAGGGGGACGCCGAGGGGGCGAGGCGGCCTGGTGGTCACTCCTTCACGCGTAGGCGCATCCGGGTGTCGTTCGGCTCGACGATGTGGCGTTCGGCGATGGCGGTGAGCCGTTTGTTGGTCTCCTCGGGGTCCAGGTCGTGAGGCAGGTCGGGGACGTCGATCGTCCCGAGTTCCTCGCCGGGGGCCAATGCCATTCCCGGAAGGGCCCCGCCTTCCGGGGCGGTGGCCATCGATTTGATGTTCCCGGCCGGGTCGTACACCACGACGACGCGCATTTCCGTCCCGCTTTCTGTCATGGGGATATCACACTTGTGTGGACGTAGAAGCCGCCGACGGTTATGGGCCCGTTGTTGGTGACGACGATGTCGAGATAGAAGCGGCCCGCGTAGTCGCCCCGGGTCGCGACCTGGGTCACCTCGAGATATCTCTCCGGCGCGTAGGTGGCCACGGCGGTGACGGTGACCGCGCCCCTGCCGAACAGGGGGCTCTCCAGCCAGAAGTAGACGTGGCCGTCCGGCCCGCGCGGCGGGATCGTCCAGGCGAAGTCATTGCGGAAAAGCGTCACGGTTGCCATCCGCTGCCCCATTCGCTCGGTTTCGGAGAATTTGTCCGATAAACGTGGCCGGGGGTCGGGTGCGGCGCGGTGGTCATCCGAGAGCCGGTCGTTCGTCTCCTCCACTAGTACAGCGGCCCGCCCGCCGCGGAAAGACGTCGGCCGGGTCCGTGGCCGCTCGGAAAGAGAAATGTTCCGTCGCGGCCACGCCCGGCCGAACAAGAGAAATGTATTCACATAATCGCGCGCGCCCCTCAGCGGGAGGCGAGGTACCGCTCGCCGAGGGCGCGCAGGCGGGAGTGGGCGCCTTCGTAGATGTCGGGGGTGCCGAGGTAGGCCTTGGGGAGCTTGGCGACCATCGTGTAGTTGGTGTCGCAGACGTTGCCGACCGGGGCCTCGCCGCCCTGGCTGACGAGCTGGTAGGCGTCGAGCAGGTCGAGGCCGGTGAGCGTGGAGGTCCAGGTCACCAGGTCGTGCTGGCTGATGCGGTAGGCGTCCTCCAGGGGGCGCGCCGACCCGGTGGACATCAGGTGGGCGTCGTCCTCCAGCCGGGGCCACGGCGTGAGCACGCCCTTGATCAGCTCGACGGCGACGACGGTGTTCATGGCGGCCTCCACCGCCGTGCCGCACACCTCGCCGTGCCCCTGCCGGCAGTGGCCGTCGCCGACGGCGAACAGCCCGCCCTCGACGTTGACGCCGAGGTACACGGTGACGCCGGCCCGCAGTTCGGGGGTGTCCATGTTGCCGCCGTGCGCGTCCGGGGTGATCGTCATGCGGGCCTCGGAGGCGCCCGGCGCGACGCCGACGGTGCCGTGCATCGGGTCCAGCGGCATCTCCACGGTGAAGTCGCCGCGCCGCGCCCGGTAGGTGACGGTGCGCCGCTCCTTGTCCACCTCGTACATCCACACGACCTCGTCCAGCGGCGGCTGGAGCATCGCCGTGGTGTGGGTGCCGGTCAGCGCCCCGAAGTGCGGGAACGTCGTGGAGACCGCCCAGTCGCGTGCCGGTTCGATGGAGATGAAGTGCAGGGCGAGCGTGTCGCCCGGCTCGGCGCCCTGGACGTGGAAGGGGCCGGTGACCGGGTTGAGGTAGGGGAACTCGCAGACCGCGGAGGGCAGGTCGTCCACGCCGCGCACGCGCCCGCCGAAGCAGTCCTCGGTGTACAGCTCGAGGACGGTGCCGGGCTCGACCGTGCCGACGGCGGGGCGCCCGCCGAAGGTGTAGGACAGCTCGTCGGCGGCGGGACGGTAGGAGACGACGTTCACTCGGAGACCTCCGTGGTCATGGCGGGCAGGGTGGGACGCCGGCCCACGCGGTAGGAGTAGGCGAGGATCGCCAGGCCGACGAGCAGCCAGACGAACCCGAGCACCTGGGCGGCGATGTTGGCGTTGATGACGACGTAGAGCAGGATCAGGAAGCCGATGGCCGGGGCGATGACGTGGCGCCACCAGTCGCGGCTGCCCTGCCGGATCACGTAGTGGACGATGACCGACACGTGCAGGGCGAGGAAGGCCGTCATCGCGCCGAAGTTCACCAGCGAGGTGAGCACCTGGATGCCGTCGGCGAGCCGGCTCATGAAGATGCCGAAGACCAGCGAGACGGCGGCGACCACGAACGTGGCGTTGACCGGGATCTTGTGCTTGGGGTGGATCTTGGCGAGGAACTTCGGGAGCTGCCCGTCGCGGGCCATCGCGAACAGCAGGCGGGAAGTGGCCGCCTGCGCGACCAGGGAGTTGGCGAAGCCCCAGGCCACGGCGGTGGCGACCGCGGTCAGCACGCTCAGCCAGTGGCCGCCCGCGTACGCGGCGGTGTCGTAGAAGGCGGTGCCGGCCGGGTCGCCCTTGGTGAGCAGGGTCGAACGGTCGGGGGTGAGCAGGGCGGCCACCCACGTCTGGACGACGAACAGCACGCCGGCGAGGGCGAGCGCGGCGACCATGGAGCGGCCGAGCCTGCGGGTGTCCTCGCGGCTCTCCTCGGCGAGCATCGAGATGCCGTCGAAGCCGAGGAACGACAGCACCGCCACCGACACGGCCCCGAACACCAGCGGCCAGGAGAAGGTCGAGGAGTCGTACAGCGGGCTGAGCAGGTCGCCGTTGCCCTTGCCCTGCGCCAGGGCGGTGATCCCGATGACCAGGAAGATCGCCAGGACGATCAGCTCGGCCACCAGCATGATCTTGTTCATCCGCGCGGTCATCTCGATGCCGAGGTAGTTGACGGCCGTGTTGAGCACGATGAAGCCGATCAGCCACGCCCAGATCGGGATGGCGGGAACGAACGAGGCCATGGCGGCGCTGGCGATGAGGTACAGCAGGGCCGGCACGAGCACGTAGTCGAGCAGGATCACCCATCCGGCGAGGAAGCCGACCGGCGCGGCGATGCCCCGGCCGGCGTAGGTGTAGACCGAGCCGGCCATCGGGAACGCCTGGGCCATCTGCGCGTAGGACAACGCGGTGAAGGCCATGGCGATCATGCCGATGATGTACGCGAGCGCCACCATGCCGCCCGAGCCCTGGAAGACGCCGCCGAAGATGCCGAACGGGGCGATCGGCACCATGAAGATCAGGCCGTAGATCAGCAGGTCGGCGAAGCTCAGTGAGCGTTGCAGCTCCTGTTTGTAGCCGAAACGCTCGACGCCGGCGGCCGGGGTCGAATCGGACGCGCCGCCGAGCGGGGCGCCGGAGGGGGACGGCGACGTTCCGGACGGGGAGGACATGGACGGCTCCTTCACATGCGGGGGCAGAGCCGTACGATAGAGCCATTCCTTGAAAGTGAAAAGATTTCTATGGAAAGATTTACGACGGCCGCCACACCGTTACGCGAGCGTCACACGAGACGGCAGGTCGTCGAAGCCGGAACACCAGGCCGAGGGATCGGAGCGGGCGAAGGAGGCGGGCGCCGCACGAGCGAGTGTCACGCTCCCGGCGCGGACCGGCGCGACTCACATGGAGGTCACGACATCGAAGTCCAGGCCATCGGCGCGTCCCACGTAGACGCGTTGCCGCACGTGGCGGTCGTGCAGCGTGAGCCGGCCGCGGCCGCCGGTGATCGAGGTGCCGTCGGCGACCGCCTCGATGGCCGGCACGGTCGTCGAGCCGGCCCGCCGGATCAGCGCCGCCAGCATCAGCACGCCCTCGTAGCAGCCGTGCCCGTGCCCGTTCAGCAGCGGCGCCGCCGAGCCGAACCGGCGGGTGTAGCGCTCGGCCAGGGCGAGATTGGCGTCGGTGGCCAGGCTGCCGAAGTACCCCATGGCGGCGTACAGCTCGCCCGAGGCGTCGCCGCCGATGGCCAGCAGGCCGTGTTCCTCCAGCGCGCCGCACAGCCGCGCGCAGTCGAGCCCGCTGGCCCTGAACGCCCGGTTGAACGCCACCAGGTCGCTGCCGATGAGGTTCAGCAGCACCGCGTCGGGACGCGCCGCGGCCAGTTCCTCGATGAGCGGCCCGAAGGCGCGGGTGCCGGAGGGCAGCAGCCGCTCGCCGACGACGGTCGCCGACCGCCTTCGCAGATGCCGGCGCGCCGAGGCGTGGACGAGGCGGGGCCACACGTAGTCGTTGCCGAGGAGGAACCACCGCCGGGCCCGCCTGCGCTCGACCAGCCAGTCGAGCCCGGGGCCCACCTGGCGGGAGGCGGGCTCGCCGAGGAAGTAGACGCCCGGGTGCCGGACGCCGCCCTCGTACGGCGGGGTGTACACCAGCGGGGCGGCGCCGCCCAGGGCGCGCTCGATCGCCGCCCGCACGTCGCTGGCGTGCGTGCCGACCAGCCCTTGGACGGCTCCTGCGTGTACCAGCCCGGCCACCTCGCGGGCGACCTCGCAGGGTGGGCGGCCGCCGTCGACCAGTACCAGTTCGACCGGCCTGCCCAGCAGCCCGCCGGCCTCGTTGATCTCGGCCGCGGCCAGCACCGCGCAGTTGATGGCGCACGGCCCGAGCAGCCCGAGCACGCCGGAGACGGGCACCACCAGGCCGACGCGCAGGGCGTCCGCCCGCAGCAGGTGGGCCTCGAGCGGGTCGATGACCAGGGCGACAGGTTCGGCCACGTGGAAGAGTATCCTCCTGGCGCGTTCGCGGACGAAGGGAGCCCTCAGTGGTGACGGCGGCAACCGCTCTGCCGGAGGACGGACGGACAGGCCCGTGGTGAGCGGCGCCGACGAGGGCGGGACGACCGCGAGGCCCGCCGTGCCGGCCCAGGCCCCGGCGGCCACGCGGGAGGTCCGGGACGCGGAGGCGGGGGGCGGGCTGGGGGCGTCGCTGGCGTACCTGCTCAGTCGCGCCGAGCGGAGCGTCAACCGGGGGTTGTCGGCGGCGCTCGCCGCCGAGGAGGTCACCGTCGAGCAGTGGCGCATCCTCCAGGCGCTCGCGGACGGGCGCGGCCACTCGATGGGCGATCTGGCCGGGGCGGCGCTGATGCCGCACCCGACGTTGACCAAGGCCGTGGACCGGCTCGTCGAGCGCGCCGTCGTCTACCGGGGGCACGATCCGGCCGATCGTCGCAAAGTGGCGGTATTCCTCGCAAACCGGGGCAGTGAGCTTCTCAGCCGGTTGGAGGCCGGCATCGCCGAGCACCACCGGGCGATTCTCGCGACGTACGGCGCCGTCCGCACAGAACGGCTCATGCGAGACCTGGAACACCTGGTGCGCTCGCTCGACGGCTGACCTCCGCGCGTTCGCCGAGGTGGACGCGGCGCGTGGCGACCGCTCCATGGGGGGGCATCCGCGCCGTGGCCGCTCGGCGGGCCCGGGTCATCGCCGTGCCATTTAGGCAGGCCGTCCTCCTCCACCGGATGAGTTGAGCATATGGTTCATAACGCTGCTCAAAAGGGGAGGTAACGTGCCCGACTTGCTGGTAGGGCCGATGCTGCGCTACGTCGATGAGACGAGCGCGTCGATATGGGTGGAAACGAGCGATCCGTGCGAGGTCGCCATCGAGGTGGCGGGCGCCCGGGCCACCGAACGCACGTTCACCGTGCACGGCCACCACTACGCCATCGTGGACGTCGAGGAGACCGGCGCGTACTCCGTCGAGCTGGACGGGCGAAGGGTGTGGCCCCTGGAGGGCTACCCCGACAGCAAGATCTGCCCGCTGGCCGAGATGAACCGCGTGATGTTCGGGTCCTGCCGCACCAGCGTGCCGCACGACGCTGTGCACGAGCGCACGCACGGCAAGGACGTGCTGCGCGAGTTCGGCCTGCGCCTGCTGGACGGCGAGGACCTGCCGAGCCTGCTGATCTTCCTCGGCGACCAGGTGTACGCCGACGAGCCGTCCCAGGAGATGCTGGACTACATCCGCTCCCGCCGTCAGGACGGCCCCGACGAGATCGTGGACTTCGAGGAGTACGCCGAGCTGTACCGGCAGGCGTGGAGCGACCCGGTGGTCCGCTGGGTGCTGTCCACCGTCCCCACCGCGATGATCTTCGATGACCACGACGTGCGCGACGACTGGAACACCTCGATGGCCTGGCGGCGCACCATGGCCGAGGTGCCGTGGTGGCCGACGCGCGTGCTGTCCGCGCTCGGCGCCTACTGGGTCTACCAGCACCTGGGCAACCTCTCGCCGTCCGAGCGCAAGGCCGACCCGATGTACGCCGAGATCCGCGCGGGCGACGGGGACGGCGGAGCGGCGCTGGACGCCTTCGCCAAGAAGGCCGACGAGGACCCCTCTTCCATGCGGTGGAGCTATACCCGCGACGTCGGCCGCACGCGGCTGGTCATGCTGGACACGCGGTGCGCCCGCGAGCTGGAGCCCGGCCACCGGCGCATGCTCGACGACTCCGAGTGGGAGTGGTTCACCGAGGTGGCCACCGGCGACGTCGACCACCTGCTCATCGGGTCCTCGGTGCCGGTGTTCCTGCCCAGCGGCATCTTCGACGTCGAGAGCTGGAACGAGGCCGTCGCCGGCGGGGCGTGGGGACCCCGCGGAGTGGTGTGGGGCGAGAAGATCCGCCAAGCACTCGACCTGGAGCACTGGGGGGCGTTCCGCCGGTCGTTCGAGGAGCTCGGACGCCTGCTGGTGGACGTCGCCGCGGGACGGCGCGGCAGGGCCCCGGCGACGATCGTGCTGCTGTCGGGGGACGTCCACTACTCCTACCTGGCGGCCGCCGGCCCGGCGTCGGCGGACCTCGAGTCCGCGCGCATCTACCAGGCGGTGTGCTCCCCGATCCGCAACCCCCTCAGCCGCAGCCTGCGACTGGCCAACGTGATCGGGTCGTTCGGCGTGGCCAGCCTGGTCGGCGGCATCCTGACCCGCACGGTGCGCCTGCCGCGGCGGGCGCTGCGGTGGAAGATCACCAACGGGCCGTGGTTCCCGAACGCGCTCGCCTCGCTCGACCTCGACGGCCGCTCCGCGAGCGTCCGCTGGCACACCGCCCGCCCGGACTTCCAGGAGATGACCCGCATCACGCTCGCCCCCTGAGCCCTCCGCCCCCACCCGGGCCGCCACCGTCGGTCAAACGATTGGCGACCCGGGCGGCGCGGGAAGGGATCCCGGCGCGCCGGGAACTCCGGCGTCCTCGGAGCCGGCCCCTCTCAGGTCTCAGCGGCCGGAGAGCTTCGGCGCTTGCGGAGCCGGAGTCTCAAATCTCAGCGGCCGGAGAGGTACGGGGTCCGCGGGGACGGCGCCTCGGGTCTCAGCGGCCGGAGAGCTCCGGGGTCCGCGGGGACGGAACCGGAGCCTGCTCCGCGGCCTCCGCGGGCGCGGCCGTGCCGGACAGCTCGTCGAGCACCTCGGCGAGCCGGTCGACGGCCCAGTTGAGGTCCTCCTCCGACACCATCAGCGGCGGCGCGAGGCGGATCGTCGAGCCGTGGGTGTCCTTGGCCAGCACCCCGCGCCGCATGAGCGCCTCGCAGACCTCGCGCCCGGTGGCGATGGAGGGGTCGATGTCCACCCCCGCCCACAACCCGCGTCCCCGCACCGCGACGACGCCGTGGCCGCCCTCGCCGGCGGGCCCGATGAGAGCGCGCAGCCGCTCGTGCAGGAGCGCGCCGAGCTCACGCGCCCGCGCCTGGTACTCGCCGGTCAGCAGCAGGTCCAGGACGGCGCCACCGACCGCGCAGGCCAGCGGGTTGCCGCCGAAGGTCGAGCCGTGCTGCCCCGGCTTGATCACCCCGAGGACGGAGGCGTCCGCGACGACGGCGGACACCGGGACGACGCCGCCGCCGAGCGCCTTGCCCAGCACGTACATGTCCGGGACCACGCCCTCGTGCTCGCAGGCGAAGGTGTCGCCGGTGCGGCCGAGGCCCGACTGGATCTCGTCGGCGATGAACAGCACGTTGTTCTCGGTGCAGATCTCCCTGACCCGGGTGAGGTAGCCGGCCGGGGGCACCAGCACACCGGCCTCGCCCTGGATGGGTTCCAGCAGCACCGCCACCGTGTCGGGGGTGATCGCCTCGCGGACCGCCTCGGCCGAGCCGTACTCCACGATCGTGAAGCCGGGCGTCGCGGGGCCGAAGCCGTCGCGGGCGTCGGGGTCGGTGGAGAAGCTGACGATCGTCGTCGTGCGGCCGTGGAAGTTGCCGGCCATGACGATGATCTCGGCGCGGCCGGGGGCGACGCCCTTGACCTCGTACCCCCACTTGCGGGCGACCTTGACCGCCGTCTCGACGGCCTCGGCGCCGGTGTTCATCGGCAGGACCATGTCCTTGCCGCACAGGTCGGCGAGGCCCGCGCAGAAGTCGGCGAACCTGTCGTGGAAGAAGGCGCGGCTGGTCAGCGTCACCCGCTGGAGCTGCTCCTGGGCGGCCTTGAGGATCGCCGGGTTGCCGTGGCCGAAGTTGAGGGAGGAGTAGCCGGCCAGGCAGTCGAGGTAGCGCCTGCCCTCCACGTCGGTCACCCACGCGCCGCGCGCCTCGCTGACCACGACGGGCAGCGGGTGGTAGTTGTGCGCGCTGTGCCGCTCGCTCAGCTCGATGATCTCGTCGGTGGTGCTCATACGCGGATCTCCAGGGTGCAGCACTTCGGACCGCCGCCGGCCTTGCGCAGTTCGCTGAGGTCGACGGGGATGACATTGAGGCCGCGGCGCTTCAACTCAAGGGCCAGTTCGCCGGCCTCGACGTTGATCACCACGTTGTGCCCGTCGCTGACGGCGTTGAGGCCGAGCACCGCCGCGTCCTCCGCCGAGGCGAGCACGGCGTCGGGGAACATGTGGCGGAGCACCTCGCGGCTGCCCGGCGAGAACGCCCCCGGGTAGTAGGCCACGTTGCGCCCGTCGATCGGGAACAGCGCCGTGTCCAGGTGGTAGTAGCGGGGGTCGACGAGCTGGAGGGTCACCACCGGGCGGCCGAGGAACTCCTGGGCCTGCTTGTGCGCGGTGATGGCGGTGCGGAAGCCGGTGCCGGCCAGGATCACCTCGTCGAGGGTGAGGAAGTCGCCCTCGCCCTCGTTGGTCTCGGTGGGCTCCATGGCCGTCGCGAAACCGTTGTCGGTGAACCAGCGCAGGTAGGCGGGGCCCTCGGCGGCGCGCTCGGCGTTCGCGAACCGCGCCCCGTACACCCGCCCGCCGACCACCAGGGCCCCGTTGGCGGCGAACACCATGTCCGGCAGGCCGTCGATCGGGTCGATCAGGCTGACCTTGTGCCCCAGTTCCTCATAGGCGTCCTTCAACCCCTCCCACTGGCGCACGGCGGTGGCGGCGTCGGCGCCGGCCTCCGGGTCCATCCAAGGGTTGATCGCGTACTCGACCGCGAAGTGGTCGGGACGACACATGAGGTAGTGCCGGCTGTGCGCCATCTATCACTCCGTCGGGAAAACGGCTGGTCAGGGATGGCATCAGCCTAGAAACGACGATCGCCGTGAACCAGGTGCGGAGCTTGCGCGCCCACGTCGATCGGTTGCGTGCTCGGCCCGGTTCGCGGCGATCCGTTGCGGCGATCCTGCTGCTCTGTTTTAGATCTCCTCTTGGTCCCCTCCTCCGGGGCCCGCTATGTTTCACCGCCGTGTCGGCACGATGTCGGCGGTGTGACGTCGCGCGGGCCGTCCTGGCGCTGCGGTCATGTCCGCGATCACATGGCCGGCGGGCGGCGGTCCGCTGAGTGGACCGGGACGTCGCTGCGCCCCCCGGCCCGGACGAGGATGTGACGACGATAGGCAGGTAAGGGTGAGTGCCGGACATCGGTGGGGGAAGCCTGATGCGTCGTCGTTCTCGTGTGTCCGTGTTCGCGGCCGGCCGTTCCGTCACGGTCAGCTTTCTGATCGTTCTCGTCTCGCTCTGCCTTCTGGCCACGTCATGTCCGGACGAGGACTCCGGGGGAGGCTCGAACGCCACGGAGACCGAGCAGGGGCAGGTCCAGAAACCGAAGAAGAGCAAAAAGCCCAAAGGGCCGGTGTGCCCCCAGCCGGGGCCCATCACGCGGTCCCAACTGCCCGACTTCCCATCGGCGGACGGGATCAGTGTGATCACGCAGAACCCCTGCGTCAGCATCGCGGGCCTGGCCGAAGAGGTCGTCGGTTTCATCCCCGAAGGGGAGTCGGAGAAGTTCAGAGAGTTCCGGGGCGGGCTCGAACGGTTCATCTCCCGGGTGAACGCGGTCAACGACGCGGCGGAGTGCGCCTATGAGACCGACCACCTGGCGGTCGGGGTGTACCACCACGACGCCACCCCGTGGTCGATCGGCATGGTCGCGGTCGTCCGGGGGGACATCGACGCCCTGGTCGACAGCGGAGTCTGCTGGCTGCTGAAGAGGCTGCCGCTCGACGTCCCCCGGACCACCACACCCGAGGAGATGCGTCCAGCCTTCTGCGCCGAGGCCGTCACCAGGAGAAGCCAGGGTTACCGCTTCACGATCCTGTGGATCGGCTCGTCGAATGGTATGTGCGGGAGCCTCGCCACCCTGTACAGCGGCACCTCGTAGGCGCCATATGGGCTGGAGGGGCCCGCCGGGCGAGGGTCAGGACGACTGCGGCATCGCGTCGCGGGCGTGCGGGGTGTCGATCAGGCGGGACAGCACGATCGCGCTTTTGGTCCGGATGACGAACGGCTCGGCGGCCACCCGTTCGATGACCTGCTCGACGTGCCGGACGTCCTTGGCGCGGATGTGCAGCAGGGCGTCCGCCTCGCCGGTGATCGTGCAGGCGGAGATCACCTCGGGGTGGCGGGAGACGGCCAGGCCGATCTCGGCGGGGGAGGTCTTGCCCCGGCAGAACAGCTCCACGTAGGCCTCGGTGGTCCAGCCCAGGGCGGACGGCTCGACGCGGGCGGTGAAGCCGGTGATGGCGCCGCTGCTCAGCAGCCGGTCGATGCGCCGCTTGACCGCGGGGGCCGAAAGACCGATCTGATGCCCGATTTCGGCATAGGTCGACCGGGCGTCCTCGACCAGGGCCCCCACGATCGCACGATCAAGCGCGTCCAACTCCACGGAGACCTGTATACAGCCGGACCGTATTCCGCACACAGTCCGGGGTCACTCCAATCTTTAAGTGACACCAATTTTAGTGTTACTGTGCTCGACATGATTCACGCCAGAGGTCTCCGCAGGACCTACACCTCCAAAGCCGCCACCGTCGACGCCGTGCGCGGCGTCGACCTCGACGTCTCCCCGGGCGAGATCGTCGGCTTCCTCGGCCCGAACGGCGCGGGCAAGACCACGACCCTCCGGATGCTCACCACGCTGCTGCGCCCCACCGGCGGCACGGCCACCGTCGCCGGCCGCGACCTGCTCGCCGAGCCCGCCGAGGTCAGAAGGCGCATCGGCTACGTCCCCCAGGGCGGCACCGTGGGCCCCGCCTCGCGGGTCGGCGACGAGCTGCGGCTGCAGGCGCGGCTGTACGGGATGGACGCGGCGGCCGCCCGGTCACGGGTGGAGGCACTGCTCGGCCGGCTGGAGCTGGCCGGCATGGACGCCCGTCCCGCCGCGTCGCTCTCGGGCGGTCAGCGGCGGCGCGTCGACATCGCGATGGGGCTCCTCCACGAGCCCGCGCTGCTGTTCCTGGACGAGCCGACCACCGGCCTGGACCCGCAGAGCAGGGCCGGCCTGTGGGAGCACGTCAGGCGGCTGCGCGCCGAGCACGGCCTGACGGTGTTCCTGTCCACCCACTACCTGGAGGAGGCGGACGCGCTGTGCGACCGCGTCCTGATCATCGACGGCGGGCGCATCGTCCGCGAGGGCGCGCCCGCGGCGCTGAAGGCCGAGATCGGCCCCGGGGCGACACTCGACGAGGTCTTCCTCGCCGTCACCGGCCGCGCGCTGCGCGAACAGGGGGCCGCCGCGTGACCGGCCTCATCCTCGCCCGGCACTACGTGCGCGAGGTCATGCGCACCAAGCTCGCCCTGGTCTTCGGCGCGCTGCAGCCGGTGCTGTACCTGGTGCTGTTCGGCCCGCTGTTCGCCCGCAGCGGCGTCGGCTCGTGGGAGGTGCTCGTCCCCGGCCTGCTGGTGCAGCTCGGGCTGCTGAGCGCCGGCATGAGCGGGTTCGGCGTGGTGTTCGACCAGCGCGCGGGGGTGCTCGAACGACTGCGCGTCACGCCCGCGAGCCGCATGTCGCTGCTGCTCGGCCGGGTGCTGAAAGACGTCCTGGTGCTGCTGGTGCAGGCCGTCGCGCTGGTCGTTCTCGGATGGGCCTTCGGGCTGCGCGCGCCGCTGCCGGGCGTGCTGCTCGGCCTGACGCTCATGCTGCTGCTCGCGGCCGGTCTGTCGGCGTTGTCGTACGCGCTCGCGCTGACGCTGCACCCCGACCTGTTCGCGCCCATCATGAGCACCGTCCTGGTGCCGCTGCTGCTGCTGTCGGGGGCGCTGCTGCCCATGTCGCTGGCGCCGGCGTGGCTGGACGCGCTGTCGCGGCTCACCCCGTTCCGCTACGCCGTGGAGGGGCTGCGCGCGTGCTTCGCCGGGTCCTACACCTCGGGCTCCGCGCTGCTCGGCGCGGGCGTGACGGCGCTGTTCACGGTCGGGTGCCTCATCGTCGGCACCCGGCGCTTCCAGGCCGAGAACGCCTGACCGCACCCATGACCGGCGCCCGCCTCGCGGGGCGGGCGCCGCGCCGCTAGGCCTTCTCGGCCTCGCCGGTGGCCTGCTCCAGGGCGTCCTCGGGGGAGGCCTCCAGGTCGTCGGACGCCTGGGCGAGCGCCGTCTGCTTGTCCAGCCGCACCCAGCTCGTGATGCTCTCGATGGCGAACAGCACCCCGAGGTACACCGACATCACGGCGACCACCCAGGTGAGCACGCCGAGCGCGGCGCCCACGCCGAGCAGCAGCAGCCGGACCTCCCAGCCGAGCCCGGCCTGGAACACCCAGGGGGCCGGCCAGATGCTCTGCCGCGTCCGGTACACCGTGTCGTAGGTGTGGTAGCCGATCACGTAGATCAGCACGAACAGCAGCCACTTGGGCATGCCGGAGGCCAGGCCGAGGACGATGATCGCGAGGAACTCGGTGCCCCTGATCAGCGGCGGGACCAGCCAGTCGAAGCGCCCGAGGTGGTCGCGCGGGGCGGTGGGCACCATCAGCAGCACCATCACCAGCACCGGCAGCAGCATGATCGCGCCGCGGCCGGCGGACAGCACGCCCGTCGCGCCGATGGCCGCCACCGCCAGCAGCGTGGCCAGCCCGGCCGGGACCGGCGGCAGGCCGGGGCCGAGCTTGCCGCGCACCAGCGCGACCAGCGGGCCGTCGTCACGGTAGGCGAGCAGGCGGGCCGTCTGGATGCGGCGGCGCTCCTCGTCGGGGTCGGGGACGGGAACGGATGCGGCCTGCGGGTGGGTGATCATGCGAGCGACCTCATGAGACGTCCGGTGAGGGTGTAGGCGGCCGCCACGCAACCCCAGATCACGAGCGTGAGGAACGTGACCCGGGGCTCGAACAGAGCCGCGGTGATCGCGATGGCGGCGAACCGCTCACCGATGGGGAAGACGATCATCTTGCGAGCCCAGTGCACGGCGCGGAACCGCCCGGCCCTGGTCCACATCTTCAGCAGGCCGCGCACGCCGCCGGTGCGCGAGGCCTTGCGCTTCTCCAGCGCGTCGCGCAGCGGCCGGTCGTCGGGGACGGTCAGCGCCAGGGTCGGCAGCGGGTTCGGCGGCCTGCGCCTGCTGGCCGCGCCGTAGGAGAAGTCGAGCAGGTGCCGCACCGACTGCACCGACAGGGCGATCAGCGCCAGCGTCCACACGTCGCCCTGACCGGCCACGGCCGAGCCGACGGCCAGGCCGAAGAACACGACGTACTCCTTGGCGCGGTCGAAGGTGGCGTCCAGCCACGCGCCGAGCACGCCGAACTTGCGGGCGTACCGGGCGACCTGGCCGTCCACGCAGTCGAAGACGAAGGCGAAGTAGATGAGCAGGCCGCCCGTCACCGCGCCGGCCCGCGTGCCGGTGGCGAAGGCCACCGCCGACAGCACGCCGAGGGCGATCGAGATGAGCGTGACCTGGTTGGGCGTGAGGCCGCGCCGCGCCGCCCACCGGGCGATGAAGCGCGAGTACGTGCTGACGAAGTAGGTGGTGAAGAACCCGTCGGCGCCCTTGACCGCGTTGTTCAGGCGCGCGCGGTCCTCGTCGTAGGTCGCCATGACGGCCACGGCCTCGTCGGCCTCGGCCTGCGTGCCGACGCGGCTGAAGAACAGGTCTCTGCGGCCGCGGCTGCCGAGCGAGACGCCCTTGCGCACCAGGCCGAGCGCCAGCAGCTGGACCAGGTCGTCCTCGGGGCCGAACAGGTGGGCCAGGTCGGCCAGCTCGCGGGCCGCCTCGGCGAGCGTCGCCGCGTGGCGCTGGTGCAGGTGGAGCGGGCCGAGCAGCACCGAGTTGGGGCGGGTGACCGCGTGGTGGGCCGAGCCGACCGAGATGATCCGGGAGCGGCCGACGCGCGCGCGCACCGGCAGCCCCTCGTAGATGTGGTCGCCGATCTCGGGCTCGGCCTCCTCGATCGGGATCTCGTACCCGATGCGCTCGCCGTTCTCGTCCTCCGGGCGCGGCTCCCTGGCGATGAGCGCCAGCGCTCCGCGCTTGGCCTTGGTGATCTGGTAGATCAGCTCGTCGTGGATCACGACGCCGGCCGGGATGAGGAACAGGTTGTCGGTGGCCTGCTCGGCGGCGTCCGCCAGCGCGCGCAGGTCGGCCGCGAGGTCGGCGGACTCCACGACCTGGCCGGGGAAGCGGCGGTGGTCGCCGGCCTCCTCGGGGCGCACGATGGCGATCGGGTCGGGGTCCATCGCCGTGACCTGGCCGTACAGCCGGTCCAGGACGGTGGGCGAACCGGGCAGCGACGTCAGCGCCAGGCGACCGGGCGGGACGTGTGGTTCAGGGGAACCGATCGGGCCGGGCGAGGCGCCCAGCAGGACCACGCGGGTCATGTCACCCTTTCAGGCAGCGTGCAGGGGGCGGAGGCGATTTTCAGGGGGTGTCGCCAGGGGGCAAAGTTTAGTGACTGTTCTTCCTAAGGATGCCATCCAGGGTTGACCCGAGATCGATTCGTCGCTTCCGGGAGGCGCATCCGGATTTACGAGTCTCATGGGCGCTCGCCCGATTTGCCCGCGCGATGCGCCGCCTCCCGACCCGCGACCGTTCGGTTCCACCCTCCCACGCGCCGGCCGGCGGCCGGCGAGCGCGTCCGATTCGTCCATCGGAGGTGTCGCGTCGTCCCTAGACTGGGCGGGTGAACCTGTACCGCGACGAGGGCATCGTGCTGCGCACCCAGAAGCTGGGCGAGGCCGACCGCATCGTCACGGTCCTGACCAAGCGCACCGGCAAGGTCCGCGGGGTCGCCAAGGGCGTGCGGCGCACCAAGTCGAGGTTCGGCGCGCGGCTGGAGCCCTTCACCCACGTCGACCTCCAACTGCACACCGGGCGCTCGCTCGACGTGATCACCCAGGCCGAGACGCTCCGCCCGTACGGGGAGGGGCTGGTCTCCGACTACCCCCGCTACACCGCCGGCACCGCCATGCTCGAGACCGCCGACCGGCTCACCGTGGGGGAGAAGGAGCCCGCGCTGCGGCAGTTCCTGCTGCTGCTCGGCGGCCTGCGCACCCTGGTCGAGGGCGGCCACGAGGCCAGGCTCGTCCTGGACGCCTACTTCCTGCGCTCCCTGGCCGTGGCCGGGTACGCGCCGGCCCTCGAATCCTGCGCCCGCTGTTCGACCCCCGCGATCAGGGCCTTCGCCATCGCCGCGGGCGGCGTGGTGTGCGGCGGGTGCCGCCCGCCGGGCGCCGCCGTCCCGGCCGCCGAGACGATCGGCCTCATGATCGCGCTGACCCGCGGCGACTGGGCCTCCGCCGACGCCTCGGAGTCCCGCCACCGCGCCGAGTGCAGCGGGCTGGTCGCCGCCTATCTGCAATGGCACCTGGAACACGGAATACGCTCGCTACGGCACGTCGAACGCGTCTGAAGGCCGGCGCGCCCGGGCGCGCCGCCGCCGGACCCGGCACGACGGCCGGCTTCGCGGCCGCGCGCCTTTCCGACACACACCCACAGGAGAAGCAGACCGTGAGAGTCCGCCCGCCGACCCCGCACCCCTCAGGCGCCGTCCCGCCGCCGATCCCCCGCGATCTGGTCCCCCGGCACGTCGCCATCGTCATGGACGGCAACGGGCGCTGGGCCAAGACGCGCGGGCTGCCGCGGACCGAGGGGCACAAGGCGGGCGAGGCGTCGCTGTTCGACGTGATCGAGGGCGCGATCGAGCTCGGCATCCCCAACCTCTCCGCCTACGCCTTCTCCACCGAGAACTGGCGGCGCTCGCCCGACGAGGTCCGCTTCCTCATGGGGTTCAACCGGGACGTCATCCGCCGCCGCCGCGACGAGCTGCACGCCATGGGCGTGCGGGTGCGCTGGGCCGGCCGTCCCGGGCGGCTGTGGAAGAGCGTCATCAAGGAACTGCAGGACGCCGAGGAGATGACGCGGGACAACCGCACGCTGACCCTGCAGTTCTGCGTCAACTACGGCGGCCGGGCCGAGATCGTCGACGCCGCCGTGCGACTGGCCCAGGACATCGCCGCCGGCCGGGTCAGGCCCGACAAGGTCTCCGAGCGCACCTTCGCCCGCTACCTCGACGAACCTGAGATCCCTGACGTCGACCTGTTCCTGCGCTCCTCCGGCGAGCAGCGCACCTCCAACTTCCTGCTCTGGCAGTCGGCCTACGCCGAGATGGTGTTCCTCAACCAGCTCTGGCCCGACTTCGACCGCCGCGACCTGTGGCAGGCCTGCGAGATCTACGCCAAGCGCGACCGCCGCTACGGCGGCGCCCTCCCCAACCAGGTCTGACCTTTCCCAACCAGGTCCGATCTTCCCCAGCCGGGTCTGGCCGCCTCCAACCGGGTCTGGCCGTGCCGCCCGGGCCCGCCGCGATCAGGCCCGGCGGCGGGCCCGGTAGGCGGCGACGTGCATGCGGTTGCCGCAGGTGCGGCTGTCGCAGTAGACGCGCGAGCGGTTGCGGGACTCGTCCACGAAGACCCGCCCGCAGTCGGGGGCCGCGCAGGTGCGCAGCCGCTCCCACTCGCCGTCGACCAGCAGGTGGGCCAGGGCCACCCCGAGCTCGGCGGCCAGGTGCTCGGCCACCGGCGCCCCCTTGGCGAAGTAGTGCACGTGGAGGGGGTAGTCGTCGTGCTCGGTCAGGTGGGCGGTGATGCGCGTGCGCTCGAGCAGCACGTTCAGCAGCGCGACCGCCGAGGCGGAGTCGGGAGCGGCGAAGATCGCGAGGAACGTGGCGCGCAGGGCGCGGACCTCCCGCAGATCGCCCGCGCCGACGCCTTCGACGCCGCTCAGCTCGTTGCGCCGGACGTAGGCGTCCAGCTCCGCGACGCTGGTGAGCCCGTCGAGCCCGCCCGTCTCGGGAGCGGTGTTGACCAGGTCGGCCACGGCGGCCAGCGAGCACACCATGTCATGGCTGAACGGCATGTCGTCTCCTGCCGGGCCGGTCGTGGACAGGGCGCGGGTCACCGGGGCGCGGCGCGGACGGCATCACATCCCGGTCTCCACCGCCAGGGAAGCGTATCCCGTGACCCGCCGCCACGGGGACACTCCCTGCGTGCGGGGTGGGCGGACTCGCGAAGGTGGCGGACGGTTTTGACAACGGTTTTCATTTTGCGCGATACTCGGCAGTGTGATGCCCTTTTCGTCCAGGTACGATCACTGTGCACGATCGACATATCCCCGCCGTCCCACCACCTTCCTGAGCGTCCTCGCCGCCCTGGCGGCCCTGCTCACCGCCGCCGCGTGCGCTCCCGCCGACTCCGCCTCCACGCGAAGCGCGGGCACTTCCGGCGGCCCCAAGGTCCTCGCCGCCTTCTATCCCCTCGAATGGCTGGCGACGCGCGTCGGCGGGCCGGACGCCGCGGTCACCGGCCTCACGCGGCCCGGCGTCGAGCCGCACGACCTGGAGCTGACCCCGCGCCAGATCGCCGACATCCAGCGGGCCGACCTGGTCGTCTACATCAAGGGCGTCCAGCCGGCCGTCGACGAGGCCGTCCAGCAGCAGGCGCCGGACAAGGCGTTCGACGCCGCCTCCCTGGTTCCCGTCCTCACCGG
The DNA here is from genome assembly GCF_040607475.1 of Sphaerisporangium sp. NPDC005288. Lineage (NCBI taxonomy): Bacteria > Bacillati > Actinomycetota > Actinomycetes > Streptosporangiales > Streptosporangiaceae > Sphaerisporangium > Sphaerisporangium sp. NPDC005288. Next base: position 89,645 of record NZ_JBEXGT010000001.1, on the reverse strand, counting down.
CACCGGTGAGCAGGAGCACCAGGAGCAGGCCGGGGGAGGCGAGGCGCACGAGCCGGTGCCCTACGACCCCCACCTCTGGCTCGACCCCGACCGCCTGGCCACGGTGGCCGCCGACCTGGGCAAGAGGCTCGGGCAGGCGGACGGCGCGCACGCCTCCGCGTACACCGGCAGGGCGAACACCACCGCGGGGGAGCTCAAGGCCCTGGACGAGGAGTTCCGCAAGGGGCTCGCCACCTGCGCCGGCCGCACGATCGTCACCTCGCACGCCGCGTTCGGCTACCTGTCGAACCGGTACGGCCTGAAGCAGGTGGGCATCAGCGGCCTCGACCCCGAGGCCGAACCCTCCCCGGCGCGCATCGCCGAGGTGGCCGCGGCGGCCCGGCGGGAGAAGGTGACCACCATCTTCACCGAGGAACTCCTCAGCCCCAAGGTCTCCGCGGTCCTCGCCAAGGAGGTCGGCGCCACGACCGCGGTCCTCAACCCCATCGAGAGCCGCCCGGCGTCGGGGGACTACCTGTCCGCCGCCCGCCAGAACCTCTCCGTCCTCCGCACCGCGCTTGGATGCTCATGATGACCCGATCAGCACAGGCGGCCGGCGTCTCCGGGCCGGCGCCGCGGACCGCCGGCGCGCCCGCCGCGTTCGCCATGACCGACGGGCACGTCCATCTGGACGGGCGGCCGGTCCTGCGCGGGGTGAACCTGCGCATCGAGGCCGGGGAGGTGGTCGCGATCCTCGGCGTGAACGGCTCAGGTAAGTCGACGCTCGTCCGCGCCCTGCTCGGGCTGACCCCGCTGTCGACCGGCTCCGCCGAGCTGTTCGGCGTGCCGCCCGGCCGCTTCCGCGAATGGTGGCGCGTCGGGTACGTCCCGCAGCGGCTCTCGGTCGGCGGCGGCGTCCCCGCCACGGTTCGCGAGGTGGTGGCCTCCGGCCGCGTCGCCCGGCAACGGCGGCTGCGTCCCGCCGGCCGGCAGGACCGCGCGGCGGTGGCGGACGCGCTCGACGCCGTCGGCCTGACCGGCCGCGCCGGCGACCCGGTGGCCTGGCTGTCCGGCGGTCAGCAGCAGCGGGTGCTCATCGCCCGCGCGCTGGCCGGTGAGCCCGACGCCTTCGTCATGGACGAGCCGACGGCCGGTGTGGACGCCGAGAGTCAGGCGGACCTGGCCGGCACGCTCACGACCCTGGTGCGGCAGGGCAAGACCGTCCTGCTGGTGGCGCACGAGATCGGCCCGATGGCCCCGCTCATCACCCGGTCGATCGTCCTGCGGGACGGCGGGGTCGCCCACGACGGGCCGGCGACCGGCGGCGGCACGGGGTGCCACCCGCGTCCGGGCCACGAGCGGGAGCGCCCGCCCGCCTACGACGTGGCCGGCGGCCCGATCGGTTCAGGGACGACGCAATGATCGAGATCTTCCAGTACGACTTCATGGTGCGCGCGCTGATCGCCGCGCTTCTTGTCGGCCTCGCCGCCCCGGCGGTGGGCACCTTCATCGTCCAGCGGCGGCTCGCCCTGCTCGGCGACGGCATCGGCCACGTGGCGCTCACCGGCGTCGCGCTCGGGTTCCTCACCGGCACCGCCCCGGTGCTCACCGCGGTGCTGGTCTCCATCCTCGGGGCCGTCGCGATCGAACTGGTCCGCGCCCGGGGCCGCACGACCGGCGACGTGGCGCTGGCCCTGCTGTTCTACGGCGGCATCGCGGGCGGCGTGATGCTGATCGGGCTCGCCCCCGGCGGCAGCAACGCCACGCTGACGTCGTACCTGTTCGGGTCGATCAGCAGCGTCACCACCGAGGACGTGTGGGTGATCGCCGTGCTGGCCGCGTTCGTGCTCGGCGTGGTGGCGACGTTCGGCCGCGAACTGTTCGTCCTGTGCCAGGACGAGGAGGTCGCCAAGGTCAACGGGCTGCCGGTGCGCTTCCTCAGCCTGCTGGTGGCCGTGACCGCCGCGCTGACCGTCGTGATCGCGATGCGCGTGGTGGGGCTGCTGCTGGTCAGCGCCCTCATGGTGGTCCCCGTGGCCACCAGCCAGCAGCTCACCCGCGGCTTTCGCACGACGATGGCACTGGCGATGGTCCTCGGCGTCGTGGCGACGGTCGGCGGGCTGACCTCGGCGTTCTACGCGAGCGTCGCGCCGGGCGCGGCGATCGTCCTGCTGGCCCTCGCCGGCTTCGTCCTGGCGCTCGGCGCCGGTCGGCTGCTCCGGCGGAGCCGCGCCCGCGAGGCCGCTCCATGACCGGCGGTCGCGTGCTCACCGCACGTGAAGACAAAGGCCAGGCGGACAGGACACACGCGAGAGGAGGTGCGCCGATGACCACCCGACGGGCCGCCGTGCGGGAGATCCTCACCCACAGCGACGGTTTTCGCAGCGCCCAGGACATCTACGCCCAGATGCGCGCCGACGGCGCGAAGATCGGGCTGACCACGGTGTACCGGACGCTGCAGACGCTGACCGAGTCCGGCCAGGTCGACGTCCTGCGCACCGACGACGGCGAATGCGTGTACCGCGCGTGCGCCACCGGCACACACCACCATCACCTGGTCTGCCGCGACTGCGGCCGCACGGTCGAGGTGGCCGGCCCGGACGTCGAGCGCTGGACGGAGGTCGTCGGGGCCGAGCATGGCTTCACGGCGATCACCCACACCCTGGAGATCTTCGGCACCTGCGCCTCCTGCACCACCACCACCCCCACCGGCTGACCGTCCCCCGAGACGCGTCAGAAGAGGCCGAAGCGGCTGGCCGCCATCGCGATGAGGAAGGCGGCCATGGCCACCCGCATCAGCCGTGCCCAGTGCCCGAGTGACGGCCACGACATGTACGCCAGCCACACCACGAAACCGAGGACGGGCAGGACGGCGACGCCGCCTCGCCAGTCGGCGACGGCGAAGCCCACCAGCAGCAGGATCACCAGGACGACAGGGATGATCCAGCGCGGCAGTCCGTACAGGAACACCAGCGGCACCGCGCTTTTGCGCTCGACCGCTCTGCGCAGGCCCGTCGCGCCGGGAGTGAGGAACTGTTCGCCCGGGGGCAGCGGCCGGGGGGCGGGACGCCGGTCGCGCGCCAGCGGGTGGGCGGGCACGGCGCGCCCGCGCGCCGCCGAAGATGACGCCGGAGAGGACGCCGAAGAAGACGAGGAGCGCGAGGAGTCACCGCGCGTGTGCTTGTCGGCCACGGTTCGAGCCTAACGGCGAACGCCCCCAGCCTGCAGGCCGCCGTCCGCCGCATCCCGCGGCGGCTGGCATGCTGGGCGGCATGCTCGCGCTCATCAGGTATTCGGTGCCCGGCTCGCAGGCCGGGGAGTTCGTGGACGGCGCCAGGACGATCCTCGCCACGCTGGCCGCCCAGACCGGGTTCCTCGGCGGGCACATCGGCAGGTCGGTGGACGAGCCCGACCTGTGGGCGCTGGTCAGCGAGTGGGAGGGGGCCGGCTACTACCGGCGCGCCCTGTCGGCGGCGCGCATGGACATGTACCCGCTCATGACCCTGATGATCAACGAGCCCAGCGCGTTCGAGATCATTGCCAGCAGCCCGGAATGACCGTCCTGCGGTAGCCCGGGAAGCCTCGCCGGGGGCCGCCGGGGCCGTCCGCGGGCAGGCTCCCCGGGGCGCGCGGGTGATTGTGGGCTGGTCGCGTCGGCGGTTCCCCTAAGCTTGGAGTGATCGGGCAGGTGACGCGCCCTCTGATCGACCAACCCAACCCCGACCGCCAGCCGGATGGAGATTCTTGATGGCCCGCCGTACCGACATCATGGACACGATCGTCAGCCTCGCCAAACGCCGCGGGCTCGTCTACCCGTCGAGCGAGATCTACGGGGGTCTGCGCGCGTCCTGGGACTACGGCCCGCTCGGCGTCGAGCTCAAGAACAACGTCAAGCGCGAGTGGTGGAAGTCCATGGTCCAGGGCCGCGAGGACGTCGTGGGCCTCGACTCCTCGGTCATCCTGGCGCGCGAGGTCTGGGAGGCGAGCGGCCACGTCAGGGAGTTCGTCGACCCGCTGACCGAGTGCCAGTCGTGCCACAAGCGCTTCCGCGCCGACCACCTCGAGGAGGCCTACGCCGAGAAGCACGGCGGCAGGGCCCCCGAGAACGGCCTGGCCGACCTCACCTGCCCCAACTGCGGCACCAAGGGCGCCTTCACCGCGCCGCGCATGTTCAACGGCCTGCTCAAGACCTTCCTCGGCGCCGTCGAGGACGACTCGGGCCTCGCCTACCTGCGCCCCGAGACCGCGCAGGGCATCTTCATCAACTACCTCAACGTGCAGCAGTCGTCCCGCAAGAAGATTCCGTTCGGCATCGGCCAGATCGGCAAGTCGTTCCGCAACGAGATCACCCCGGGCAACTTCATCTTCCGCACGCGCGAGTTCGAGCAGATGGAGATGGAGTTCTTCGTCAAGCCCGGCACCGACGAGGAGTGGCACCAGTACTGGATCGACACGCGCCTGCAGTGGTACATCGACCTGGGCATCAACCGCGACAACCTGCGGCTGTACGAGCACCCCAAGGACAAGCTGTCGCACTACTCCAAGCGCACGGTGGACGTCGAGTACCGCTTCAACTTCACCGGCTCCGAGTGGGGTGAGCTCGAGGGCGTGGCCAACCGCACCGACTTCGACCTCACCACGCACGCCGCCGCCTCCGGCACCGACCTGTCGTTCTTCGAGCAGGACAGCGGCGAGCGCTACGTGCCCTACGTCATCGAGCCGGCCGCCGGCGTCGACCGCTGCGCGCTCACCTTCATGATCGACGCGTACACGGTCGACGAGGCCCCGAACGCCAAGGGCGTCATGGAGCAGCGCACGGTCATGCGGCTTGACCACCGCCTCGCGCCGGTCAAGGTGGCGGTGCTGCCCCTGTCACGCAACAGCGACCTGTCGCCCAAGGCCCGTGACCTGGCCACCCAGCTCCGCCGCCGCTGGAACGTCGAGTTCGACGACGCCGGGGCGATCGGCCGCCGCTACCGCCGCCAGGACGAGATCGGCACGCCGTTCTGCGTCACCGTCGACTTCGACACCCTCGAAGACCACGCCGTGACGATCCGCGAACGCGACTCCATGGCCCAGAAGCGCATCGCTCTCGACCAGGTCGACTCCTACCTCCGCCAGCACCTCAACGACTGACCCCGCCCGCACGCCCGAGCATGGCGGCCGCCCCCGCGGCGGCCGCCTCCGGGGATGCAGTCCAGGGGCTCCCGCGTGCCGGCGGACACCCGCGGTAGATCGGCGGAGGCACGTGTCCTGGTGGGACGCCTCAGCCGGGTAGGTCGGTGGTGGAGGGCATGATCTCCACGTCGTCGGCCTTGACGAAGGCCACGCGGTGGCCGAGTTGCACCTGGTAGTACATCGTGCGGCCGCGGACCAGCCGGTGGGCCTTCTCGTCGAAGGAGGTCGAGTGGTAGTACTCGCCGCGCGTCGCCAGGCCGACCGCGTACCGCTGCCCCTGCTGGATGGTGTACTGCAACGGCACGATCGGCTGCACGGGCACTCCCTTCGGGTACGCCTGGGGTTCGGGGTAGGCCCTGCCGTACACCGGCACGCTCGCGCGCCCGGGTCCGGGCGTGACGACCAGCCCGGTGGCGTCGACGGCGGTCGGCGCGTCGTCGGGGTCGTGGAACCACGCGCGCCGGCCGAGATACCAGATGGCCGTCCAGTCGCCGCTGCGACCCGCCACGGCGAACTGCTGGCCGGTGGTCGCCCGCGCGCCGTGGTCGTGGACGTCGTGGGTCGACGCGCCGTCCGACCTGCGGCCGACGTCCCTGACCAGGGGGGCGTCGTCGCTGGGCGCGGTGTGCAGCCAGACCGATGACGACCCGTGCGGCGGGCACGGCTCGCCCGGCTCCGCACATCCGGTGTAGCGCGGGCGGTGGCGCGCGTAGTCGGTCCTGATCGTCACCAGGCCGCCGCGGTCGCCGCCAGTGGACCTGACCGGGTTGCCCAGCAGCTCGAAGTAGTGGCCCCAGTCCCAGTAAGGCCCGGGGTCGACGTGCATCGCGGCGACCGTGCCCGGCACGGTACCCGGGACGTTGTCGTGGCCGAGGATGTGCGCGCGGTCCAGCGGGATGCCGTACCGGCGGGCCAGGTAGCGCACGAGCCGGGCGGAGGCGCGGTACATCGCCTCGGTGTACCAGGTGCCCGCCTTGGCCATGAACCCCTCGTGCTCGATGCCGATGGCCTTGGCGTTGAAGTACCAGTTCCCGGCGTGCCAGGCGACGTCCCGGGCGCGGACGTGCTGGGCGATGTGCCCGTCGGAGGAGCGGATGGTGTAGTGCCAGCTCACGTACGCCGGGTCGTCCACCAGCCGCAGCGTCTTGCCGTAGGTCTCCTCGGTGTCGTGGATGACGATGTAGTCGATGCGGTGCCGGCGCGGCCGGTCGGACCGGTCGTGGTTGCCGTAGCCGCCGCCGGGCAGTTCGCGGTACGGCGCCGGCAGCCACTCGCAGGCAAGGCCCTTCGGGCACTCGGCCCTCCCGGCCCCGGCCTCGGGCGGCCCCTCGCGCTCGACGTGCTCCATGCGCGGAGCGATCTCCGGTGCGGCGGGCAGCCAAACCTGCCGGCCGTCGTCGGTGACCCGGCCCGCGCCCCGCTCGATCAGGGCGAAGACCTCGCGCGCGAACCGGCGGGCGCTGCCGGCCTCGGTGGCGCCCGAGTACCGGGCGACGGCGTCGAACCAACCGGCCGGGTCGCGGCTCGCGGGCCGGCCGAGGGCCTTCTGGTGGCGGGCGAGCAGCGCGGCGCCGCCCAGCACGTTGGCGTCCGGGTCGCGGACGAGCCGGTCGGCCGGGATGCCGGTGAGCCGGGCGGCCCGCTCGGCCGTCCCGGGCCCGTGACGGCCGTGCAGGGCGAGGCGGGGGTCGGTGAGGTGCATCGGCCCGTATCCGCCGGAGGTGCTGGGCAGTCCCTGGTTGGCGTCCCAGCGTGACTCCAGGTAGGAGACGCCGAGCAGGATCTGCTCCGGGACGCCGTACATGGCCGCCGCGACCTGGAACGCCCGCTGCCGCGACAGCGCGGCCCCGGACGCCTCCTGCTGGAACCGGGTGGGCGTGGTCCCGGACGCCCTCTGTCCGGACAGGGCGGGTGCGGCTATGGACGCCTTCTGTCCGGACAGGGCGGGTGCGGCTACGGACGGCTCCTGCTGGGACCGGGCAGGCGTGGCCCCGGAGGCCTGATGCCGGGACCACGCGGGCGCCGGAGCGCTCCAGGCGGGTGGGGAGGCGGGGCCGGCGAGGACCAGCGAGGCCGCCAGCGGGACGGCGGCGGCCGGCGTTCTGCGCATGGAGGACCCTTTCTCAGGCAGTCACGCGGGCAGTGCGAACGCTCCTGCGGGACTGCGTGAGCCCGGGATATCGACGGTCACCTTACGACTTGCCGTCGCCCGATCCACTGCTTGTCATGCGGCGTGTCAAAGACCGCCTTCACCTGGCGAGGTCTTCTGCACTCCTATGTGACGTTCATGGGGAACGCCGCCCCGCCCGGCATCAGCGGCGCCGAAGCGGGCCGGGATGACAGGTAGGAAATCTCCTACCTATAGTGGGGTGCATGCCACCCACACACGCTCCGGCGGAGGATCTGGTCTTCGCCGCGCTGGCCAGCCCGGTGCGGCGCGAGGTGCTGCGGCTGCTCAGGGACGAGGGGCCGCAGCCGGTGCAGCGGCTGGCCGGGAACTTCACGATGGCCCGCCCGAGCTTCTCCGAACACCTGCGGGTGCTGCGCGAGGCGGGGCTGGTCGCCGAGCGCAAGGTCGGCCGCCAGCGGCTCTACCGGCTCGAAGCGGTGCCGCTGAACGAGGTGCAGCAGTGGCTCAGCCCCTTCGAGCGGTTCTGGCGCGAGCGGCTCGCCGGGTTGCGCGACCTGCTCGACCAGATGGACGACGAGCGATGACCGGCGACGACCCGGCCGTCGTCCACCTCGACGAGTTCCTGCCGCATCCGCCCGCCAAGGTGTGGCGGGCCCTGACCGAGCCCGACCTGCTCGCCCGGTGGTTGATGCCCGGCGACTTCCGGCTCCAGGTCGGCCATCGGTACACCATGCGGGCGGTCCCCATGCCGGGCACCGGCTTCTCCGGCACGGTCCTGGCCGAAGTGCTCGCCTTCGAGACCGGCAGGATGCTCCGCATCGGCTGGCGGGACGCCGACCCCGGCAACGACGCCGACCCCGGCAACGACGCCGACTGGACGATCACCTGGACGCTGGAGCCGGAGGGCAGGGGCACCCGGCTGTTCCTCCTGCACGAGGGCTTCGACCCTGGAAACCCGCTCCAGCAGCGCGCCCGCCGGATCATGGGCGGCGGCTGGCGATCGGGCGTCCTGCGCGGCCTGCGAACCGTCCTCGACCGCATGTGAACCCGCGCCCTCGTGCGGCACCCGACGGCGTGCGAAGACCTCCGGTGGAACCCCTGATCGTGGTCCATTCCGCGACCTAGGGCGGGCCTTGGCCGCGTGCGAAGACCTCCGGCGGAACCCTTGATCGTGGTTCATTCGGCAGCCTCGTGCGGACCTGGCCCGTGCGAGGACCTCCGGTGGAACCCCGATCGTGGTCCGGTCCGCGACCTCGTGCTGACCGTGACCGCATGCGAAGCCCCCGGCTCTCGGGGAGACCCCCGGCCGCGGCGGAGGTCGCGACCTCGAAAGCCCTTCTTATCCCGATATCAACGATTGGATTCAGCTATGTCCGAGATCGCCGAGCGGTTCGATCGCCTCGCGGGCGACTTCCTGGCACGCGTCGAGGCGACGCCCGCCGACCGATGGGACCGGGTCACGCCCTGCGCTGGCTGGACGGCCCGCGACCTGGTGGGGCACGTCGTCAACGGGCACCGCGGCATCATCGCGGTGGTCCGCGGCACCCCGCCCCGGCCCTCCCACGGCGTGGGCGTGTCCGGCATGGCCGACGCGCCGCGAGTTGAGCCGGACGCGGACCTCGCCGCCGCCTACGCCGAGGCCCGGGCGGATCTGCGCGCCGTCCTCACCGATCCGGAGCTGGCCGCGACGCCCCTGCCCTACAGCCCGATCGGGCCGGTCGCGGTGGCGGAGGCGGCCGACAGCGTGGGGGCCATGGAACTGCTCGTCCACACCTGGGACCTGGCCCGCGCCGTGGGCGGGGACGAGACCCTGGACCGGGACGCCGTCGTCAGGACGCACGAGAAGCTGCGCCCGCACTACGCAGCCCTGCGGAGCACCGGCGCCTTTCAGGGGGAGGTCACGCCCCCCGGCGACGCCGACCCGCAGACCGCGTTCCTCTGCTTCACCGGACGCCGCCCCTGACGTCCCCTGGACGGCCTGCCACAGAGCAGACCAGAGGCGGACAGGGTGGCGTGGGAGGTCAGGGGCGCCAGGTGGTCAGGATCTGGTCGACGCGGGAGCGGATGCGCTCGCGGGCGGTCATGCGCGGGACGCCCGACATCAGCAGCTCGTCGTAGTCGGTGTCCAGATGGCGCACGCTCGCGACCACGGCCAGGGTGATCGCGTTCTCGTCCAGCACGCGGGCGGCGGCGGTGCGTCCCACCCGGCCGCTGCCGCGCACCGCGGCGTGGCCGGCGATGGCGCTCGCCCGCTCGGCCGGGCAGCCGGGGAACAGGCGGCGGATCTCCTCGGCCATCCTCGCCTGGAAGCCGGCGTCCTCGCCGGCCCGCCGATCACGGTCGCGTTCGCGTCGGCGCAGCCGCACCTCCTCGTCGGCCAGGCACTGCTCCTCAGCGCGTGCCAGGGCCTCTTCCTCGACCAGCACGCCGAGCCGCTCGTACCGCTTGCGCCGCCGGTTGAAGTGGACGACGACGGCCGAAAGGCCGCTGGCCTTCTTCGCGCGGCGGCTCAGCGCGGCGTTGCCCGCGGGCAGGAAGACCAGATGGTCCATGTCCACGCACGTCAGGCAGTGCGGCTGCTCGTCTTCCATGATCAAGTAGGGCCCGGTGTCCCCGCATCCGGCGCAGGACCACTCCTTTTCGGGCACCACGGCCACCAGGTCGGGGGCCTTGTTGTGCCGTTCCTCGATCTGCCTGCGCCGCGGCTCACTGAGCTCCGGCGAGATCCAGTGGACGCGGAACCGGCGCTCGGTGTCCTCGTCGCCGTCGGCGGTGAAGCGCAACGGCCGCCGGTCGCGGCCGGCCGCCGCGTACGCCGCCTCGCTCTCGACCAGGCCGCGGGCGAGGGCCCATTCGCGCAGGTGGGAGAGGGCCTGTTCCATTCTGGGGCGGTCCACGGGCGCCAGCCGTTCCAGGCTGTCGGCGCGGCCCTGCCGCCACGTCTCGACGTGGCGGACCGCCAGCCACCCCAGGCCGGTCAGGACGTCGATGGAGGTCACGTGCCGGCGGGTGGCGAGGGCGACCTCCGCCGCCTGGGCCACCCGGCCGCCGAGCTTGCTGCGCACGCGTCCAACCCTGCCGCACGCGGGCACGTGCGTGTGCCGGTTCGCCGCTCTCGGGTCGTCCCGGTCGTGCTCCGGGCGCTCGGCCCGCGGTCTTCCGGCCTCAGCTCGCCGTGTCCCGTCCCGGCGGCCGGGGGACCCCCGGGCTCACGGACCGACGGCCGAACCCGACCGGGTCGACGGCCGAGCCCGACCGGGTCGACGGCCGAGCCCGACCGGGTCGACGGCCGAGCCCGACCGGGTCGACGGCCGAACCCGACCGGGCCGGCGCCGCCCATGGAGCCCCGCGGGTCCCGGGAGCGGCGGGCAGGGTGAGCGGCGCATCGCGGCCGGGAGGGCCATTGACATTCGAGGGGCGGTCACCTCGATGTCCCCGAAGGGTGAAATGATGCGGGCGGGCCCACCACGTTCCGCCCGTTGGAGTTCGGACGCGTCCCCCGGGTCGGCCGTGCTCATACGGGTCGCCGCCGGGCTCTATCGGGCACCAGGCCGAGGGCGCCGCCGCGCGGCGCCCGCATCCGACCGAGGAGCACATGTGCACCTGCTGACCAACCCCGTCAAGGACTACGCGTGGGGATCGCGCACGGACATCGCCGAGCTCACCGGCAGGCCCGTCCCCGCGCAGGGTCCTGAAGCGGAGATGTGGCTCGGTGCCCATCCCTCCGGCCCGTCGCGCCTCGGCGGCGACGACGGCCGCACCCTGGCCGATCTCATCGGGGCCGACCCGCGTGCCGGACTCGGCGATGCCACGCTGGAGGCGTTCGGCGAGCGCCTGCCGTATCTGCTGAAGCTCATCGCCGTCGCCCAGCCATTGTCGCTTCAGGTCCATCCCTCCGCGGAGCAGGCCGTCGACGGCCACGCCCGCGGAGTCTACGGCGACCCGTGGCCGAAGCCGGAGCTGGTGTGCGCGCTCACGCCGTTCACCGCGCTCGCCGGGTTCCGCCCGCCGGAGCAGGCCGCGATGCTCGTCGACCGGCTCGGCGTCCCCGACCTGAAGGACGTCGTCTCCCTGCTGGAGGGCGGGGAGTCGCTCGGAGCGCTGGAGGCCCTGCTCGGCAAGCGGCAGGCCGCCGAGCAGATCGTGTGGGCCGCCTCGGCGGTGCACCATCCCGACTACGAGCTGGTGGTTCGCCTGGCCAGGCGCTACCCGGGCGACCCCGCGTGCCTGGCCCCGCTGCTGCTGCGCCGGCACGAGCTGGCCCCCGGCCAGGCCCTGTTCCTCGGCGCCGGCGTGCTCCACTGCTATCTCAAGGGCTTCGGCGTGGAGATCATGGGCAGCTCCGACAACGTGATGCGCGCCGGTCTCACCCCCAAGCTGCTCAACGTCGCCGAACTGCTGCGCATCACCGACCCCGCCACCGCGCCGCTGGCTCTCGCGGCCGGCCCCGGCGGGGTGTACGACACCCCGAGCCCGGAGTTCCGCCTGCGCCGGATCGACGGCGCGGGCGCCGAGCAGAGCCTTCCCGCGGGGGTGCCGCGCATCCTGCTGGTCACCGAGGGGACGGCGACGGCCGGGACGACCGAGCTGCGCCAGGGCGAGTCGGTGTTCGTCCCGGCCGCCGGGCCCGCGCTCACCGTCCGCACGACCGGCACCGTCTTCGTCGCCGAACCCGGCACCTGAGCGAGGAGGCCCATGAGCGTCGACCTCGGGGTCTGGTACGCGCGTCCCCCGCTCATGCCCGAGGAGGCGGCGCGCAGGTACGCGGCCTGGCGCGCCGGCGGGACCACGCCCGCCTCGGACGCCCGGATACCGGCCTCTGAGCCGGTATCCGAGCCGGCCTCAGAGCCGATCCCTGAGCCGGTCGCCGAGGCGACCTTGGAGCTGATTCCGGCGCCGGTCCCGGATCCCGTGCGCGAGCCGGTCCCCGAGCCGGTCCCGGACCCCGTGCGGGAACCGCTCCCCGAGCCGGTCCCTGAACCGGTCTCGGGGCCGGTCCCGCAGGTGGCCGCCTTCTACAACGCTCTGACCGAGGAGTTCCCCGACCTCACCGACGGCGACTACGCGACCTCGCCGTGGGCGACGCCGCTGACGGTCGGCGACGAGTTCGTCGTGATGTCCATCGTCTTCCCCCGCGCCGCCGAGGTGTGCCGCACCGTCCTGCGCCTCGCCGACCGGCACGACCTGGTCTGCTTCGACCCCCACCCCGACGAGCTGTTCTCCGGCTGACCGCGACTCGCCGCCCGCCGCCCGACAAATCCGCACCTGCCCGTATTCTGCCGTGGTGCTGGAGTTCAGATTGAGAGCCGCGGCGCCCGGCCGCGGAAGGCCGATGCCTCGCACCCACCATCTTCCGCGCACCCTGCGGCGCGCGGGCCGGAGACGGGGCTGATGCCGGCGCTCGACCTGGCCCAGTGGGCGGTGCTGGTGCTCGCGCTCGTCCTGGTCGGCTTCTCCAAGACCGGGATCTCCGGCGCGGGGACGGTGGCGGTCGCGCTGTTCGCCCTGGTCCTGCCGACGAAGAGCTCGACGGGGATGCTCCTGCCCCTGCTGCTGGTCGGAGACGTGGTGGCCGTGGTCTCCTACCGCAGGCACGCCGACTGGCCGAGGCTGCTCAAGCTGTTCCCCTGGGTGGCCGCCGGGGTGCTGGTCGGAGCCGTGGTGGTGCGCTGGGTCGACGACGCGCAGATGCGGCGGATCATCGGGGCGATCCTGCTGGTGATCATCGCGCTCAGCCTGTGGAACCGGCGGCGCGGATCGGACGCCTCGCTCGCCAACCGGCCCGCGGTGGCGGCGTTCGCGGGAGTGTTCGCCGGCTTCACCACGATGACGGCCAACGCCGCCGGGCCCATCATGGCCCTGTACTTCCTGGCGGCGGGCCTGCCGATGCTCGGCTTCCTCGGCACGACCGCGTGGTTCTTCCTGACGATCAACGCCTTCAAGGTGCCGTTCAGCGTCGCGCTCGGCCTGGTCACCCCGGCCACGCTGGTCTTCGCCGCGGCCACCGCCGCCGCCGTCGTCGCGGGAGGCGTGGCGGGGCGCGTGGTCGTCCGGCACATCAACCGGACCTGGTTCGAGCGCATCACCCTGGCCCTCACCTTCCTGGCCGCCGTCCGGCTGATGTTCTGACCTCCCGCGACCGGCGCGCGGCCCGGAGGGTCAGGCGCCTGTGGCGCCGATGGCGTGGCCGATGACGTACACGACGACGGCCGCGCCCCCGCCGACGAGCAGTTGCCTGCCGCCCGTGCGCAGGGCGGGCCTGCCGTTGAGCAGGCCCAGGAAGGCGCCCACGGCGAACAGGGCGAGCCCCGCCAGCAGCACCGCGGTCACCAGCGCGGCCGTCCCGTCCGCGAACAGGTACGGGATGACGACCACGACGGCGCCCAGGGCGAAGGCGACCAGGCTCGAGAGCGCCGCCGACCACGGCGAGCCGAGCTCCTCCGGATCCAGTCCCAGTTCCTCGCGGGCCATGGTCTCCAGCGCGGTGTCGTGGTCCTTCATGATCGTCTTGGCGACGCGCTCCGCCTCCTCGGCGTCCAGGCCCTTGGCCCGGTAGATCAGCGCCAGCTCCTCCTCCTCGGCCTCGGGGTCGTCGCGCAGTTCCTCCGCCTCCAGCGCGATCTCCCGTTCGTAGGCCTCGCGCTGGCTGCGCATCGAGATGTACTCGCCGACGGCCATGGAGAACGCGCCGGCCAGCAGTCCCGCGAGCCCGGCGAACAGGATGGTGTGCCCGGCGGCTCCCGAACCGGCGAACCCCATGGCCAGGGAGGTGTTGGACACCAGGCCGTCGTTGACGCCGAACACGGCCGCGCGCAGCGTGCCCGACCGGTCGCTGCGGTGCCAGCGTTCGCGCCGGGCCACGCCCCGGCCGCCCACCAGCGGCAGGCCCTCTCCGGTGTCCACCCGTTCCGCTTGGCGCAGCCGGGTCAGCACGCGGGCGTGCGAGCGCTCGTCCACGGCCATGCCGGGATCGGCGTCCGGGTCGGCGTCGTACAGGCCCGCGTCGGCGTGCTCGGCGCGCTCGACGAACGGCAGCACCGCGTCGACGGAGTACCGGCGGGCCAGCCAGGACAGCGCCCGCGTGCGCAGGCTGGGCCGGCTCGGGTCGGGCACCTTCTCGCCCAGGCCGGCGAGCTTGCCGGCCCAGTGCGCGGCGTGCCGTTCCTCCACGGCGGCCAGTTGGAGGAAGACCTCGCGCCGCTCTCCCTCGGCGCCGGCGGCGAGCCCGCGGTACAGGACCGCGCTCTGCCGCTCGGCCTCCAGGGCGCCGCGGTAGCGGGCGGCGGCCTGCCGGTCCCCGCGGGCGCCACGGGGCTCGTTTCGGGTGTTGCCGGTCTCGGCGCTCATCGTCCACGTCTCCTGCCCGGTCACCGCGCGTCCGACCACGCGGCGCCGATCATCACTGGTGCGGGTCTGGTCGCAGGAGGACCCGCTCGTTTCCAGGGCTCTGGGGCGCCGGCCGCGGCGCTCAGTCCGGTGCGCTCCCGCCGAGGCAGGCGCGGCAGACCCCCCGGAAGATGACCTGTGCCTCGTCCACCTCGCCCATGTCGTCACCCGGGGTGAGGCAGGGCTTCGCGTCCACGACACAGGCGACGTCGCTGACCTTCCCGCACCGACGGCAGACGAAGTGGTGGTGCCACCGGTCGGCCACCTCGTACACCGCCGCGCCCGGCCCGACGTCGGCGCGCAGCACGACCCCGAGCTCGGCGAGCGTGACCAGCGAGTTGTAGACGCTGGTGCGCGGCAGCGTGATCCCGCGCCCCGCCAGGTGCGCGTGCACGTCGTCGGCCGTGCGGTGCCCGCCCATCGAGCGCAGCGCCTCGGTCACGGCGAGGCGGGGCCGCGTCGCCCGCAGCCCGGACGCCCGCAGCGACGCCACGGTGTCGTCGGCGAACTCACCCACCGGCTCCTCCGGCCATCGGCCCAGTCTTATATGGATATTGTGCAAATAAGTCTACATCGCCGGTACAAGTGCCGGTATGCCGGTCCTACGGCGTCCGCCGCCGGCCCGGCCGGCCTCATGCCCGTCAGCCGGCGGCGACGGAGACGGCGGGAACGGCGGGGGAGCCCTCTGCGGCGACCTCGCGGAGCAGGGCCGCGGCGGCGGCGCTGGTCGGGTCGCCGGTGACGGTGACGATCTCCCAGGGCGGGACCGCGCCGGCGAGCGGGACGAACCGCACGCGGTCGGTCTTCGCCGAGAACGACCGCGGTACGAGCGCCACGCCCAGCCCGAAGGTCACCAGGTCCAGCAGCGAGTGCACGTCGGTCACCTCCAGCGCCACCCGGCGCTCCACCCCCGCGCCGGCCAGCACGCTGTCGGCCAGGTTCCTGCTGACCCAGTCGGCGGGGAAGTCCACGAACCGCTCGGCGCCCAGTTCGGCCAGGCCGACCTCCGCGCGGGAGGCCATCGGGTGGTCCGATGGGCAGGCCAGGACGAGCGGCTCGCCGGCGAGGGGCGTGGCCACGACGTCGCCGGGGCACCGGGCCGGGCGGGCGACGAACGCCACGTCCAGCCGGCCCGTCCGCACCTGCTCGACGAGCTCGCCGGAACCGCCGTGCCGCAGGCTGACCTCCAGGCCGGGATGCGCGGCCACGAACCGGGCGAGCACCGCCGGCAGGTGCACCACGTGCAGGCACTGCAGCGAGCCGATGGCGAGGCTGCCCCGCAGCAGGCCCTGCACCGCCGCCACGGCGTCCACGGCCGCGCCGGTCGCCGCGAGCGCCCGCCGGGCCTCCACCAGCAGCGCCCGGCCCGCCGGGGTCAGCTCGACCTGCCGGGTGCTGCGCAGGAACAGCGGGGCGCCCAGCTCGCGCTCCAGCGACCGGATCGAGGCGGACAGGCCCGACTGGGCGACGCGCAGCCGCTTGGCGGCCCGGGTGAAGTGGCAGTCCTCGGCGACGGCCACGAAGTACTCGAGCTGCCGGAGCTCCATGATCTATCACCATCGCTGCTCAATGAGATCAGTTTCTTCTGTTGGACAGCTTAATCGTGGGCAGAGGAGACTGCGAAGGACAAGACATCTCCGAGGAGGAACTCTCATGCAGACTCGCCGCATCGGCGACGTCCAGGTCGGCGCGATCGGTCTGGGCGGCATGCCCATGTCCATCGAGGGGCGCCCCGACGAGCAGCGTTCCATCGCGACCATTCACGCCGCGCTCGACGCCGGCGTCACGCTCATCGACACGGCCGACGCCTACCACCTGCTCGCCAGCGACGTGGGCCACAACGAGGCGCTGATCGCCCGCGCCCTCGCGAGCTACGGAGGCGACACCTCCGACGTGCTGGTCGCCACCAAGGGCGGCCACCTGCGCCCCGGCGACGGCTCCTGGACGCTGAACGGCTCGCCCGACTACCTCAAGAGCGCCTGCGAGGCGTCGCTCAAGAGGCTCGGCGTGGAGGCCATCGGCCTCTATCAGTTCCACCGGCCCGACCCGCGCGTGCCCTACGCCGACTCCGTCGGGGCCGTCCGCGACCTGCTGGACGCCGGGAAGATCCGGATGGCCGGCATCTCCAACGCCGACCCCGGCCAGATCCGCCAGGCGAACGAGATCCTGGGCGGGCGGCTGGTGAGCGTCCAGAACCAGTTCTCGCCCGCCTTCCGCTCCAGCGATCCCGAGCTTGAACTGTGCGCCGAGATGGACATCGCCTTCCTGCCGTGGAGCCCGCTCGGCGGCATCGCCCGGGCAGGGGAGCTCGGCTCGCGGTTCGACGTCTTCGCCGAGATCGGGCGCGAGCACGGCGCCAGCGCTCAGCAGGTCTGCCTCGCGTGGATGCTCGCCAAGGCCCCGGTCGTCATCCCGATCCCCGGGTCCTCGCGTCCGGAGACCATCCGCGACTCGGCCGCCGCGGTCGACCTGAAGCTGTCGCCCGAGGAGCTGTCCCGCCTCGACGCGGCCTGACCGCGAGCGGTCCCGGGTGGCAGTCCGCCGATGGACGCCACCCGGGCGCGCGCGGTCAGTTGGTCCGGGTGTTGGGCAGGTGCGCGCCGAGGTAGCCGACGTAGACCTTGCCCGTGGCGCCCCCCGAGTCGTCGTGGAAGTGCATGCGCGGCGCCGGGTACCCGACCGCGCGCAGCTTGATGTGGGCCTCCATGAGGATCTCGCCGCGCGGGTCGACCTCGGTCGGCACAGGGAAGGTCCGCGGGTCGCGGAACTTGTCGCGGCTGGTGACGCTCTTGGACTCGCGCATGACCAGCATCCCGGTCGGCACCCTGTAGCGTCCGGGCTCCCCGACGGCGCACCAGTCGTAGAATCCGCCGGCGAACTCCCCGCTGGAACGGGCGCGGGCGAAGTCGTTCAGCGCGTGCAGCGCGTCCCACGCCTTGCCGGCCCAGCTGCGGCGCAGCCCCGGGTAGACGACGTCCAGCCGCGCGGCAGGGGAGTCGGTGTCGCCGATCACCACGTGGGTGAGCCGGGACCTGGCCTCGACCAGCGCCTCGGCCAGGCTGCCGGGCTGGAACACCTCCTCGGGGACGGCGACGCCGTACATCGGGTGGCCGAGCGCGGCCAGCGCGCCCTCCAGCCAGCGCACCCGCTCGGCGAGCGTGCGCGCCGAGTCCACCGCGTCGGCGTACTCCTCCTGCAGCAGCCGGTAGGCGACCCGCGGGTCCTCCGGCTCGTCCGACGGGGCCGGGTCGTCGATGACCAGGTCGCGCAGGGCGTCCAGCCGCAGGCCCAGCGTGCGCACCTCGCGCAGGAGCCGCTGTCCGGTGTCCATGCCCGCCGCCAGCCCGAGGGCCGTCTCCAGTTCCTCGCGCACCTCCTTGACCACCAGCTCCGCCACCTCGTACGCCAGCCCGGGGGGCGCCTCCCCGGGCGCGTTCATCTCCGCCCGTACGCCCTCGCCCGCCCGCGCGCCCTCGTCCGCGCGCCGGTCCGCCCCTGCCTCCCCGCCCGCGTCCGCCGCCGCTTTCCCGCTGCCGCCCGCCGCCGCCTCTCCGCCCGCGTCCGCCTCCGGTTCCCCGCTCGCGTCCGGCCCGGTCGCCTCGCCCGCGCGTCCTGCCGTCGGCGCCTGTCCGGCCGCGTGGGCGGGTGAGGCGCCCGGCGCGGCCGAGGGGGGCAACGGCACGACGGGACGCCGGGGCGCCGGGACGGCCCCGGGCCCCGGCACGGGTGTGTCCCCTGGTCCGGGAGTGGGCGCGACGCCAGGGACGGGCACGGCGCCGGGGATGGGCGCGGCGCCGGGACGGGGGAGGGGCGTCGCCGCTGAGCCGGGACTCGGCGGGAAGGGCGCGCCCGCCGGGCCGGGACGCGCGGGCGGCGACATCAGCCGGCGTCGCAGTGCCTCGCGCGCCGGCCCGGAGGGCGCCAGGCGGGGGTCCAGCGCGCCCGCGAGGTCCCCGGACGGCGAGCGACCCACCAGCACCCGGTGGACCACCGGCAGGGCACGCCGTACCTCCTCGGGCAGGTCGGCGCCCGCGGACCGGCCGATCATGCCCTCGACGATCTTGCCGAGCGCCGCCTCCCCCTCCTCGCGCAGCTTGGCCGGGCGCATCGGCGGATGACGGTAGCTGTGGCGCTCGGTGGCCGGATCGAACGGCGCGGCGTAGGTGCGGATCGCCCCGCCGTACACCCCGAGATCCCGGCCGATCGCCTGGTTGAACAGGTCTTCGGTGGGTTTGTCGGCCAGCCGTACCACCACCCCGGCGCCGGCGACCGCGGCCGCCAGCCACTCCGCGCGCCCGGCGCTGCCCGGGTCGGGGGTCACCACGGCGATGGGCACGCGACGGCGCGGCTCGGTGAGCATATGGACGAAGTGCGACACTTCCTGCTCGGCCAGGACGACCGGCGCGTCCTCCAGGTGGACCGCGCCGTCGGTGATGCGATGGGTGCGCAGGTAGGCAGGGAGGAACCCCGGCGCGTGCGCCGTCCCCGAATGCCCGCCGCCGGATCGCTCCACGGTCACCACGACCCAGCCCGGCACCCGGTCGGTCCCGTCCAGGAAGACCGCTTCGGTGCGCAGCGCGCCGCCGTCGCACGGCTCCTCAAGGACATACCGGCCGCACTCGTCACGACGCTCCATGGTCAGCCGCGCCCCGCCCACCTCGTGCCGCGTCCGCTGCCGCGCGGCGTCGGCGGCCGGGAAGCCCTTCTCCTCTCCCCACCGCGAAAAGGTGCGATGCAGCCGGACCCAGATGGGCCTCGCGCCGTCTCGCAGTACAGCCTGGTACAGCCGTGTCGTGGACCCCACTGTCTGCCCTTCGGTCGGTCAATGGTGAAAGGTACGGCCAGGTCCCCCGTTCCTGTTGGACGCGAGCACCGCCGCGCCGGATGTCACGCACGGCCTACATGTTCACTCCGGAGAGTGATGCCTGGGCGGGAAACGCCAGAAGAGGGAACTGTCGGGGCCGTTCGGCACGATGGGAGGCATGGCTTCATGGCAGGAGATCGAGAAGGCCGTCCCCGAACTGGCCGCCCGCGTGACCGAGGTCATGGGCAAGGGCAAGCACAAGACGATGGCCACCCTCCGCAAGGACGGCTCGCCGCGCATCAGCGGCATCGAGGTCGAGTTCAAGCAGGGCCAGGTGTGGCTCGGCTCCATGCTCGGCGCCGTCAAGGCCCTCGACCTGCGCAGAGACCCCCGCGTGGCGATCCACAGCCCTACCAGCGATCCCGACGAGGCCGACCCGGGGCGCTGGAGCGGTGAGGCCAAGCTCGCCGGGAGGGCCGTCGAGATCACCGACGAACGGGTCCGCGAGGCGTACGGCGCGCCGCCCGGGCACGACTTCCACCTGTTCCGCGTCGAGGTCGCCGAAGTCGTCTTCACCCGCGTCGACGCCGACGGGCGGCATCTGGTGATCGAGATGTGGCACGAGGCCACCGGCCACCGCGTCGTGCGCCGCGAATGATCCGGTGCGCGGGGCCGCCGGGCCGTCATCGCCCTACCGGCGGGCGGGGCCGGGTGCGATGATCTCGGGTACGCGCCGGCGGACGTCGCGTAGCCGCAGTGCAGGAGAGTGCCCGGTGACAGACCACGCGACGCCCCTCGACCGGCCCCGGCCCCCTTCTCGCGACACCGCGCTGGACGAGGTCGCCGTGTCCCCCGGCGGGCCGGCGGAGCGGCCCGGGGCCGCCGCGGCCGCCGACGCGGCGTCGGCCGGTGCGCACACCTCGGACGGAACGCGGCCCGGTCTCGACGCGGTGCCGGCCGGGGTCGACACCTCGGTGCCGCACGCGGCGCGCATCTGGAACTTCTGGCTGGGCGGCGAGGACAACTACCCGGTCGACCGCGCGGCCGGCGAGCAGACCATGCGGGTGCTGCCCGAGATCGTGGACATCGCCCGCCACTCCCGGGCGTTCCTCGAACGGGCCGTCCGCTACCTGGTCGCCGAGGCGGGCATCCGCCAGTTCCTCGACGTGGGCGCCGGCCTGCCGACCGTCGACAACACCCACGAGGTGGCCCAGCGGGTGGCGCCCGAATGCCGGGTCGTCTACGTCGACAACGACCCGCTGGTGCTGGCGCACGCCCAGGAACTGCTGACCAGCACTCCCGAGGGCATGACCGGCTACGTCCACGCCGACGCGCGCGACCCGGAGGCGATCC
This sequence comes from Sphaerisporangium sp. NPDC005288, assembly GCF_040607475.1. Classification (NCBI taxonomy): domain Bacteria; kingdom Bacillati; phylum Actinomycetota; class Actinomycetes; order Streptosporangiales; family Streptosporangiaceae; genus Sphaerisporangium; species Sphaerisporangium sp. NPDC005288. The sequence goes on along the minus strand of NZ_JBEXGT010000001.1, from coordinate 68,814 downwards.
TGCGGGCCGCGGCCGCGACGCTGGACCTCACCCGGCCGGTCGGCGTGATCATGCTGGGCGTGCTGCCGTTCGTCGGCGACGACGCCGAGGCCAGGTCGATCGTCACCCGCCTGCTGGACGCCGTGCCCGAGGGCAGCCACCTGGCCATCACCCACAGCACGAGCGCCGTCACCGGCGACCGGGTGATCGAGGCCGTCCGCCAGTGGAACGCGGTGGCGCCGGCCCCCTATCACCTGCGCACCCCCGGCCAGATGGCGGGCTTCTTCGACGGCCTCACGCTGCTGGACCCGGGCATCGTCTCCTGCCCCCGGTGGCGCCCGGATCTGATCTCCCTCCACGGCCTCCCTGAGATGGACGAGTTCTGCGCGCTCGGCCGCAAGTGAACCGGCCGCACCGGCGGCCGGCGTGCGCGGTCCCGGGCGGCGGTGCGGCTCAGAAGGTGTCAGGAGGTCTCGGGAGGTGTCAGGAGGTCTTCTCGGCCTGCGGCGCCGTCCAGTCCGGATGCCCCGGCATGGGCGGCACCTTGTCGCTGTAGAGCCACCCCTCGATGTAGGCGGTGAGGTCGCGCCCACTGATCTTGTTGGCCATGTCGATGTAGTCCCGGGTGGTCGCCGACGTGCCGCGGTACCGGTCGAAGAACGCGCGCTCGATGCGCGTGAAGACGGCGTCGCCGACCTGCTGGCGCAGCCCCGCGAGCATCAGCAGCCCTCCGTTGTTCCCGCCGGTCAGCACGTCCGCCGCCGTCTTCAGCCGGGCCGGAGGGCCGGATTCCACTCGCTTGCCGAACTCGAACTCATACCGCTGCTTGAGGATGTCGTCGAGCCGGTGGTATCCCTTGTCCACCGAATAGAGCAACTGGTAGTAGTCGGCGTGGCCTTCGCTGATCCACATGTCGTTCCAGTTCCGCACCGAGACGGCGTCGCCGAAGTACTGGTGGGCCAGCTCGTGGATCATCGTCGGGGCGATGTCGGGAGCCGGGCGCGTCAGCCCTTCGACGCTGAAGGTCGACAGCGTCGCCGACTCCAGGGCGACCCCGTCGTAGTCCCCCGGCACCCCGAGCACCCCGTAGGCCGTGTAGGGGAACCTGCGGCCGAGCCGCTTCTCCATCCACGCGACCTGGCCGGGGATGTCGTCCACCCGTGGCTTGGCCGCCTTGTACCGATCGGTCGCGATGTAGCTGCGGATCGGCAGCCCGTGCGGGCCGCGCGCCGTCGTCATCGTGAAATGCCCGACGGCCGCCTGCACGACGTGGGTCGGGACCAGGTCGCGGCCGGCGTAGGTGGAGGTGGTGCGGTCCCCGGTCGTGACACGTGATCGGAGGGTTCCGATGGCGACGGCCTGCAGGTCCTTCGGCGTGGTGATGCGGAAGGTGACCCGGGCCTTGTCGCTCGGCCGGTCGTCGCACGGGAAGAACATGTGGGCGCGGTCCGGCTGGCCCATGAGCGCGAACCCGTCGGGCTTGTTGATCCAGTGGTCGATGATGTGCGTGCCGGGAGGATAGGACGGCGACGGCGGGTTCTGGCCCCGGTCGACGCGGTAGGAGACCTCGACGCGGAAGCGCCGTCCCTCGCGCAGCGCGTGCCTGGGAGTGACCAGCAGCTTCTCGCCGGAGACTCTGAAGGCGGCCGGTTCGCCCTGCACGGAGACCGAGCCGACGTGCTCCACCGCCGAGTCCAGGCTGAAGCCGGACAGGGCCTGCTTCGCCGTGGCGGTGATGCGGACGGAGGAGTCCATCTTCAGGGTGCCGGGCCGGTAGTCGTACCGGATGTCGTAGGACTCGACGTCGTACCCGCCGTTCCCCAGGTACGTGAAGAGCGGGTCGCCGGCGGTGTGCGCTCCGGGCTTCGGCGCCTCGCGGCCCGGGCCCGCCGCCCAGGCGGGGGAGAGCGCGGTGGACATCGCCAGCGTCAGTGCCGACGCGGCGGTCAGCCTGGTCAGCCTGGTGAGCCGTCTGGTGAGCCGGGGGTTGATGCTGGAGGACAAAGGACCGCCTTCGGGGTGTCGGGGCGCCGCTTCCGGCGCGCTCGGACCACTTTGGGCGAGCGACATGTCCGGCCCGTCGGAGCACGGCCTTCACCGCCGCTCAGCCGTGTATCAACCGTGTACCGGCCGATGGACCGGCCGACGGACCGGCCTGGTGACGCGACGGGGCGGGCGAAAGTCGAGCCAGGACACATCGGATCTCTTTTAATCCGGACGTTCGCCTACTTATTTGGATGTATAGCCCTATAACGCCCAAGAAGCGTGGTGGCATGGGATGGCATGTCCGGGATGTGCATGCACGAATCTCGCGAGACCCTATTGACGGGGAAATTCATCCGATGTTAACTGCGCCTAACGGTTCTGAGGGAGGGGCTGTGCACCGCCTGGTGCCGAGGCGGCGCATGGAAACCCCCTCCACAGGGCCGCGCTGTGGAACAGGCCCGCGGCGTGCACCGCCGGTCGCCGATCACCGGCGTGCACGTCCGGGCCTCTCCCACCGGCGACCTCGCGATCCTTCCCCCTGACCGCGCACCACCACCCCATCACCGGCCGGAGCCCGGCCGCGTGACGATCGACCATGCCGCGATGCGTCCACCCGAGGAAACGAGGGGCGGCGACCACCACCAGGAGAACACCGAGAAAGGGTGATCATGGTGATGAGGTTCCTACGTTCGCTGCCGCTGCTCGCGCTCGCCGCGGGCCTGCTCGCCGGGACGCCGGCCGCGCCGGCGGCGGCCTCGACGACCGACGCCGCCTTCGACCAGACGGCCGGGGCGCTGAACGTCGACTACGCGAGCTACCTCGCCAAGCACGACGTCGTCTACAACCGGCCCAACACCAACCCCCTGTACGGCCTGACCGTGGGGAACGGCAGAACCGGCGCCATGGCCTGGAGCCAGAACGGCCTCACCATGCAGACCTCGGGCGTGGACCTGTCCGAGCAGTCCGCGTACGCGGCCGGGCTGGTGAACCTGGCGACCACCCCGAGCATGGAGTCGGGCTACACCACCTTCCAGCAGCGGCTCTCGCTGTACGACGGCACGCTCGTCACCAAGTACGACGCCAACCGCACCGTCACCGTCCTCGGGTCGCCGAACTCCGAGGTGATGGGCATCCACGTGGACGACACACGCGGCGGCGTCTCCGGCATCGCCCTCACGCTGAGCATGTGGGACCCGGCGACTGTGACCAACAGCGCGGACGTCCCGGACCTGACCACCTGGAAGACCGTCTCGACCTTCGCCGACGCCGCCGGCGCGGGCCTGAGCCGGGGGCAGGCCGACCCCAACGGCTTCGGCTACACGCTGGCCGCCACGGTCGAGGGCGCCGGGTACGCGACCCAGGTGGTCGACTCCCGGACGGTGCGGCTGACCATCACGCCGTCCTCGAGCTACACGATCTGGTTCACCGCGGCCAGCCGGATCAACGCGCCGAACCGCGACTCGGTCGCCCAGGCCAGAAGCCAGCTCTCGTCGGTCAAGTCGACCGGGTACTCCACCACGCTGAACAACTACCGCAACTGGTGGCACGCGTTCTGGGCCAGGTCGTTCGTCCAGTACTCGGGCCTGTCCGGCGACGCCGACTACCTGGAGAACCTCTACTACCTGTCCACCTACATGATCGCCGCCGCCGGCTACGGGAACTACCCGGCCCACTTCATCAACGGCGTCTTCCGCGCCACGCAGGACAACACCAAGTGGAGCAACGCCTACTGGTACTGGAACCAGCGCGACGTCTACCTGTCCTTCCTGGCCGCCAACCACCCCGAGCTGGTCGACCGGCACAACAACCTCTACAGCCGTAACTACAACGCGCTGAAGTCCTACACGCAGACGCGGTACGGCGTGGACGGCCTGTGGGTGCCCGAGACCATGGGCTGGGACGGCAACGCGCGCGGCACGGTCGGCAGCGACTACACCAAGAACATCCTGTCCACCGGGTACGAGGCCGCCTACAGCATGTACACGCGGTACCGGTACACCAACGACGCCGGCTACCTGCGCGACGTGGCCTACCCGTTCATGCGCGAGACCGCGAAGTTCTACTCGGCCATGCTGTCCTACGACAGCGGCACGGGCACGTACTACATGGCCAACTCCAACTCGCACGAGACGTACTGGAACGTCCGCAACGCCATCACCGACCTGGCCGCCGTGCGCAGTATCTTCCCGCTCACCATCCAGGTGAGCCAGCAGCTCGGCGTGGACGGCGGGCTGCGCGCCGGGTGGCAGAACGTCGTGGACCACCTGACCCCCTACGTCGTCTCCAACGGCGCCTACCAGCCGCACCAGCCGCCGATCTCCCAGACCCGCAACAACGAGAACGTCTCGGCCGAGCTGATCTGGCCCTACGACCTCACCGGCATCGGCTACCCCGACTACCAGACCGCCGTGAACACCTGGAACCAGCGGCCCTTCCCCTACGGCAACGTCTGGTCCAACGACGCGGTGCAGGCGGCCCGGCTGGGCCTCGGCGACCAGGCCTACAACGGCATGAAGACCATGCTGCAGAAGTACCAGAACTACCCCAACGGCATGACCGCCAACACCAACGGCGTCTTCGAGTACCTCGGCGTCCACCTCACCGCGCTCAACGAGTCCCTGCTGCAGAGCTACAACGGCAAGGTGCGCGTCTTCCCGGCCGTCCCGGGCGATTCCTCCTTCGTCGGGAAGTTCACGCTGCTCGCCAAGGACGGCTTCCTGGTCAGCTCGGAACGCGAGGGCGGCGAGACCAAGTACGTCGGGCTGAAGAGCCTCTACGGCAAGCAGGCCACCGTGGTCAACCCGTGGAGCGGCCAGCAGGTGCGCGTCCGCCGGACCTCCGACAACGCGGTCATCACGACGAGCTCGGCCGCCGAGATCACCTTCGCCACCGCGTCCGGCGCGGTGTACGTGGTCGAGCGCACCGCCAAGCCGCTCGGCTCCTACACCTCCGCCCGCCTCACCGGCGCCGCCAACCAGGGCGTCAAGACCCTGCGCAACACCGCCTCCACCCTCGGTCTCGGCGTCCCCGGCCAGAGCGGCGGCCTGGTCAACGACACCGAGCTGACCTATGACGCGAACTGGTACCAGACCACCGGCCGCGGCTACGGCGACTACAACGACGACACCCACCACACGACCACGGTCGGCGCCACCGCCCAGTACACCTTCACCGGCACGGGCATCGACTACCTGTCCGAGCGCAACGGCGACATGGGCAACGTGGACGTGTACCTCGACAACGTCTTCCAGGCCAACGTCACCCTGTACGCCGCGGGCGCCCGCCAGGCGCAGCAGGTCGTCTACAGCAAGACCGGCCTGTCCAACGGGCAGCACACCATCAAGATCGTCAACAAGGCGACCTCCGTCGGCATGGTCGACGCCCTGCGCGTCCGCACCCAGGCCACCGGGACGCCCTCGGTGAGCCTGCGCGCCCGCGCGAACGGCAGGTTCGTGACGGCCGTGGACGGCTCCCCGCTGATCGCGGGCGCCTCCAGCGCCGGCACCGGCGAGCAGTTCGAGCGCGTGGACCTCGGCAACGGCGGCATCGCCCTGCGCGCCCGGTCGAACAACCGGTACGTCACCGCCGAGAACGGCGGCGCCGACCCTCTCGTCGCCGACCGGGACGCCATCGGCCCGTGGGAGACCTTCCAGCAGGTCGCCAACTCCGACGGCACCATCAGCCTGCGCGCCCAGGCCAACGGCAGGTACGTCTGCGCCGACAACGGCGGAGCCGCCCCCCTCATCGCCAACCGCGACGCCGTCGGCGCCTGGGAGTCCTTCGACCTGGTGACGAGCTGATCCGCCCTGCCTCCGCGACCGTCCCGCCGGCCTGCCCCGGCCGGCGGAACGGTCGCGCCGACCGGCGCGACCCGCCCTGCGTCACAGCCCGTAGCGGGCGCGGGCCTCCTGGACGGTCTCCGGCTTGACCTCGCCGCGCCGGGTCAGCGCCGCGAGCGCCGCGACCACGATCGACTCAGGGTCGACCCCGAAGTGACGGCGGGCCGCTTCGCGGGTGTCGGACAGGCCGAAGCCGTCGGTGCCGAGCGAGTGCCAGTCCTGCCGCACCCACTGGCTGATCTGGTCGGGGACGGCCCGCATCCAGTCGCTGACGGCCAGCACCGGCCCGGGCGCGCCGTCCAACGCGCGGGTGACGTACGGAAGGTGATCCTCGCCCCTGAGCTGCGCCTCGTCGCAGGCCAGGGCGTCGCGGCGCAGTTCGCTCCAGGAGGTGGCCGACCACACGTCGGCGGCCACGCCCCAGTCGTCGGCGAGGAGCCGCTGGGCCTGGAGGATCCAGTGGATGGCGGTCCCGGAGGCGAGAAGCTGCAGGCGCGGGGCGTCCTCGGCCAGGCTCGGCGCCTGCTGGAAGCGGTAGAGCCCCTTGAGGATGCCCTCCTCCACCCCCTCGGGCATGGCGGGCTGGACCTTCGGCTCGTTGTAGACCGTCAGGTAGTAGAACACGTCCTCCGCGTCCGGCCCGTACATGCGGCGCAGGCCGTCGCGGACGATCACCGCCACCTCGTAGGCGAAGGCCGGGTCGTAGGCCAGCGCCGCCGGGTTGGTGGAGGCGATCAGGTGGGAGTGGCCGTCGGCGTGCTGCAGGCCCTCGCCGGTCATGGTCGTGCGGCCGGCCGTCGCGCCGATGAGGAAACCGCGGCCGAGCTGGTCGGCCATCGCCCACATCTGGTCGGCCGTGCGCTGCCAGCCGAACATCGAGTAGAAGATGTAGAACGGGATCATCGGCTCGCCGTGGGTGGCGTAGGAGGTGGAGGCCGCCGTGAAGTCCGCCATCGAGCCGGCCTCGGTGATCCCCTCGTTGAGGATCTGGCCGTCCGCGGCCTCCTTGTAGTACATGAGCATGTCGCGGTCGACCGGGTCGTAGGTCTGGCCGAGCGGGGAGTAGATGCCGGCGCTCGGGAACAGCGACTCCATGCCGAAGGTGCGCGCCTCGTCCGGGACGATCGGCACCCAGCGCCTGCCGGTCTCCTTCTCGCGCATGAGGTCCTTGACCAGGCGGACGAACGCCATCGTCGTCGCGATCTCCTGGCTGCCCGACCCCTTGGCGAGGGCCTCGAACGGCTTGGCCGCCGGCTCGGGCAACGCCACCGCGTGGACCCTGCGGGCCGGGGCGGGGCCGCCCAGAGCGGCCCGGCGCTCCTGGAGGTAACGCACCTCCGGAGAGTCGGCGCCCGGGTGGACGTAGGGGACCAGCTCCTCGTCCAGCTTGCTGTCGGGGATGGGCAGTTCGAGCAGATCGCGCATCTCGCGGAACTGCTTGCCGGTCAGCTTCTTCATCTGGTGGTTGGCGTTGCGCGACTCGAATCCGGCGCCCAGGGTGTAGCCCTTGACCGTCTGGGCGAGGATCACGGTGGGCGCGCCGCGGTGCTCGACCGCGGCGCGGTAGGCCGCATACACCTTGCGCGGTTCGTGGCCCGCCCGGGAGGTGCGGAAGCACTCGGCGATCTTCGCGTCGGTCAGCACCTTCGCCATCTCGGCCAGGGCGGGCTCGGCGCCGAAGAAGTGCTCGCGGATGTAGGCGGGCTCACGGGTCGCGTACGTCTGGAACTGGCCGTCGGGCACCTCGCGCAGCCGGCGTACGAGCGCGCCGGTGGTGTCGAGCGCGAACAGCTCGTCCCAGGCCGAGCCCCAGAGGGACTTGACCACGTTCCAGCCCGCCGCGCGGAACTGGGCCTCCAGCTCCTGGACGATCTTGAAGTTGGCGCGTACCGGCCCGTCCAGCCGCTGCAGGTTGCAGTTGATCACGAAGGTGAGGTTGTCGAGCCCTTCGCGCCCGGCCAGGGCGAGCGCCGCGGTCGACTCGGGCTCGTCCATCTCGCCGTCGCCGAGGAACGCCCACACGTGCGAGCCGGAGGTGTCCTTGATGCCGCGGTGCTGCAGATAGCGGTTGAACCGCGCCTGGTAGATCGCCGCCAGCGAACCCAGGCCCATCGAAACGGTCGGGAACTCCCACAGCCACGGCAGCCGGCGGGGATGCGGGTAGGAGGGCAGGCCGTCGCCGCCCGTCTCCCGCCGGAAGCGGTCGAGGTGCTCCTCGGTGAGCCGTCCGTCGAGGAAGGCCCGGGCGTAGATGCCGGGGGAGGCGTGGCCCTGAATGAAGAGCTGGTCGCCCGAGCCGTCGGCCTCCTTGCCGCGGAAGAAGTGCTGGAAGCCGGTCTCGTAGAGCCACGCGGCGGAGGCGAAGGTGGCGATGTGGCCGCCGAGGCCCAGGCGGCTGCCCCGGGTCACCATGGCGGCCGCGTTCCAGCGGTTCCAGGCGGTGATCCGCCGTTCCATGGCTTCGTCGCCGGGGAACTCCGGCTCGGCCGCCGTGGGGATCGTGTTGAGGTAGTCGGTCTCCAGCAGATGTGGCAGCGCCAGACCGGCCCGCTCGCCGTGCTCGAGCGTGCGGCGCAGGAGGTAGGCGGCGCGGCTGGGCCCGGCGGCCTCGGTGACGGCGTCCAGTGAGGCCGCCCACTCGGCGGTCTCCTCCGCGTCGCGGTCGGGGAGCTGGTCGAGAGGGCTCCGCTGGTCACGCAGGGGATCGCTCATGGGGGTCGCCTTCCAAGTGGCCCGCACCTCGGTGGAGGACGAGACGGTGAGAAAGGGCCCTGCCGGCCGGACAGGGCGGAGGAGCAGGTGAGCTCGCGGACCACTGTACGACTGATCGATGATCGATCAAAACAGGGGGTCCATTTTTCGCTAAACGAAAGGAAAGCGATATTTACCAACGCCGCCTGGCGCGGGGTCCCGGCGTCATGGTGCGGCGTCTGGGTTCGGTGTCACAGCTCGGTGTCTAGGTCTGGTGTCTAGGTCTGGTGTCATGATGCGGCGTCTGCGTTCGGTGTCACGGTTCGGCGTCCAGATCCGGTGTCACGGCTTCGGCCGTGCCGGCGGCCGCCGCCATCGGGGACGGGCCTCAGTCCCCAGGGGAGGGGCGGCGCGGTGCGCAGGCCAGGACGTGCTCCTTGACCAGCCGGCCCACCCCCGGATCGCGCCGCCGGAAGGCCGCGACGACCGCCTCGTGCTCCTCCGCGTAGGACTGCTGGTGGGTGCCCAGCCAGCGGATGGAGAGCGCGGTCCACACCTCGATGCCGAGCGACTCCCAGGTGTGCAGCAGGACGGCGTTCCCCGACGCCCGCACCAGCTCCCGGTGGAAGGCGACCGTGTGGCGCACCTGGGCCTCCGCGTCGCGTCCGCGGTCGGCCTCGTACAGCGCGGCCACCTGCGGCTCGAGGACCGAGACATCCTCGCCCAGCCGGGGCGCGGCCAGCTCGGCGGCGATCTGCTCCAGCCCCGCCCGCACCGGATAGATCTCCTCCAGGTCCGCCACGGTGAGGTCGCGCACCCGGACCCCCTTGTTCGGCGCTGACTCGATCAGCCGCAGCCCCTCCAGCTCCCGCAGCGCCTCCCGGACGGGGGTCTGGCTGACCTCGAGCTCGACGGCGACCCGCCGTTCGACGATGCGCTCGCCGGGCTTCCAGCGTCCACTGACGATGCCCTCCACGATGTACTCGCGGATCTGCTCGCGCAGCGAGTGGACGACGGGCGAGGCCATGAGTGCTCCTTGGAAGATCGCCGCCCGCCCGGTCCGTGTGCCCGGGACTCGCACCGTCGCGCCGGCGTCCGTACCGGTGGCCCGGCCGATGGGGATCGGTGAGCGGTCATCTGCCCAAAAGACTAGTACGCCCCGCCTCCCCGGCCAGGCGCGAGCCGCACCGTGCGCCGCCGGCCCGCCGCCGGCGCCGGGTCAGCGGACGCGCCGCCCGGCCTGGGGCATGCCGCGGACGCGGTCCAGGTGCCGTTCGTACAGCTCCCGCGAGCCGGTGAGGAAGCCGATGATCAGCTCCAGCTCGTCGGCGGTGTAGGAGGCCGCGATGGACCGGGCGCCCTCCTCGGCGATCGGCCCGTAGATGTCGCGGCCTCGGCGCGTCGCGTCCGGTGTCACCCGTACGACGACCTTGCGGCGGTCGGTGGGATCGGGGGAGCGGGTCAGGTAGCCGAGCCTCTCCAGCCGGTCGAGCATCGCGGTGACGCTGCCCGTGGTGAGCCCGAGCGCCGAGCCCAGCTCGCTGGGCGCCGCCGTCTCCCGCTGCATCAGGTACTCCAGGCAGCGCAGGTCGGTGCGGTTGACGCCCAGGCAGGCGGCCGCCGCGTCGTCCAGCGCGTCGACGGCCGACTGGTGCGCCTGCGACTCCACGCCGAGCCGCTCTCTCAGACGGTCCGGATTTTCCCTTGACATTCAAGTACCTCGACTATCAAGCTAATATTCCCCTTGAACATCAAGATAGTCGACGTCCAAGGAACACTGCCTGCCTGTTCGTTGCCGGAGGAGAGCGTCTCATGAAGGTGATCATTATTGGGGCCGGTACGGGCGGAATGTGCCTCGCCCACGGCCTGAAACGCGCCGGCGTCCCGGTGGAGGTGTACGAGCGCGACCGCACGCGCGCCGACGGCCTGCACGGCTACCGAGTCGGCATCGACCCCACCGGCAACCGCGCGCTGAAGGAATGCCTGCCGCCCGAGCTGTTCGACGCCTTCACCGCCACCTGCGCGCGGCCGCCCAGGTACTTCAACGTGTTCACCGAGCGCCTGAAGCGGACCGCGTCCTTCCCGCTTCGCGAGGACACCGACCCGGTGAACAGCGAGCGGTCGGTGTCCCGGATGACCCTCCGCCAGGTGCTCCTCACCGGCATGGAGGACGTCGTCCGGTTCGGCAGGACCTTCACCCACTACGAACGGCACGCCGACGGCACGGTCACCGCCCATTTCGCCGACGGCACCTCCGCCACCGGTGACGTGCTCGTCGCCGCGGACGGCACCAACTCCCGGGTCCGCCGGCAGTACCTCCCGCACGCCGAGGTGAAGGACGCCGGAGTCATCGCGATCTCGGCCAAGGTCCCCGTCACCGAGGAGACCCGGGCCCTGCTGCCACGCGAGGCGTTCCACGGCATCTCCCTGGTCTTCGCCCCCAAGGGCAGGTTCTGCGTCTGGCACGTCATGGAGTTCGACCGGCACGACGCCGCCGGGACCGGCGTCGGCGGGAACGACGCCGATCTCATCGAGCGCCGGCCCGGCCTGCTGTACGACAACACCCGTGACTACATCAACTGGGGCTTCTCCGCCGCGGCCGGCCGGTTCCCCGGGAACGTCATGGAGATGCGCGGCGAGGAGCTGATGCGGCTGACCCTCGGCATGACCACCGGCTGGCATCCGGACATGCGCAGGCTGTTCGCCCTGGCGGACCCCGGGAGCTGCTTCCCGATCAAGATCCGCACCTCGGTTCCCGTCGAGCCATGGGAGACCACCACGGTGACCCTGCTCGGCGACGCGATCCACACCATGACCCCCGGCCACGGCGTCGGCGCCAACACCGCCCTGCGCGACGCCTCCCTGCTGTGCCGGGAACTGACCGCCGCGCACAACGCCGCCAAACCCCTGCTGGACGCCCTCCGCGCCTACGAGGCCGAGATGATCCCCTACGGCTTCGCCCGGGTGGCCGACTCGCTGGCCCAGAACGGCACCAGCGGCCACGACCCCCTCCACAGACCCGTGATCGGCCGCGCCGTCCTCGCCCTGACCCGCACGTACTTCTTCCTCAGCAGCCGCATCCCGCCCCTGCGGGAGAAGTTCCTCACCGACCTGCACACCTACCGGGGCGGCGACGAAGCCGCCGCCCTCTGAGGCGGTGCGGGGAGCGGCGGACGGAGTCTCGCGCCGCCTCGGCGGAAGGCCGCCGGACCCTCCGCACCGTCGCGGGGGAACGGCGCCTGGAGATCCGGCCGGGTTCAGCGGTGGAGGGTCAGGCGGAAGGCGCTGCCGTCGCCCGAAGGGGTGGGGGAGCGGACGGTGAGGGCGCCGCCGTGGGCTTGGGCGATCTGGAGGGCGATGGGAAGGCCGAGGCCGGTGCCGGGAAGGTCGCCGCGGCCGCGCCAGAAGCGTTCGAAGACGCGCTCTCGCTGGTCGGCGGGGATGCCCGGACCGTGGTCGGTGACGGTGACCACGGCCATCGGCCCGGTGAGCGCGACGTCCACTTCGACGGCCGAGCCGGCGGGGGCGTATCTGACCGCGTTGTCCACCAGGTTCGCGACCGCCCGTCGCACGGTGGGTCCGTCGACCGAGCACGCGGCGGACGGCGGGCCGGTCAGCTCCAGGGAGATGCCCTTCGCCGCCGCCGGCACCCGCGCCTCGTCCAGGACGTCCCGGACGATGGCCGTCAGGTCGGCGGGGCGCCGTTCGATGACCCGTGCCCTTCCGCGGGCCTCGACCAGGAGCTCGCCGATCGTCGTCTCCAGCCGGGCGATCGCCTTCCTGGACCGTTCGAGGCCCTGCCGGTACACCTCGACGGTGGGGGCCGGGTGGGCCAGGAGGACCTCGGTGCTGGTCATCAGCACCGACAGCGGCGTGCGCAGTTCGTGGCTGGTCTCCTCGACGAGCCGCCGTTGCGTCTCGGCGGCGAGCTGCAGCCGGTCGAGCATCGCGTCGAAACTCGCCGCGAGCGCCACGACCTCGGCCGGGCCGTGGTCCAGCCCGATGCGCAGGCCGAGGTCGGTGCCCTCGGTGCCTTCGATGTCCTCGGCGACCTCGCGCACGCGCGCGATGGGACGCACCGCCCGTCCCGCCCACCACCAGGCCAGGCCGGCGGCGGCCGGGCCGAGAGTGACGATCGTCCAGGTGACCCAGGCGGAGTGGTGGACGGAGGTGTTCCTGATCGTCTCGACGCCGTTGACCGCGTGGGCGGCCGTCTCGTCGTCGGTCAGCAGGATCACGCCGAACAGCAGCAGCACCGGCACGTAGATCGCCAGGAATCCCAGGGCCGCCAGCCGCACCCGCAGCGATCCGCGCGCGCGGGTCACGCGGGGTCCGTCAGCCGGTGGGCGCGGCGATCCGCGCGCGCGGGTCATGCCGGATCCGTCAGCCGGTAGCCGGCGCCGGTGATCGTCACGATGGGCGGCGGCTCGCCCAGCTTCCTGCGCAGCCGGCTGAGGATCACCCGGACCGAGGAGGTGAACGGGTCGGCGTTGGCGTCCCACACATGCTCCAGCAGGTCCTCCGCCGACAGCACCTGGCCGGGGTGGCGCATGAAGTACCGCAGCAAGGAGAACTCCCGGGCGGTCAGGCGCAGCTCGGCTCCGGACCGCCACGCGCGGTGCGCGGTGAGGTCCAGGGCCAGCTCGCCCACGCGCAGCGTCGAGCCGTGCTGGTCGCCACGGCGCGCCAGAGCGCGGAGCCGGGCGACCAGCTCGGCGAAGTGGAACGGCTTGACGAGGTAGTCGTCGGCCCCGGCGTCGAGCCCGGCGACCCGGTCGGCGACGGCGTCGCGCGCGGTGAGGATGAGCAGGCGTCCGGGCCGGTGCAGGCCCGGGTCTCCCGCCAGGCGGCGGACCAGGGTCAGGCCGTCGCCGTCGGGCAGGCCGAGGTCCAGGCAGGCGACGTCGTACTCCGTCGTCCCGAGCGCCTCCTCGGCGCCGACGCAGGTGCCGACGACGTCGACGGCGTACGACTCGTTGCGCAGGCCGAGAGCGACGACCTCCGCGAGGTCGGAGTCGTCTTCCAGCAGCAGGATGCGCATGACCGGTCCCTCCAGGTCACCCGGCCGCCGGCGGGGTCGCCGCCCTGGTGGGGCGGGCGCTGGTGACCCCTGCCGGTCCGGAGACGGTGAGGCGACCCGCCTCGACCCCCACGGTCACCCGCGGGGCGGCGCCGGTGGGATCGTCCGGGTGGTGGCGACCGTCGCCGGACGGGGCCAGCGTCAGCGCCGGTGGCCCGGCGGGGAACTCCGCCGCCCGGACGCCGCCCTCCTCGTTCACCGAGTACCAGCCGGTCAGCACCTTGTCCCTCGCGGTGACGGCGACATAAGTGCGCACGTCACCGCCGATGGCGGCCGTTCCGCCGAGCGTGAGACCGCTGATCGGCCCGAACGCCCGCTCGATGCTCGCGCGCTCTTCGCGCCCTTGCTCCGTACGCCCGTTGAGCAGCGCCAGCACGCGCCGCTCGTTCGCCCGGAGCTCGGCGGCGGGAACACCTCGGGGCGGGAACAGCGCCGCGACGGCGTCCGCGCCCCTCGCCGAGATCACGAGCCGCCCGCCGGTCGCGCTCACGTCGAACGAACCTCCCGTGTCCAGCGCGTAGGTTCCGACCATAGCCGCCGCGCCCGCCGCGCCCGTCCGACCGGCGCCGGTCGCGGCGGGCGTGGCGGATCCGCCTGCCGGCATGCTCAGATGAGCGCCACACGCCACGCACAGGGCCACCACCGCGACCGCCAGTGATGTGACACACGACTTGTTCATGCGAGCGACCGTACGGACGTCCCTGCGAACCTGATGTGAACGGACCCGGCAGGCCCCCGGCGCCGCTCAGGCGGTCTCGCTGCCGAAGTGGCGGATGCGTTCGCGCAGTGCCGCGGCGTCGGCGTCGTTGAGCTCGTCGAGGATCGTCAGCGCGGAGCGCCACCGCTCGCGCGCCCGGCCGGGGTCGCCCGCCGCGGCGTGCGTGTCGCCGAGGTGGGTCAGGGCGGCGGCCTGGAACGAGCGGGCGCCGAGCTCCCTGAACAGGGCGAGGGCCTGCTCGAAGCAGTCGACCGCCTGGTCGTGGTGGCCGAGGTGGTGGCGGGCGTAGCCGATGCTGTCCAGCGTGCCCGCCTGGCCGTACCGCGAACCGATCTGCCGCTGCAGGACGAGACCCTGTTCGCCCGCGGCGAGCGCTTCGGCGTAGTCGCCCAGCCGGGTGCGGCACCAGCAGATCATGTTGAGCGCGTTGGCCTGCCCGGTGACGTGGCCGGCCGACCGGAACAGCAGCAGGGCCTGCGAGGCGTGCTCCAGCGCCGTGCGGTAGTCGCCCTGCCCCTCCAGGGCCAGCGCCAGGCTGATGTGCACGTTGGCACGGACGCCGTCGTCGCCGTGGCTCGCGGCCAGCTCCAGCGCCTCCCCGAGGTGGGCCCGCGCCTCGCCGAACCGGCCGAGCTGCGCGCAGGCGGTGCCAAGCACGCGGAGCACGCGGATCTGGCCGGACCGGTCGCCCAGACGCCTGGTCGCCTCCAGCGCCACGCCCTGGACGGCCATGCGGTCGGTCCAGTGCCCGCGGCGCTCCAGGAACTCCGCCACGGTCCAGGCGAGTTGCCAGGCATGGACGTCAAGGCCCGACCGGTAGGCGTGCCGCACGGCCGCGAGCAGGTTCTGGTGCTCGGCGGTGAACCATCGCGCCGCCCGCTCGGCGTCCGGCACCTCGCCGCGGGTCACCCCCGGTCCGGGCTCGGCCACCACCACCGGGTCGCGGTGCGGGTTGAGCGACATGGCCGCCGCCTGGGCGGTGTGCAGGTAATGGTCGAGCAGCCGCCGCGTCGCCGCGTACCCCTCGGGAGCGTCGTCCTGCCGGGCGAGTTCGGCGCTGTACGCGCGGAGCAGGTCGTGCGAGGTGAACCGGCCCGGCCGGTGCTCGACGGCCAGCCCCGCCAGGGCCAGTTCGGCCAGCAGGTCGCGCGCCTTGCCCGGGGTGAGGCCGGCGAGGCTCGCCGCGGCCGCCGTGGCGATGTCGGCCCCCGCGCTCAGCCCGAGCAGGCGGAACATGCGCGCCGCGGCGGGGCTCAGCGTGCGGTACGACCAGGACAGCACCGCCCGGACCTCGCCGGCCTCGTCACCGGCGCTGAGCTGGTCGAGCCGCCCGCGCTCGTCGCGCAGCTCGTCGGCGAACACGGCCAGCGGGAAGGCCGGACGCCCGGCGGCCCGCGCGGCCACGATCGCCAGCGCCAGCGGCAGCCGCGCGCACCAGGTGATGATGTCGTCCATCGCCTCGGGTTCTGCGGCGGCGCGTTCGGGGCCCAGGCGGCGCGCGAGCAGCCGCCGCGCCTCGGCGGCGTCCGGCGGGTCCACGGCGAGCGGATGGGCGCCTTCGACGGCGACCAGGCTGGTGAGCTGGGCGCGGCTGGTCACCAGCACCAGGCTGCCTGGCGCCCCGGGCAGCAGCGGCCGCACCTGCTCGGCGTCGCGGGCGTTGTCCAGCACCACCAGCATGCGCCGCCGGGCGAGCAGGCTGCGGTACAGCGCGGTCTGCGCGTCCACGTCGGGCGGCAGGCTCGCGACCGGCACGGCCAGGGCGTGCAGGAACCCGCCGAGCGCCTCGGCCGGCGTCATCACCGTCCCGTCGGGGCCGAACCCGCGCAGGTTGACGTAGAGCTGGCCGTCGGGGAACCGGGCGGCGACCCGGTGCGCCCAGTGCACCGCCAGCGCCGTCTTGCCCACGCCCGCCGTCCCCGACAGCGTCGCGATGAGGACCGCGGTCGGCTGGTCGGCGGCGTGGGTGAGCACCGCGTCGAGCGCGGCGAGCTCGGCGCCGCGCCCGGTGAACCCGCGAACGTCCAGGGGCAGTTGCGCCGGTGGGGTGGACCTGAGGTCCGCCGCCGGACCGCCCGGACTCGCGGGGCTCCCCGGACCACCCGCACTCGCGGCGCTTGCGGGCGTCGCCGGTAGAGCGGCGCCGGCCCCGGCGGGTTGCGCCGGCGCGGGCGCCGCACGCGCCTCGCCGGCGTTCCCGTGCAGGATCGCCCGGTGCAGCTCCCGCAGTTCGTCCCCCGGATCCAGGCCGAGCTGGTCGGCCAGCCGCCGCCGGAAGGCGGCGTAACAGTCCAGGGCCTCCGGGACGCGCCCGGTGGCGTGCAGGGCGCGCATCAGCGCGGTGACCAGCGGTTCCGCCAGAGGGTTCTCCAGCAGCAGGTCGGCGAGCGGGCCGATGACCGCGGCCGCCTCGCCCAGGGCCAGTTCCGCCTGCGCCCAGCGCACCGCCGCGTCCAGGTGCTGCTGGTGCCACGCCTGCCGTACGCGGTCCGCCCAGTCGCCGTCGATGCCGCCCAGGGGAGTGCCCCGCCACAGGCCGAGGGCCTGCCGCAGCAGCCCCGCCTCCTCGGTCCCCGTGCACCGCCCGTCTCTGGCCTGTCCGACCAGGCGCCGGAAGCGGTGCACGTCGATGTTGTCGGGATCGACCTCCAGCGCGTAGCCGCCGCTGCGGCGCCCGAGCCTGGCCGGCCCGTCCCCGCCGAGGCTCACCTGTTCCAGCACCCGCCGGATGCGGGCGAGGTAGACGTGCAGCGCGTGGCGGGCCCGCTCAGGCGGAGCCTCGCCCCACACCCGGTCGACCATGGTCTCCATCGGCACAGGCCGTGGCGCGTCCACCGCCACCGCCGCCCAGACGGTCCGCTGCCGCGGAGGTCCGAGATCCACCGGCCCGCTCCCCGACCATAACTCCAGCGGGCCCAGCATCCGTAACTCCACGTCGATCCCCCCGTAGCCCCGGTTTCGCCTGCTCACGCACTGACCTGGTGATTGAGAAAGTTGCAGGGTTTTGGCCACTTTCTTGGCCGATGCTGAACCCGGTGATCACCCCGTGTCAACGGGTTCACGGGGCGAGGTACGGACCGGAACGTCCGAGCAGCGTGATCGGCGATCCGGTCCAGAACGCGAAGGAGAGAGCATGAGCCGTCTCATCGACCGAATGATCGACCGGATCGTCCCGAAGGCCACCGTTTCCGCCTGCGACTACCGCGACGTCTGCAACGCCGCCGGCCACCCGGGCCTGTGGTGGCGCGAGTGCTGCGCCCAGACCGGCTGCCACTGGACCTACGTCGGCCCCTGCTGACCGGTCGCCGCGACGACGCCGGGCGGTGGCGGCCCCACGCCACCGCCCGGCCGGCGCCTCGGCGCGCCCGCCGTGCCTCGTCACCTCGTCCGCAACGACGCGCTGATGGCCGTCACCGTGCTCGGCCTGCCGGCGCCCCAGGGCTCCCCGGCGCCGGCCGGCCTGGCGGTGGCGGCCGAGGCGGGCCTCGTCGGAGCGGTCCTGATCATCTTGTTCGACGACGTCGTCGACCTGTTCGCGAGGAGTTCCCGATGACCTACCTGGCCGCCGCCGTGGTGCTGCTCGGCACGCTGTGCCTGCTGAACCTGGTGCTCACGATCGGCATCCTGCGCCGGATGCGGGCGCAGGCCACGCTGACGGGCGGGCCCGCCGGGGCGCCGTCCGCGCTGGGGCCGGGCGCCGCCGTCGGGACGTTCACCGCCGTGACGACGGACGGCGAACCGGTGTCCTCCGCGACGCTGACCGGGCTGGTGGGGTTCTTCTCCTCCGGGTGCGAGCCCTGCCACAAGCTGCTGCCGAGGTTCGTCGAACGTGCGCGAGAGCTCGGCCGCGAGAACGTGCTGGCGGTGCTCGGCGGTGCCGACGAGGCGGCGCTGCGGGCCCTCGGCCCGGTCGCCCGGGTCGTCGTGGCCGAGCGCGACGGCGGGCCGGTGGCGCGCGCGTTCCAGAACACCTGGACCCCCATGCTGTACCTGATCGGCGAGGACCACCGGATCGCCGCCGTGGGCACCCGGATGGAGGAACTGCCCCTCCCGAGTCGGCGCGACGACGGCGCGACTCCCCGCGCAGGCGCGGCGGACGTCCCCGAAGCCGCTGGTGAGCTGGCCGGTGCCGCGGACGTTCCTGACCTGGCCGGCGCGGCGGGCGTCCGTGATGTCCCCGCCGCGGCGGACGTCGCCGGGCTCGCGGGCAAGGGGCGCAGGTGAGCGCCGCCCCGGACGCCGACCCGCAGCACATCGGCGCGGGGCGACTGCGGGCCTCCGTCGCCCAGGCCCTCTCGCTCATCTGGCGGTCGGCGCCCGCCGACGTGACGGGCGTCCTGCTGCTCACCCTCCTCGCGGCCGCCGCTCCGGTCGCCGCCGCCTGGCTGACCAAGCTGGTGCTCGACGGGCTGGCGACCCCGTACGGCGCGGTCGCCGGGCCGGCACTCGGGCTGATCGCCACCGGGCTGGGGGCCGCCGCCCTGCCGGTGGCGCTGCGCTACCTGAGGGCGCACGTCGGCCGGTCCGCCAACCTGGCCGCCACCGAGCGGCTGTTCGCGGCGACCGAACGCCAGGTCGGCCTGCGCGCCTTCGAGGACCCGGCGTTCCAGGACCGGCTCAGACTGGCCCAGGGGGCGACCGGGCGCATCGCCGAACTGGTGGACGGCATCGGCAACGGCCTGGGCGGCGCGCTCTCCCTCGTCGGCTTCGTGGCGTCCATGCTGGTCCTCAGCCCGGTGATGACCGCCGTGGTGGTCCTGGCGGCCCTGCCCGCGCTCGTCGCCGAGCTGTATCTCTCCCGGAGCCGGGCGGGCACGGAGTGGAGCGTCGAAAGGTACTACCGGCGGGAGTTCTTCTACAGCCAGTTGCTCACCGGAGTCGCCGCGGCCACCGAGATCCGCCTGTTCGGCATCGGCGCGTTCCTGCGCGCCCGGATGACCGACGAACGCCGGTCGGCGAACGCGGCGATCCGGCGCATGGACCTGCGCGAGCTGCGCACCCAGGCGGGCCTGACGGCGGTGAGCGCCATAGTGGGCGGGATCGGCCTGTGGTGGGCGGTCGGCGCCGCGCGGCGCGGCGAACTCGGCATCGGCGACATCGCCATGTTCCTCGCGGCCGTCACCGGTGTGCAGTCCGCCCTGGGCGCGCTGAGCTCGTCCATCTCCGGCTGGCAGGCGCGGCTGCTCGCCTTCGCCCATTACGTCGCCGTCGTCACGGCCGAACCGGACCTGCCGCGCGCCGAACGGGGGCGGGCGCCGGGGCTGCGGAAGGGCGTGGAGCTTCGGGACGTGTGGTTCCGGTACAGCGACGACCATCCCTGGGTCCTGCGCGGGGTGAACCTGACCATCCCGCACGGGTGCGCCGTCGCGCTCGTCGGGCTGAACGGCGCGGGAAAGAGCACGCTGGTCAAGCTGCTGTGCCGGATGTACGACCCGACCCGAGGCCGGATCCTGTGGGACGGAACGGACCTGCGCGACATTCCTCCGGTCGCCCTGCGCGAGCGGATCAGCGCCGTGTTCCAGGACCACATGAACTACGACATGACGGCCCGCGACAACATCGGCCTCGGCGACCTGAGCGCGCGGGACGACCCGAGGCGCGTCAGGGAGGCGGCCGCGCGCGCCGGGCTGCACGACACGCTCGCCGGGCTGCCTCGCGGATACGACACGCCCCTCACGCGCACCTTCATGATGGGCGAGGACGAGGACGGCCCGGCGACCGGCGTCGTCCCCTCCGGCGGGCAGTGGCAGCGCCTCGCGCTGGCGCGCGCGTTCGTACGGGACGGCAGGGACCTGATGATCCTCGACGAACCGAGCTCCGGCCTGGACCCGGAGGCCGAGCACGAGATCCACACCCGCATGCGTGCCTACCGAGAGGGCCGCACCAGCCTGCTGATCTCCCATCGGCTCAGCGCCGTCCGCGACGCGGACTACATCGCGGTCCTGGAAGACGGGCGGATCACCGAACACGGCTCCCACGACGTGCTGCTGGCCGCCGACGGCGGCTACGCCCGCCTGTTCCGCCTCCAGGCCACCGGCTACCAGGGGACCTGGTGAGGCCCGCGCTCCCGCCCGCCGGACACGGGGAGGCGCGCGGTCGGGCCCGCCGGTCACGGAAGGCGCGCGATCGGGTCCGCCAGTTGCGGGAGGCGCGCGGTCCGGGCCGCCGGTCACGGGAGGCGCCGATGACACCGGCTTCTGTCGCCGCCGGAGGTGAGGAGGCGCCATGACGCTCGCCCTCTGTCTCGCCGTGGTGCTGCCGGCCGTCGGCCTGGCGGCGCTCTGGGTGCGGCGCGGCTTCCTGGCCACGACCGTCCACGGCACGAGCATGGAACCGACGCTGCGCCCCGGCGACCGCCTGCTCGTCCGCAGGACCAGACGCGTCCGCGCCGGCCAGGTCGTCGTCTTCCGCTACTCCGCGCCTTCCGGCTCTTCCGCCACGGCGCACGACGAAGACCCCGTACCCGGACGGGACGGCGCGCTCCTCATCAAACGGGCCGTGGCCGTGCCGGGCGAACGGGTGCGCGACGAATGGGAGCAGCCCGACGTCCACCACATGGCCGGCACGGTGGTGCCGCCCGGATCGCTCGTCGTCCTGGGCGACAATCGCGCCACCAGCTGGGACTCGCGGCACTACGGACTGGTGTCCGGCGACCGCTTCATCGGCGTGGCGATCCGCCGCCTCGGCGCAGGGCCCACTCCACTCCCGGGCAGCGGTTCATGACGACGTCGAGCCCGGCGTCGAGGGCCCGCTGGGCGGCGGCCTCGTCGACCACGCCGAGCGGCAGCCAGACCGCTCCGGCGCCCGCCGCGATCGCCTCGTCCACCGCCTGCCCGGCGAACTCCGACCGCCGGTACACCCCGACGACGTCCACCTTGACCGGCACCTCGGCCAGTGACGCGTATCCCTGCTCACCCAGCACGGTCCTGGCCGCCGGGTGGACCGGGAAGATCCGCTTGCCCCTGGTCTGGAGCAGCCGCGCCTGCTCGTAGGCCGTCCGCGACGGGTCGTCGCCGAGACCGACGAACGCCCACGTCCCGGACTCGCCGAGCAGCCTTCTGATGACATCCACATCCGCGAAACGATCGTCCACGTCGTGCGTCAACGCCGGGAACCGGCCTCCGCTTCCCGTCCCGGAGAAGGCGCAGGTGGACCGGATCCCCGATGGCGTCGGCGTTGTGGCCTCAGAGCCTGGTTCCGCACGAGTCGGCCACCGGCGGCGCTCACGGCGGGGCGTCGTGCTGCCAGAGCTGTTCCCCGTCGTCGAAGTGGGAGGTGGGAGCGAGCCCGGCGCGGTGGGCGACGGCGGCGGAGGCGGCGTGTTGGGGATGGATGTGCGCCTGCACGCGGACGACCCCGCGGGAGCCGAGCCAGGCCACCATGGCCCGAGCGGCCTCGGAGGCGTACCCCTGCCCCTGCCAGAGGGAACCGACGACCCAGGCGATCTCGGCCCGCCGCCCGTCGTCCATGATCGTCGCCTGGACGTAGCCGACCGCGCGGCCGTCGGCCTGCCGGCGGATGATCCAGTTGTGCCATTCCTGCAGACCGTCGGGAGAGCCGCCGGCGACCTGCCGGGCGTACTGGGCGCGCAGTTGCGGAAGGGTGGGCGCGGAGCCGCCGATGAAGGTGTAGAGATCCTCGCCGGCCAGCACCTCGACCATCTCGTCGGCGTCGCCCGGCGCCAGCGGGTCGAGCCGAAGCCGGTCAGAGGTCAGCCGGGTGCTCGCCATGTCCGTCCCAGTGGTCGGTGGCCCCAGGCGTCCTCACCGGGGCGCCGGTGCTCGCTTCAGAGGCCGCGCCGGCGTTCGCGTCGCGCTCCGCGCCGGAGTTCGTGTCGGGGTACGCGCCGGAGTTCGTCTCGAGGCTCGCGTCGGGGTGGGTCAGGGCCATCAGGGCGGGGCGGGCGATGGCGGCGATGCGGGTGGGGGAGACCTCCCGCAGGGCGGTGAGATCGAGCAGTTGGTGGGCGATGGTCACCCCGAGCATCGTGCTGATCATCAGGGCGGCGCGCAGCTCGGGGTCCTGCGCCGATATCGCGCGGCCGAGCTGCTCCACCTGCTCGTCGAGCCGGGCGCGCACGCCCGCGGCGGCCTCGGGGTGGGTCAGCATGGAACGCATCATGGCCAGCGACGCCTGCGGAATCGGCCCGATCTTCATGCCGATCCTCGCCAGCAGCTCCTCGACCAGCTCGTCCAGGGCGCCGTCCAGCGGCGGGATCGCGGGGATGCGCACGGCCTGGTCGAACAGCTCCTGTTTGGAGCCGAAGTACTGCATGACCAGCGCGGGGTCCACTCCGGCCATGGACGCGATCGCCCGGATGGTGGCGCGCTCGAAGCCGCGCTCGGCGAACACGGTGCGCGCGGCGGCGAGGATGCGCTCCTCGGAGCGGCGCCGGCGCTCGGCACGGCTGGTCGGCGTGTCCATCACCGCTTGACTCTACCGGTGTTGACCGATGTCGCCGTTTCGCTCTACAGTCGTTGACTCAACGGTTGTAGAGCGAATGGAGTCAGCCGATGACGACCCGGTCCGACCGCACCCCCCGCGACGTGCTCGCCCTGTACCAGCAGGCCATGGTGGCCGGATCGGCCGACGATCTCGCCGGCCTGTACGCGGTGGACGCGGTCCACGAGTTCCCCTTCCGGGCGCCGGGGTTCCCCGCCCGCTTCCACGGCCGCGAGGAGGTGCGCACCGGCTACCACAACGCGTGGGACGCGAGCCCGGTCCGGCTGGCGGAGGTCGGCGACGTGGTCGTGCACGAGGCCGCCGACCCGGAGGTGATCGTGGCGGAGTGGCGCGGCACGGGGACGGTCGGACCCGACGGGCGGCCGTTCGAGGCGTCCGGGCTGCTCATGTTCCGCGTGCGCGGCGGCGAGATCGTCGAGATGCGCGACTACATGGACGTCTTCGGCACCTTCCACGCCATAGGCCGCCTGAAGGACATGGTGGCCGCCATGGACGCTCCGGCGGCGAGCTGAGCTGACGGCCGGTCACGTCCGGGCTCTTCTGGGGGAGGAATGAAGTAGTCAACTGGTCTACTACGAAGAGCCGACCGGCCGTACACTGGGAACATGGGACGCACCAGTGATGCGCGGGACAGGATCCTCGCCGCCGCCCAGTCGCTCATCGAGTCACGCGGCTACTCCGCCCTGGGCGTGGCCGAGATCTGCAAGGCCGCCGGGGTGCCCAAGGGCAGTTTCTACTACTTCTTCGAGTCCAAGGAAGCCCTCGCGCTGGCCGTCATCGACGAGCACTGGAGCCGCCAGCGTCGTGACTGGTCCGCCGTCCTCGACGGGGACGGGGAGCCGCTCGATCGGCTGCGCCGGCTGTTCGAGATCACCGAGGCCGCCCAGCGCGCCGGCCAGCAGACCTGCGGCACCGTGTCCGGATGCCTGTTCGGCAACCTGACCCTGGAGCTGAGCAACCAGGCCGAGACGATCCGCGTCCGGCTGCAGGAGATCTTCGACGCGCAGGTCGACATGGTGGAGGCGGTGGTCGCGCAGGCCGGCGAGCGCGGCGAGGTCGACGTCCCGGACACCCGTGACGCCGCCCGGTCTCTGGTGGCCCAGTTGGAGGGGCAGGTGCTGTTCGCGAAGCTCTTCAACAACACCGGCCGCCTGGACGCGCTGTGGGCGAACTGCCTGGCGCTGCTGGGCGCCCGTCCCCGGCAGGAGGCGCCGGCCCGCTCGTGATCGGCGAGTGGCATCTGCCGCAGCACGGCCCGCTCGTGACCGGCGGGTGGGGTCTGCCGGAGCACGGCCCGCTCGTGACCGGCGGGTGGGGTCTGCCGGAGCGTCCCCGTGAAGCGCGCGGGCGCGCGGCCACACCCGTCCGGCCGCTCCGGTGGGCCGGGTGTGGTCCGCGCGCCCGTGGCCGCTCCCGGGGGGAGCGGGTGCGCTCAGTGGCCGGCGTTCTGGCCGCCGTCGACGTGCAGGATCTCACCGGTGACGAACGGCGCGTTCTCCAGGTAGATGACGGCGTCGGTGATGTCGTCGATCTCTCCCATCCGGCCCACGGGGTGCAGGCCGGACAGGAACCCGTGGGTCGCCTCGGCGTGCATGGGCGTCTTGATGATGCCGGGGGAGACGGCGTTGACGCGGACTCCGCGCGTCGCGTACTCGATGGCCAGGGCCTTGGTGGCGGACTGCAGCCCGCCCTTGGTCAGCGAGGCCAGGGCCGACGCCAGGCTGGAGTTCGGCTGGTCGACCAGGCTGGTGGTGATCTGGACGACGTGCCCGCCACCCTGGCGCAGCATGTGCGGCAGGGCATGCTGGGTGGTGCGGAAGAACCCGCCGAGGTTCACCGCGACCAGCGCGGAGAAGTCCTCCTCGGTGTACTCGGTGAAGGGCTTGGCGACGAAGAACCCGGCGTTGTTGACCAGGGTGTCGATGCGGCCGAACCGCGCGACGCCCGCGGCGATGACGCGCTCTCCGGTGGCGGGGTCGGCGATGTCGCCCTGCACGGTGAGGACGTCCGGGTCTCCGGAGGGGGCGATGCCGCGCGAGGTGGCGACGACCGCGTAACCGAGCTTGCGGTAGGCGGCGACCAGGCCCGCGCCGATGCCCTGGGACGCTCCGGTGATGACGGCGACCTTCTGCCCGTGGCTGCTCATGATGACCTTCTTCTGGCTGGATGGGTGCTTAGTAGACCGGTCATCTATAGATGTCGATGAATCCGGCCGATGCCATCAAGGCAGGCCGGCGCGCTAGACGAACGGTCTACTATGAACGTAGGTGTCTTGCCGCGACGTGTCAAGGCGTCCCGAGGCCGGTGCGGTCATGGCCGGAGCACGGTGCGGCGCGGCGGAGACCAGGACGGCGACGTTCGCACCCTTGGGCCAGTGCTCATGCCGTCGCTCGGAGATGTGACGGGTGGCACGGAACGGGGAGGGCGTCGTGCCCCCCGGGTTCCATGCCACCCGGCTGACGCGTTATGCGGCGGGCGTGCCAGGAATCGCCGCCATCACGTGGGTCATCCAGATGAAGGCCGACGAAAGCGCGACCCACTGGAGCACTCGAGCTGGTTTCATTTTCAACCTTTAGACGGTGCACTATTTAAGGCCCAGCAAGATAGTCCTGTCCGGGCCGACTCAAACCTAGTGGTTTGCAGCCCGGTTTGTAAGGTCATCTTGGGATCTACGGGGATGAGAGAGTAAGGCCCGTAGTTGAGGAGCAAAGCGAGGCTAGCAGCAGCTACGCGTGCCAAGTGAAGGGTGCGGAGTTTGGCGTGAAATGTCGGGAGTCAGGGGGCTTGTCGGCCCTGGTCGATGCGCTTCCGGAGGGCGCGGGCCTCGTCCAGGCCGAGACGCTCGTACGATTCCGCCGCTCGCCGCCACAGCCGCTCGGCGCGGGTCAGGTCGCCGAGGTGTTCATGGGTGCTGCCCGTCTGGTGGAGGATCTCGGCCACCTCTCGGGCATCACCGATGGACTGCGCCGTGTCCAGCGCCCTGCCATAGAAGTCGAGCGCGTCGTGATGGCGCCCTGCTCTCTGGGAGGCGTCGCCGAGGCCCCGGAGTGCGCGCGCCTGTTGCTGCCGCTCCAGAAGCTCGGTCGAGATCTGCAGCGCCGTGCGATGATGCGCGAGCGCCTGCTCTACCTGGCCGATGCTCGTATGGCATGAACCGATGCTGTTCAGGGTCTGTGCCACAGAACGCCGGTCGCTCAGATCGCGGTACACGCGCAAGGCCTCCTGGTAGCGGTCCAGCGCCTCGAAGTGCCTGCCGAGGTGCCGTAGGGCGCCGGCCATGTTGTGCGCCAGGATGGCCCTGTCCTTGGGCGCCGTCTCGATCGCCAGGGAGGCGGCCTGCTCGTAGTGGCGCAAGGCGGCCTGGTGGTCACCGAGGCGCGATTTCACCTCGCCGATGTTGTTCAGCACCACCTGGCGGCCCCGGAGGTCGCCGTCCTCCTCGTGCAAGGTGAGGACCTCGCGCAACCGGTCGGCCGCCGTGCGGTAGTCGCCCTTGGCTTCCGCGACGCCCGCGATGTGGTTCAGGCTGACCGCCTGGCTGTAGCGGTCGCCGCCGTCCCGTTTCAGGGCGAGGGCACGCTCGAAGTGGCCCAGCGCCACGTCGAAGTCGGCGCGGTGCCAATGCGCCAGGCCGATCTGGTCGAGGAGCTCCGCGGATCCCTGCCTGTCCTCGCGGCCGGTCTGAATGCGCAAAGCCCGGCTGGCCAGGCGGAGAGACTCATCGAGACGGCCCGTACGGCCGAGCGCCTCGCTGAGATCGGTCATGGCCCGCGCTACGCCACGCTCGTCTCCCAGCCGTCGCCAGGCGTCGATGGCGTTCCGGTGGATGGCCACGGCCTCATCCCAGTGACCCCAGGAGTACAGGTAGCCGCTCAGCACGTGGGCGTACATGGCGGCGTGGCGGGGGTGGCCGTGGTCGGCGGCGTAGCGGGTCAGGCGGAGGAGGTCGTCCAGCTCGGTGGTCAGCCACCGCCTGGCCTGGTCGGCGGTCGCGATGTCCGGGAAGGTGCGCGGGGGCGCCTCCAGGTCGACGGGGATGCGGGTGCGGTGCTGGTACAGCAGGCGGTCCGCGCGGTCGGCCAGGAAGAGGTGGTGGTCCAGGACACGCCGGACCGCCCCGGCGCGCACGTCCGGTGGCTCCTGCGCCGCCAGGGACACCGCGTAGTCGCGGATGAGCTCGTGCAGGCGGTGGCGGCCGGGGCGCGGTTCGGCCAGCAGGTGGTATTCGAGCAGGTCCTCCAGGAATCGCTCCGCGTCGGCGAGCGGGCATTCCAGCAGCACCGCCGCGCAGTGGGCGGTGATCTCGGTCCCCGGATGGAAGCCGAGACGGGTGAAGCCCCGCCGCTGGAACTCGCTCAGCCCCTCGTAGGACAGCCGGAACGCCGCGGTGATCTCCCGGTTCTCGGCCCTGATCTCGGCCAGCCGCCGGCCTTCCCTGCTCAGCCGGTCGGCCAGGTCGGCGACCGTCCAGGCGGGGTGGTGGCGCAGTCTGCTGCCGACCATCTGGATCGCCAGCGGCAGGTGGCCGCACAGGCGGGTCACGGCGGCGACGCTCTCGGGTTCGGCGGGACGGTGGGAGCCTGCGGCGCGGCGGAAGAGTTCGGCGGCGTCCTCGGGCGGCAGGACGTCCAAGGACAGCGGCTCGACGCCCTCCAGGCCGGACAGCCGGCGACGGCTGGTGACGATGACCAGGCACCCGGGCTCGCCGGGCAGCAGGGGACGGACCTGCTGGTGTCCCGTGGCGTCGTCCAGGACGACGAGGATCCGGCGCCCGGCCAGTTCCTTGCGCCATTTCGCGGCCCGTGCGTCCAGGTCCTCGGGGATGTCGCCCGGCACGCCGAGGTGCCGCAGGAGGCGGTCGAGGGCGGCGGCGGGGTCCAGTGGCTGGTGGCGGGCGCTGTGGCCGTGCAGGTCGAGGTAGACCCGCCCGTCGGGATACCTGGCGGCCAGGCGGTGCGCCAGGTGGACCGCGAACGTGGTCTTGCCGACGCCCGGCATGCCGTCGACGGCCAGCACGGGTACCGCCGTCCCGCCGAGCACGCGCTCGGAGGTCAGGGACGCCAGTTCGGCCGCTCGTCCCGTGAAGGTGCGCAGGTCGCGCGGCAGGTCGTTGGGCGGGGCGTGTTCCTGGGCGCGCCCGGCACGAGACCGTACGGCGAGCGCGGGATCGTGGCGGAGGATGCGCTGGTGCAGGTCGCGTAAGCCCGCCGCCGGTTCGGCGGCGAGCTGGTCGTGGAGCCGTTCGCGTGCCTGCCGGTAGGCCGACAGCGCGTCGGCCTGACGGCCGCTCGCGTACAGCGCGCGCATGAGAAGCCCGACGAGCGTCTCGTCCAGCGGGAAGCGGGTCACCAGGTCCGACAGCTCCGGGATGAGCCGGGAATGGTCCCCCCGGCCGAGTTCCAGCGTGATCCGCTCGACGGTGCCGCCGATCATCTCCTCCTCGAGGTGCCTGCGGGTGTTGTCCGCCCAGCTCCCCTGCAGGCCCGCCAGCGGTTCCCCGCGCCACAGGCTCTGCGCGTCGCGGTACAGCCGCAGGGCCTCCTCGATATCCCCCGTTTCCGCCGACGCCCGAGCTTGGGTCCGCAGTCTGAGGAACCGGTGGTAATCAATGTTTTCGGCGTCCGTTTCCAATATGTATGATCCGGAAACGCGATGAAGGCGGGCGCCGCCGGTCGTGCCGTCCGCGGCGGCGCCGATTTCCCGCAACCGCTTCTTCAACCGCGAGACGCTGCTCTGTAAATGTGCCGCCGCCTTCGGCGGCGGGTCGCCGTCCCACAGCTTCGCGATGAGCGAGCGGATCGGGACCGGACGCCCTGGGGTCAGCATAAGGGCCGCCATGACCAGCCGTTCCTTGGCCCAGCCGAGATCGTGGCGCCGCTCTCGGACGCACAGCTCCACCGGGCCGAGAATGCGAAATTCCATTCGAGTCCCTTCTCGGGACACCGCCCCTCCGTCCGGATTAATATCACCCCCGAGCCGATCGATCCAGTGATGCGCCGCGATCGGTAAAAGTGTCTCTTGCCGGGAAGTGACTCCGCCTGTAAAACGCAGGGCCGCCGCAAGGATTTCCGCAGGGCCCGTCACCGAATCTGTGGCCGAGGGCGAGGGGCCTCGCCCGATTCCGGTGGCCGGCGAGGGGGAGACGCGAACCGATGTCTGGTCAGCAATGGCGGCGGGTTCCGATCGGGCTCGACGCCGACAGGTGGGTGACCCGTCCGAACTGCAAGGCGGTCCTCGCGGTCGTGCACACGGTGACCTCGGGGCAGCGGCTACTCGAGGCCGTGCGGCTCATCGAGCCGGACCTGCGAGTTCAGGTGGTGTACACGACGGCGCCCGACGTGTTCGGCGACGGGGCGGCCGAGTTCCTCGACGGCTTGGGCGCGCTGCGCGTCCCGTGGGAGCAGGCGACCCGCCAGCGGTTCGACCTCGCGCTCGCCGCGAGCCTGGGGGCGATCCACGAACTCCACGCCCCGCTGGTCGTCATGCCGCACGGCGCGGGCTTCACCAAGCGGGTACGCGGCCGCCCCGGCCTGCGCGCCATCGGCGGCGGCACCGTCTCGTGCGCGACGGGCGGACCCGCGGCCGATGGCGGGTCCGTCGTGTACGGGGTCGACGGATCGGCCGCCGACGGCGGGTCCGTCGTCTACGGGGGTGAAGCGCCCGCGGCTCATGGCGGGTCCGTCGTGTACGGGCTGGACCGCCAGCGTCTGATGTACGACGGCGCCGTCGTCCCGGCCGCGATCGTCCTGCCGCACGAGGCCGACCTCGGGACGCTGGGCCGTTCCTGCCCGGAGGCGGTCCCCGCGGCCACCGTGGTCGGCGACCCGTCGTTCGACCGGCTGAGAGCCAGCCTGCCGCATCGTGACGCCTACCGCCGGGCCCTTGCCGTCGGCCCGGGCCACACCCTCGTCGTGGTCACCTCGACCTGGGGGACGGCGTCCCTGTTCGGGCGCAGGTCCGAGCTGCTGTCCCGGCTGGCCGCCGAACTGCCGTCCTGCCGGTTCCGTGTCGTGGGGCTCCTGCACCCGAACGTCTGGTACGGGCACGGAAGCCGGCAGGTGCGCACCTGGCTCGCTGACGGCCTGCGGCAGGGACTCGGGCTGGTGCCGCCCGACGCGGACTGGCGCGGGGTGATCGCCGCGGCGGACGTGATCATCGGCGACCACGGGTCGGCGACGGCGTACGGGACCGTCGCGGGCGTCCCGGTGCTGCTCGCGGAGTTCTCCGACGCCGGCATCGACCCGGCCTCCCCGGCCGGCGAACTGGCCGCCGTCGCGCCCCGGCTGTCCCTGGACCGGCCGCTACACGGGCAACTGGCGGCGGCGGTGGAGGAGACGCGCGGCGGCCGGTACGACGGCGTGGTCGCGCGCATCACCTCCGAGCCCGGGCACTTCGACCGCAACATGCGCCGGCTGATGTACCGGCTGCTGGACCTGCGGCAGCCCGCGGCCATCACCGCGCCGTCGCCGGCGGCGGTGCCGTACCTCCTGGGCAGGTGGCCCTGGCAGGTCCGTGACCCGTGGGAGGGCCGCTCGCCCGGCGACCGGCCCTCCGGGTGCGCGCACTGCGCGGATCGTCCCGGTGGCATCGGCGCCCGGCCCGTCGAGGCGGACCCCGCGACGCGCTGGTGGACGCGCGGCCGGCGGCGTGCCTAGCCCGCGGGCACCTCACCTTCACCGGACGCGAGCGGTGGGGGCGGTCATTCGTCAGTCCAGGGAGGCGTTCGTGCTGGAGAAGCTGGTCGGTGTCCATCTGTTCCGGCTGCAGGAGGCGTTCCGGATGAGTCGTGCGTGCCCGGCCCCGGTGGCGGAGCCACGGGCGCCGGCGGTGCTGGTGCTCCCGCGCGAGGGCCCGCTTCGCGACCCCCATCTGATGCTGTTCACCGGCTCGCGGAGCTTACGCGCGATGCCGCGGGGCACGCTCGTCACCGAGGGAGTCCATGTCGTCGTCCACCTCGACGACGGTGCGGGAGAAGGCTGGAACAACGTCGCCGACGTGGTGGTGGGGGCGAGGCGGCGGGTGGGTCCGTTCGCCGCGCACCGGGTGACGCGCATCCTCGACCGGTACCCGGGGTGCGAGGTCGCGACCGGCCGGCGGCGACGCGGCTGCCTCGCCGGCCTGCGGGACGGGCGGCTGGTCGGGATCACCGAGGCGGCCGGTCAGGCGTCGGACGGCGCCGCTCCCGGGCCCGCCGTCTACGGATCGTTCCTGTACGGATGGCTGGTCGCCGGCCTGCCGCTGAGCTGCCTGACCACGGCCTCGGTGGTGCACGGCCGGTACGCCGGGTCGCGGGCCGGGGAGCCGGGTTCGCTGGAGGTCGCGGGCCGGGCCCAGATCACGCTCACCGCCGCCGCTTCCGCGTACGCGCGGAGGGCGAGGTGACGGCCAGGGCGAGGGACGCGGCGGGGGACGCGGCGGGGGACGCGGTGGCGCGGCGGCGCACGCGGGCCGAACCGGCGGACGAGGCCGCGCCGCGGAGCGGCACGGCCGGGCCGCGAGGTGAACAGGCGCCGCGGCGCATCGTGGTCGCGGGCGCGGTGAGCTTCTATCTGTCGGTCGGGGTGCCGGAGTTCCCGCTGGCCTACGCCTCCAAGTGCACGCCCCGATGGACGGCCGCCGGGGTCTCCGGCGCGGCCGGCCACATCGCCCAGGTCCTGCGCGCGCTGGGGGAGGACGTCCGCCTCTGCACGGTCGTCGGCTGCGACGCCGCCGGCGTCGGGATACGCGCGGAACTGGACCGGCGTGGACTGCTCGGCCCCGGCGTGGTGGACGGCGAGGAGTCGTCCATGGGAGTCGCCCTGGTGGCGCCGGACGGCAGCCGCATGGGCCTGCCGCACCTCGCGCCGGTGAACGACGTGCGCTATCCCTTCGCGCAGGTGCGAGCGGCGGCGGGTGAGGCCGATCTGCTCGTCCTGACCAACGCCAAGTTCGTCCGCCCGCTGGTCGGCCGGGCGGCCCGCCTCGGCGTGCCCATCGCGGTGGACGCGCACCTCATCACGGACCTGGCCGATGAGTACAACCGGCCCTGGCTCCAGGCCGCCGACATCGTGTTCTGCAGCCACGAGCGACTTCCCTGCCCGCCCGAGACCTGGCTGCGGCGCCTCTTCGGACGTTACCCGGGGTGCCGGCTCGCGTGCGTGGGCCTCGGGGCGCGGGGGGCGGTGCTGGGCACCCGCGACGGGCGACTGTTCCGGGTCGAGGCGGTCGTGCCGGGGGAGGTGGTCAACACCTCGGGGGCGGGCGACGCGCTGTTCGCGGCGTTCCTGCGCGTCTGGCTGCGCACGCGCGACCCGTCACGCGCCCTGCGGACGGCCGTGGCGTACGCGGGCTGGAAGATCGGCCATCGGCTGCCGGTCGCGGCCGGTCTGACCGGCGCCGAACTGGCGGAACTGGCACGGGCGCACGCACCCCGCGCCACGACCGGGCGCTGGGACGACGGGCGCCGGGACGATGGGCGCTGGGACGATGGGCGCTGGGACTGATCCGCCGGGGCCGCGCGGACCGGCCTTGGCCGAGGTGCGGTCCGGACGGCGGAGCGCGGTCCGGTCACCCGGCCGGGTCCGGTGCTGTGCCGGTGCGTTCGGCGACCTGCCG
The DNA here is from genome assembly GCF_040607475.1 of Sphaerisporangium sp. NPDC005288. Taxonomy (NCBI): domain Bacteria; kingdom Bacillati; phylum Actinomycetota; class Actinomycetes; order Streptosporangiales; family Streptosporangiaceae; genus Sphaerisporangium; species Sphaerisporangium sp. NPDC005288. The sequence continues at coordinate 36,464 of NZ_JBEXGT010000001.1, read as the reverse complement.
GGCCTCTTCCCGGTAGCGGCGCGCGTCGTCGGTCCGTCCCTCCGCGAGCGCGAGGTCGCCCAGGGCCCGCAGCGCCTGGAGCTCACCGGTGGCCGAGCCGATGTCGCGCATGAGGCGCAGACCTCGGGTCAGCAGACGGGCCGCGGCGCCTCCGTCCGCGGCCTCGGCGCGCCCCAGCAGGATGAGCGCACGCGCCTCGTTGTGCGGGTCGGCCTGGGCCGTCAGCAGGTGCAGGGCCTCGGTCAGCGGCGCGACCGCCTCCGCCGCCCGTCCCTCGATGATCAGCGTCTGGCCGATGTCGCACAGCGTGAGAGCCGCCTTGCGGGACTCGTCCAGCGAGCGGTGGCGTTCCAGGGCCTCGCCGAACAAGGTGAGGGCCCGGTCGAGGTGACCCAGGTCCCGCTCCACCAGCCCGAGCCGCCGCAGGCCGCCCGCGACGCGCTGCGCGTCGCCGAGCCGCCGCCAGATGCGCAGCGCTTCGCGGAAGTCCTCGGCCGCCTCCTCCAGCCGGCCGAGGTCGCGCAGCGCCAGCCCCGTGCGGTTGAGCATCTTCGCCTCGGCGTGGACGTCGGAGCAGGCCCGGGCCGCCTCCAGCCCGAGCCGGTCCACCGCGAGCCGCTCGGCGTGGTGGCCCCGGTAGAGGAACAACGGCCAGATCGCGTCGACCATCCGCCACGCCGTCTGGAACGCTCCCAGCTCGAAGGCCGCGCGCGCGGCGGCCCGCACGTTGGCGAACTCGTTCTCCAGCCAGTCCAGGGCCTCGTCGCGGCCGGTGAAGGCCAGGGGCTCCGCCGGCGGGTAGGCCGGCTCCGGCGCGGACAGGCGCCGGTACGGCAGGACGGCGCCGCTCGCGGCGAAGGTGGCGTGCAGGAACCAGTCCAGCGCCCGCCGAACGGTCTCCTCGCGCACGGCCGGGACGTCGACCTCCTCGGCCGTCTCCCGCGCGTGGAGCAAGGTCAGGTCGTGGAACCGGTAGTGCCCGCCGGGGACGTCGTCCAGCAGGTTCGCGTCCACCAGCACCCCGAGCAGGTGGCGGGTGCGCGCACGCGGGAGCCCCACCGTGGCGGCGGCGGCCCGGCTGTCGAACGTCGGGCCGGGGAACAGCCCCAGCAGCCGGTAGACGCGGGCGGCCTCCGGCGGGCTGAGGCCGCGGTAGGACAGCGTCAAGGTGGCCCGGATCGTGATGTCCTCCTCCACCGACAGCGCGTTCAGGCGCCGCCTCTCGTGGCGCAGCGCGTCCGCCATCTCGGCCAGATCCCAGCCCGGCCGGGCCGCGAGCCGCGCCCCCGCCACGCACAGCGCGAGCGGGAAACCCGAGCACAGCTCGGCCAGCTCGCGGACCGCGTCCGGCTCCCGTGCGGCGCGGTCCTCGCCGAGGGTCCGCCGCAGCAGGTCCAGCGCCCCCTCGGCGCTGAGGCGCTCGAGCCGGATGCCACGGCCGCCGCGCATCAGCAGCCCGGCCAGCCGCCACCTGCTGGTGACGACGGCCATGCCCGCCGCCGAGGCGGGCAACAGTGGACCGACCTGGGCGGCGGAGAGCACGTCGTCCAGGACGACGACGATGCGGCGTCCGCTGACGAGGGACTGGTAGAGCGCCGCACGTTCGGCGGCGTCGGCCGGGATGCGTTCGGGGGAGATGCCGAACGCCCGGATGAACCGGCCGAGCACCTCCGCCGGCTCGACAGGCTCGCCCGCCGCGTGCCCGCGCAGGTCGGCGTACAGCTGGCCGTCGGGGAACGCCTGACGCTCGCGGTGCGCCCAGTGCAGCGCCACGGCCGTCTTCCCGATGCCCGCCGGGCCACTGAGCACGGCGACCCTGGGCGACCCGGCCGCCTGGTCGTCCATGCGGACCGAGTCGAGAGCGGCCAGCGACTCCTCCCGGTCGACCAGAATGCCGGCCGGGGGGAGCTGGAAGGGCGGGGGAAGCGGCTCGAACCCGTGGTGGACCCGGATGCCGCCGTGGATCTCGCGGGCCTGGACGAGCGGACCCGTGAGCGACCCGCTGACGTCGTTGACGTGACCGTCACGCACCTCGTCGTCGCCGGGACCGCCGTTCATGACGCCGCCGGCATCCAGAAGACCCGGCATAACGGGGATTTCGGTAAATCGGCTGAAAAAATGGAGCACCGTGATGACCGGTGAGAACTCCGAAGCCAGCGGATGACCGTCTCCCTGTCGGCACGAAACCGGACTTCCATGCTTGCTCGCGCCCGAACACCCCGTCAAGGCCGATCGCACGATCGGTCTCGAGGGACAGCGGCGACGGACGTCCCGCGGCCGCCGCGTCGGCCCTACCCGGAGCGCCGCGCCGCGGAGGCGTCCAGGAGCTGGGCGACGGTGCGGCGGGGCACGTCCTGCTGGGCATCGGCACGGAGCGGCGTCCCCTCGCGGAAGCGGTGGAGCACCTCCATGCGCACACGGTCGGCGTCGCCGCGCACGGCGCGCAGGAGAAGGGCGTTCTTGTCCTGCTCCGGCAGCCCTTCGAGCCACGCGGTCAGCGGGTCGTCCCGGCCGGACGGCGGCTCGGGGCTCGCCGTCGCGGCGGTCGCGAGCAGGTCGGCGTCCAGGCGCAGGAAGTCGGCCAGGGCCCGCTGGGCCGGGGTGAGCGAGGCCATGCCCGGGGGGACGGGGGGTTCCTGCTCGTCCTCCATCTCCTCGTCGAAGGCGTCCTCGTCGCGCTCCCAGGCGCCGATGGCGGCCAGCCAGGCCAGGTACAGCGGCCGCAGGTCGCCGGAGGCGAGTTCGGCGCGGAGGCCGGCCATGGCCGGGAGCAGGCGGTCGGGGGCCTCGATCGGGTCGGCGTCCTCGTCCTCGCTCCGGAAGTCGAGGATGAGGTGCTCACCCGCGACCCACGCCTCGACCCGCTCGTCGAGGAGGTAGGGCTCCACGGCGTCGATGCCGAGCAGCTTGCCGGGGATGCGCAGCATCACCTGGGCGGCGCCCCAGTCGGCGACGTACACGTGGGCGTCGTAGTACCGCTCCATCATCAGCGCCGGGTCTCCGCCGAACTCTCCGGAGGTGTCGTCGTCGGCGAAGGTCGTCGAGGTGACCCGGGCATCGGGGGAGATGGAATGCACCTCCGCTCGCTCGTCGTCGGTCAGCGGGCGGTCGATCGCCACGAACTCGTAGTACTGGTACTCGCTCACGGATCAGTCGCTCCAGTGCCGCTAGGCGTCCATCGGAAAACCGTCGGTCGCCGACAATAGCGTCGGCCGCCGACAATAGCGGGGAGCGGCCTCGCCTCCATGGCCGGTCCGCCGCGGTCGCGGCCGTGGAGGCGGGCGTCGACCGGCGCGCGCGTGCCCGGCGCGGCCACCGGCTCGTCGGGGGCCTACCCCCGCGGGGTGTAGCCCGGACCGGAGGGATACGGGTGCCCGGGGTGCCAGTGGTGGTGACCGTAGGGATGCCCGTGGTGCCAGTGGTGGTGGCCGTGGTGCCAGTGGTGGACACCCTGCGGCTGGCCGTAGTAGCACCCGTTGGCGTACCGGCCGTAGGGAGCCTGGGGGCACGGGTGGGCCGGGGAGCCGGCCGCCGCGGTCATGGCGTCCGCGCCGGCGGACTGGGCGAGGGCGGCGGCCGGAACGGCGAGGCCGAACGCCGCCAGCGAGGCGGCGGCGAGAGCGGTCTTGAGCATCGGAGACCTCCGTGTCAGGTGATCGAGCCCGGCGTGGTGCCTGGACTCACGGAGCGCCGAACCGGCTGCGCAAGGGTCGCCGGAACGACGTCCACTCCTGATCACGCTAGTCACGGAACCGCGGACGATCACGTCGCGCGGGCAAAGGCCAGGACCGGGATCGTCGGTGATTCGACCGGCCGACGCCCTCATACGGCTACTCGGGGCTCGTCGCGGTGGCGGCGAGGCGGGCACGGCGGGAGTCGCGGCGGTCGGTGAAGCGGGTGGCGGAGACCTCCAGGCGGCCGAGGAACTCCGACAGCTCCTCACGGGCCTTCTCGCCCTCCGGGGACAGGCCGGTGAGATCGAAGACCGACCACTGGCGCAACACGGGCAGCAGGACGTCGTCCAGATGCAGGCGCAGGTCGTAGATGCCCGCGTTGGCGATGGTCATGGCCTTGCGGGTGAAGCCCTCGATGCCGGCGCCGGGCATCTGGAAGGTGGTCACCACGTCGGTGACCGCGCGCATCGTCTGGCTCGGGGCCAGCTCGAACGCCGCGCCGAGCAGGTTGCGGTAGAAGAGCATGTGCAGGTTCTCGTCCGCGGCGATGCGGGAGAGCAGGCGCTCGCAGTCCGGGTCCAGCGAGACCTTGCCGGTGTTGCGGTGGGACACGCGGGTCGCCAGCTCCTGGAAGGAGACGTAGGCCAGCGAGTGCAGCACGCCCTCGTAGGAGTTGGCGAACCCCTCGCCCATGTGCACCATGCGGGCGCGTTCGAGGGCGACCGGGTCGACGGCCCGGGTGACCGTCAGGTAGTCGCGGATGGCGACGCCGTGCCGGCCCTCCTCGGCGGTCCACCGGTGCACCCACGTGCCCCAGGCCGCGTCCCGGCCGAACGTGGTGGCGATCTCGTGGTGGTAGCTCGGCAGGTTGTCCTCGGTCAGCAGGTTGACGACCAGGGAGACCCGGGCCTCCTCCGGGATGGCCGAGTGGGTGTCGGCCCAGGCCTCGCCCCCGAAGATGCCGTCGTAGTCGCGGCCCCTGGACCAGGGGATGTACTCGTGGGGGAACCACTCCTTGGCCACCTTGAGGTGCCGGTCCAGCTCGCCGGCGACCACCGGCTCCAGCTCGAACAGCAACTCGGTGTCAGTGAACTCGCGCACAGGACGTTCCCCCCCGTTTGGCTTACCGGACCGTAACTTACGCTAGCGTAAGTTACGAGCCTTTGCGCGGTTCGCCGCGGTAGGTGCCGAAAGACCACAGGTTGCCCTCGGGGTCGCGAACGGCGAAGTCGCGGGAGCCGTAGTCGGTGTCGCGGGGCGCGTAGAGCGTCTCGGCCCCCGCCGCCGTGGCCCGGGCGTACAGCGCGTCGAGCTCGTCGGTCACGACGTACGCGCCGAAGGTGCCCGGCGGCAGCCACCAGGGGTTGTCCTCGCCGCGCTCGCGGTCGGAGCCCAGCATGACGCCGCCGCCGAGCGGCCAGTCGAGCTGGGCGTGGTCGACGCGTTCGCCGTCGCCGTACACGACGGTCTCCTCGAAGCCGAACGCCTCGACGAGGAAGGCGATGAGCCGCCGGGCGTCACGGGCGCGCAGCGTGGGCCATACCTGGGGAGGTGGTGTCTGGGTCATGCCGTCGAGTCTGGCGCGGGAGCCGCGCCGGAGGCTTGGACGAATCGGAACTCCTCCGCCAGCCACCTGCTCGGCGGACATCCCGCCAGCTCCCGGAACTCCCGGGCCAGATGCGCCTGGTCGTAGTACCCGTACTCGACCGCCACCTCCGCCAGCCCGGCGAGACCCGCCCCCGCCCTGTCCGGACCTTGTGCCGAGCCGGCCGAGCCCCGCGCCGCACCCATCCGCTGGAGTTGGCGGCGCGCCCGGTCGAAGCGGATGACCCGGGCGGCGGCCTTGGGACCGAGCCCGGTCTCCGTGGCGAACCGGGCGGACAGGTGGCGGGCGCTCCAGCCGACCTCCCGCGCCAGCTCGGCGACCGTCATCGCCCCGCCGGTGGACATCAGCAGCCGGAAGGCCCGTGCGACCTCGGCCGGGACGTCGCGCCCGAGGTCGGCCCGGCGCAGCAGCAGCTCGTCCAGGATCGCGAAACGCCGCTCCCAGCTCGGCGCGGCGTTCAGGCGCTCGTGCAACTCGTGGGCCGCGTGGCCGAGGACCATGGCGGCGTCCACGTCCAGGTTGCGCAGCGCGCCCGCGGGCAGGCCGAACAGGGCGCGCGCGCCGAGCGGGCTCAGCGCGACCTGAACGCCGGCCTGCCTGACCCCATTGGCGATCAGGGCGGGCGTGGTGTGCAGGCCGCCGACCAGCGTCTCGTACCGGCCCGGCGACTGGGCGGGGTCGGGATGGGCCTCGACGACCAGCGGCTCGTCCAGGGTCACGATGAGCGTCAGATACGGGGACGGCAGCCCCCGATGACGGCCCGGCGTCCCGTCGAGCTCCCGGTAGCCGTGGTAGTGGCCGATCAGGGGGCGCAACGCGGGAGCGGGCCTGCCCTCCACCATCTCCATGACCGCCTCCTCCCGCCGCCCCCGACCACCGTACGCAGGACGGACGCCGTGCGCACCCGCGACGCCCTCTCCACTGCCGGTGAACAAGGTGCGGAACACCGTCGACCACCACGCCCCGGATACGGCGGTGCGCACCTCGAATCCCCCGCCGGCCGCGATCTCCGCCGTTCCGATGGCGCGCACGGTTTCGAACGCGTCACGAGTATTGACAGAACGGACATCCGGAATTTACGTTCGGGCCTACTTATCCGGTTCAGTATGGCGGCTCGGCCGGCCGCACAGCGCCTGGTCAGGGGCGCGTGTGCGGGTGAGGCAGGAATCCTGGCCGGTCACGGAAACATCGAGCGCATCTCCGCCGGCCCGGTCTGGGAGCGCTCCCACAGCCAGTGGGGTTCGCCTCACGGGCCGATTCCATCGGGGCTTGGCGAACCGCGGACCTCCGCCGGACGTGCGGAGGAAGGAGAGATGTGATGCGAAACCGGTTACGGACCCTGCTCCCGATCCTGGCGACGGCGGGTGTGCTGGCCGCCGCCGGGTGCACCGGCGGAGGCTCCCCTTCCGCCTCCCAGAGCTCCCAGGCGGGCGGCGCCCCGGCGACCGGCGCCGCCGCCGACCCCAACTCGCTTCCGCGCAACGAAACCCTGTACACCAGCGGCGTGCAGTGGGGACCGCCGGCGAACTACAACCCGATCCGCGAGTGGGACCACGCCGCCGGCACCAAGGGCCTGGTCTACGAGACCCTGTTCCACTTCGACACCACCACCCTCAAGCTCACCCCCTGGCTGGCCGAGAGCGGCTCCTGGACCGACGACACGACCTACACGCTGAAGCTCCGCCCGGGCGTCAAGTGGTCCGACGGCACGCCGTTCACCGCCAAGGACGTCGCGTTCACCTACGAACTCGGCAAGATGGAGACCAGCCCGTACCACCAGTTGTGGGAGTGGCTGAAGAAGGCCGAGGCGGTCGACGACCAGACGGTGAAGTTCACTTTCTCCACCGCCAACTACCAGGAGTGGGACTTCAACCTCTACGGCCGCGCCATCGTCCCCCAGCACATCTGGAGCAAGCTCTCGGAGGAGGACGTGCTGAACGGTGTGAACGACGACGCCGTCGGCACCGGCGCCTACAAGTTCCTCAGCAAGGACCAGGACCGCGTCGTGCTCCAGCGCCGTGACGACTGGTGGGGCAAGACGGCGCTGAAGATGGAGCCCAAGCCCAAGTACATCGTCGACATCGTCAACGGCAGCAACGAGGTCGCGATGGGCCTGCTGCTGCAGAAGGGCCTGGACCTCAGCAACAACTTCCTGCCCGGTATCGCCAACCTCGTGCAGGGCGGCAAGTTCGGCATCACCACCTATTACAACGAGCCGCCGTACATGCTGTCGGCCAACACCGCCTGGCTGGTGCCCAACACCAAGAAGAAGCCGATGGACGATCCGGCGTTCCGCAGGGCGCTGGCCGCCTCGATCGACACCAAGAAGATCGTGGAAGGCGTCTACGGCAACCTGGTCAAGGCCTCCGATCCGACCGGGCTGCTGCCGCAGTGGGACCAGTACATCGACAAGACCCTGACCGGCGGCGCGGGCTTCTCCTTCGACAAGGCCAAGGCCAAGAAGCTGCTCGCCGACGCCGGCTACAAGGACGGCGACGGCGACGGGTTCGTGGAGAACAAGGACGGCTCCAAGATCAGCCTGAGCCTCATCGTGCCGTCCGGCTGGACGGACTGGATGGAGGCGTCCCGGTCGATCGCCGGTAGCGCCAAGGACGCCGGAATCAACATCACCCCGGACTTCCCCGACTTCAACGCCCTGGTGGAAAAGCGCGGCAAGGGCGATTTCGACCTGGTCATCAACAACGAGCGGCAACTGTCCAACAGTCCGTTCACCTACTACCAGTACGTGTTCCAGCTGCCGGTGAACAAGGTGCAGAACACCGTCAACTTCGGCCGCTACGAGAACAAGAAGGCCTGGGATCTGGTGCAGAAGCTCGACCAGGTCAAGACCGACGACGTCGAGGGCATGAAGTCGATCCTGTCGGAGATCGAGAAGATCCACCTGGACGAACTTCCGGCCATTCCGCTCTGGTACAACGGCCTGTGGTCGCAGACCAGCACGGCCGTGTGGAAGAACTGGCCCTCCTCGGCCCAGGGTGCGCCGAAGACCCCGGCCGTCACCTGGCGCAACTGGTGGGAGCTCGGCGGCTTCGAGACGCTGACCCAGCTCCAGCCCGCGGGCTCCTGACCTCGCAAGCCGCCGCCCCTCCCCCTCCCGCCCGCGCGCGAGGGGGAGGGGCCTGCCCGGGAGGCATCTCGTGCGTCGTTACTTCGGCCGGAAACTACTGATCTACGGGCTGACGTTCGTCGTCGCCGTCACGGTCAACTGGATGATCCCGCGTTTCATGCCCGGCGACCCGGTCGCGAGCATGCTGGCCCGGGCCAACGTGTCCCAGCCGCAGGCCGTGGAGGCCATGCGCGCGTACTACTCCAGCTTGTTCGGGTTCGACCAGCCGCTGTGGCGGCAGTACCTGAACTTCTGGGGCGCCCTGTTCCGCGGCGACTTCGGCACCAGCATCTGGGTGTTCCCCACGCCGGTCGGCACCGTCATCATGGGAGCCGTGCCCTACACCCTGGGCCTGATGATCCCCTCGGTGCTGCTCAGCTACTTCGTCGGCAACCGCGTCGGCGCGTACGCGGCCCGGCGCAAGCTGCTGGACAACACCGTGCTGCCGATCGGCTACGTGCTGACCGCCACCCCGTACATGTGGCTGGCCGTGCTGCTGGCCTGGGGGCTCGGCGTCGTCGCCGGCCTCTTCCCGGTCGCCGGGGGCTACAGCTTCTCCATCCGGCCGAACTGGTCGCTGGACTTCCTGCTCGACCTGCTGCACCACTGGGTGCTGCCGTTCTTCTCGCTCTTCCTGGTCGCACTCGGAGGCTGGGCCATCGGGATGCGCAACATGATCATTTACGAGCTGGAGTCGGACTACTCCACCTACCTGTCCGCGCTCGGCGCGCCGCAGCGGCTGATCCGCAAGTACGCGTTCCGCAACGCCGTCCTCCCGCAGATCACCGGGCTGGCGCTCCAGCTCGGCGTGCTGGTGGCCGGCGCGCTGGTCACCGAGATCGTGTTCTCCTATCCGGGCCTCGGCAGCCTCATCCTCAAGGCGATCCAGAACCAGGACTTCTTCCTGCTGCAGGGCATCTTCCTGTTCATCGTGCTCGGCGTGCTGGTCGCCAACTTCGTCATCGACATCGTCTACGTGCTGGTCGACCCACGGACGCGCACGGGAATGGCGGGTGCGTCGGCATGACCGGACCACGCGAGACGCGGACACCTACGGGAACGGCGGGTGCGTCGGCATGACCGCTCTGCAGGAGATCTCCACCCGCAGGACGCCCGCCTCGGGCAGCGCCCGCCGCGAGGCGCTGTACTTCGCCCTGCGCAACCCCAAACTGATCGTCGGCGTCTCCGTCGTGCTGGTGTTCCTGCTGGCCGGCATCGTCGGCCCGCTGCTGGTGAGCGGCGCGCCCAACGAGTACGTCGGCCGGCCGATGGACCCGCCGTCCGCGCAGTACTGGTTCGGCACCACGACCTTCGGCCAGGACGTCTTCGCCCAGTTCGTCCACGGCCTGCGCACGACCTTCCTGGTCGGCGTCCTCGGCGGCGGGGTGGCGGCGATCGTCGGCATGGTGGTCGGCTTCGTGGCCGGCTACCGCGGCGGGATGGTCGACGAGGTGCTCAACATGATCACCAACATCATCCTGGTGCTGCCCGCGCTGGCCGTGCTGCTGATCGTCAACGCCTACCTGGGCATCCGCAGCGTCGGCGCCCAGGCGCTGTTCATCGGCCTGACCTCCTGGCCCTGGGCGGCCCGCGCCATCCGCGCGCAGACCTTCTCGCTGCGCGGCCGGGACTTCGTCGACCTCGCCCGGCTGAGCGGCGCGAACACCTGGAAGATCATCACCAGGGAGATCGGGCCGAACATGAGCTCCTACCTTCTGCTGACCTTCATCCTGCTGTTCGGCAACTCCATCCTGATCGCCTCCTCGCTCGACTTCATCGGCCTCGGGCCGACCGAGGGCGTCTCGCTGGGCCTGATGTTGCAGAACGCCGGCCAGTGGAGCGCCATGCAACTCGGCCTGTGGTGGTGGTTCGTCCCGCCCGGCGCCGCCATCACCGCCATCGTCGGCGCGTTGTACGTTGCCAACGTGGGCCTCGACGAGGTCTTCAACCCGAAACTGAGGCGGACATGAGCCTGCGCGTCAGCGACCTGAGGGTGCACTACACGACGCTGAAGGGCGACGTGCGGGCGCTCGACGGGGTCTCCTTCGAGGTGGGGGACGGCGAGATCCTGGGCGTCGCGGGGGAGTCGGGCTGCGGCAAGACGACCCTCGGCAAGAGCCTCATCCGGCTGGACGGCCGGATGCGCCACATCGGCGGCGAGGTCGAGCTGGACGGCGAGAAGCTGCCCATCGGCGACGACCGGCGGATGAACCCGTTCCGCTTCCACAAGGTCTCGCTCGTCCCGCAGTACTCGATGAGCGCGATGAACCCGACCCGCAAGATCGGGAAGATGGTCGGCGAGCTGCTCAGGTCGCGCGGCGTCGCGCTCGACCAGGCCAAGCTGGAGGGCCGCCTGGAGCTGGTGGGCCTGTCGCGCGAGGTGTTGCGCCGCTACCCGATCGAGCTGTCCGGCGGCATGAAGCAGCGGATGGTGATGGTCATCTCGACGCTGCTGGACCCCTCGCTGCTGATCGCCGACGAGATCACCTCCGCCCTCGACGTCTCGACGCAGAAGGCGGTGGCCACCGCGCTGGCCGGCTTCCGCGACGGCGGGGTGGTGAAGAGCATGGTGTTCATCACCCACGACATCTCGCTCACCTACCAGATCGCCGACACGATCATGGTGATGTACGCCGGGAAGCTCGCGGAGAAGGCGCCGGCCAAGACGATCGTCGAGTCGCCCCGGCACCCCTACACCAAGCTGCTGATCGACTCGCTGCCCGAGGTGGGCGTCCGGCACACCGAGCGGCGGCTGACCGGCATCCCGGGCGGCCCGCCCTCCCTGCTCGACCCGCTGGCCGGGTGCCGGTTCCGCGACCGGTGCCCGCTCGCCTTCGACCGGTGCGTCCAGGAGCCGCCGGCGCGCGAGGTCGAGCCCGGCCACGTCGTCGCGTGCTGGAAGGCGGACGCCTGATGCTGGAACTGGACAACGTGACCAAGGTGTTCAAGGTCGGCGCGTTCGGCGGCACGACGCTGACCGCCGTCGACCGGGTCACCTTCGAGGTCCGCCAGGGCGAGGTGGTGTCGCTGATCGGGCAGAGCGGCAGCGGCAAGAGCACACTGGGCCGCATGATCCTCGGCCTGACCCCGGTCACCGGCGGGACGATCACCTTCGACGGCGCCCCGGTCAAGCCCGGCAAGGCGTACTACCGCAACGTGCAGGGCGTCTTCCAGGACCCGTTCAGCACGTTCAACCCCGTCTTCAAGGCCGACCGGGTCTTCGCCATGATCCGCGAGGCGTACTTCCCCGGCGTGCCCGACGCCGACTGGACCGACCGCCTGGACGCCGCGCTGCGGGACGTGCGGCTCGACCCCGGCCAGGTGCTCGGCAGGTTCCCCCACCAGCTCAGCGGCGGCCAGTTGCAGCGCCTGCTCATCGCCCGCGCCCTGCTGCTGGACATCCGGCTGCTGGTGGCCGACGAGATCACCAGCATGCTGGACGCCTCCACCCGCATCGACGTGCTCAACGTGCTCGCCGACCTCAAGGAGCGCGGCCTCGGCGTGCTCTACATCACCCACGACCTGTCCCTCGGCCACTATCTGGCCGAGCGGACCGTCGTGCTGCGGCACGGCGAGGTGGTGGAGACCGGCCCGACCGAGGCCGTCTTCACCCGCCCGCTGCACCCCTACACCCGTCAGCTGCTGTCGGCGGTGCCGCGGCTGCACGCCCCGTGGGAGGATGCCGAGCCGGTCGAGGCCTGCCTCTATCACAAGCACGGCGCCTCCGGGCGGTTGTACGCCGCCGGGGAGGACCACCTCGTCGCCTGCGCCAGGCTGGGCGACTGCCCTAAGGAGAGCTAGTTTGAGCGCCTATCGTGCACTGCACGACGGCTGGACCCTCACCGCCGCCGACGCGGACGTCCCGATCTCGGGCGTGCCGGGCAACGGTGTCCCGAACTCGGACGAGCTGGGCGCCGGTGGCCCCGTCTCGGGCCTGCCGGGCACGGGTGTCCCGATCTCCGGGGTGCCGGCCGCGGTTCCCGGGTGCGTGCACACCGACCTGCTCGCGGCAGGGCTGATCGAGGACCCCTACCTCGACGACAACGAGACCCGGCTGTCGTGGATCGGCCGCACCGAATGGGTGTACGAGACCTCCTTCGCCTGGGCCCCGGACGAGCACGAGCGCACCGACCTGGTCTGCGCCGGCCTGGACACGGTGGCCACGGTCGTGCTCAACGGCGTCGAGGTGGGCCGCACCGCCAACCAGCACCGGTCCTACCGCTTCCCGGTGCGCCACCTGCTGCGCGAGGGGGACAACACCCTCAGCGTGCGCTTCGCCTCCGCCTACGCCTACGCCGAGGCGCAGAGGGCGGCCCTCGGCGACCGGCCCGGCGCCTACGACGAGCCCTACCAGTTCATCCGCAAGATGGCCTGCAACTTCGGCTGGGACTGGGGGCCGACGGTGGTCACCGCCGGCATCTGGCGGCCGATCGGCCTGTCGAGCTGGTCGGGCGCCCGGCTGGCCGAGGTGCGTCCGCTGGTCACCACCGACGGCTGCACCGGCCACGTCGAGGTCCGCGTACGGGCCGAGCGCACCACCGAGGAGCCGTACGAGATCACCGCCGAGGTGGCCGGAATCCAGGCTCGGGCGCTTCTGGCCCCGGGCGCCCGGGAGGCGGTGCTGCGGCTGGAGGTGCCCGACCCCGAGCTGTGGTGGCCGCGCGGCCACGGCGGCCAGACCAGGTACGACCTCACCGTCAGCATGGGTGAAGAGCGGTGGCACCGGCGCATCGGCTTCCGCTCGGTCGAGTTGGACCGCGACGCGTTCGCCATCTCGGTGAACGGCCGGCCGGTGTTCGTCCGAGGCGTCAACTGGATCCCCGACGACTGCTTCCCCGCCCGCGTCACCCGCGACCGCCTGGCCGCCCGCCTCGGCCAGGCCGTCGAGATGAACGTCAACCTGCTGCGCGTCTGGGGCGGCGGCCTGTACGAGAGCGAGGACTTCTACGACCTCGCCGACTCCCTCGGCCTGCTGGTGTGGCAGGACTTCCCGTTCGCCTGCGCCGCCTACCCGGAGGAGGAGCCGTTCCGGTCCGAGGTGGCGGCCGAGGCGCGCGAGAACGTCTCCCGGCTCGCCCCGCACCCGAGCCTCGTGCTGTGGTGCGGCAACAACGAGAACCTGGAAGGCCACGCCGACTGGGGGTGGCGCGACCGGCTCAGCGGCCGCAGCTGGGGCGCCGGCTTCTACCACGACCTGCTGCCCTCGATCGTCGCCGAACTGGACCCGACCCGCCCGTACTGGCCCGGCAGCCCGTACTCCGGCGCCCCGGACCTGCCGCCCAACGACCCCGCACATGGCACGATCCACATCTGGGACGTCTGGAACCGCGAGGACTACACCCGGTACGCCGAGTACCGGCCCCGGTTCGCCGCCGAGTTCGGCTTCCAGGGCCCGCCGGCCTACGCGACGCTGCGCCGCGCGGTCAGCGGCGAACTGTCGGCCGACGCCCCGCTGGTCCTGCACCACCAGAAGGCCATAGACGGCAACACCAAACTCCTGCGCGGCCTCGCCGACCACCTGCCCCGCCCGCGGGCCTTCGCCGACGGACACCACCTGACCAACCCCGAGGATGCCGACGGCGGAACGCACGCGCCCCGGCCGGAGGGTGCCGACAACGGCCCATACGTGCCCCGGCCGGAGGGTGCCGAGGAGTGGCACTACCTGACCCGGCCGGAGAGGTTCGACGACTGGCACTACCTGACCCAGGTCAACCAGGCCCGCGCCGTCGCCTTCGGCATCGGCTGGTTCCGCACGCTGGCACCGTACTGTTCCGGCACCATCATGTGGCAGCTCAACGACTGCTGGCCGGTCACCTCCTGGTCGGCCGTCGACGGCGACGCCCGGCGCAAGCCCCTCTGGTACGCCCTGCGCCGCGTCTACGCCGACCGCATCCTGGAGATCCGGGACGGCGCCGTCGTGGCGGTCAACGACTCAGACGCGCCCTGGCGCGGCGACCTGTCGGTGATCCGGTACGCGCTCGGGGGTGAGCCGCTGGCCAAGGAGACCTTCCAGGTGGCCGCCGAGCCCCGCTCGGTGGTCAGAGTAGAGCTGCCCCGCCCCCTGGCCACACCCGGCGACCCGGCCGCCGAGGTGCTCGCCGCCCGCCTGGACGACCGGCGGACGCTCGCGTTCTTCGCCGAGGACGCGGCCGTCGCCTTCCCCGCGGCCGACTTCGACGCCCGCGCCGAACCGGCCCCCGGCGGCTACCGGGTCACCGTGACCGCACGGACGATCGTCCGCGAGCTGGCCCTGTTCCCCGACCGCCTCGACCCGGCCGCCGAGGTCGACGACATGCTCCTCACCCTCCTCCCCGGCGAAACGGCGACCTTCCACGTCACCACCACGCGCGCCCTCGACCCTGCCGCCCTGACCACCCCGCCCGTCCTGCGCTGCCTGAACGAGCCCGCCGCAGGGTGAGACGCCGGAGTCCCGTGCGACACATCGCGGCCTCCCACGCCTGCCATCACACCGGGAGGCCGCCGCACGTGAATACTCCGTTGACCTAGACCGCGGTCTAGCACCTAGCGTTCGCGGCATGGCAAGCCACTGGATCACCAGCGCGGCCGGCCCTCCGCCGGCGTAGAGGGCAGCGAGATGGGCCAGGTCCGTCTCGCCGGGCCCGGCTCTCCATGGTGCTCCCGAGCCCGCGACCAGGACGCCGGCGTTCGGGGGCTTCACCGGCCCGTTCTCGAAGGGGGCCTCATGGTCACGGGGACGTGCTTCGGACACGGACGAGAGAGGGAGATCATGCATCACGGGGGTTGGTACTTCCGATTACTGGGTCCGGTCGAGGTGTGGGACGACGACGGCCCGATCACTCTGCGCCGACGCGCCCAACGCTGCCTGCTGGGCCTGTTGCTGCTGGAAACGGGGCGGGTCGTGCCGGTGGACCGGCTGCTGGAACTGCTCTGGGACGGCGAGCCGCCGGACCAGGCCCGGGGGAGCCTGCACAGTCACGTCGCCAGGCTCCGGGGGACGCTCGATCCCGACCGGGCCGGCTCCCGGGGGTTCCGGCTGCTGCGCCGGGGTGACGGATACCTGGCCGAGACCCACTTCAACGCGGTGGACGTCCATCGATTCCATGACCTGGTGGGACGGTCCCGTCGTGCGGCGGGCCCCAAAGAGCGGTCTCGGCTGCTGAGGGGCGCGCTGTCGTACTGGCGTGGGCCGTTGCTCGCCGATGCCGCTACGGACCGGCTGCGGGACCGGGTGGGCACCGGCCTTGAGGAGCTTCGGTTGTCGGCGACCGAGTCGTGGGTCGACGCCGAACTGGAGTGCGGCCGGCATCGCGAGCTCCTCCCGGAGCTCGCCGACCTGGTGCGGCGCCATCCTTTCAGGGAGGCACTGATCCGGGCGTACCTGCTCGCGTTGTACCGCGACGGCCGTCAGCCGGACGCGCTGGCGGCGTACCGGACGGCCCGCCGGCGGTTCGGGCGGGAACTGGGCCTCGATCCGACGAGAGAACTCCAGGACCTGCACGACCGGATGATCCGCGGGGACGACTCCCTCCACCTCGCGCCTTCACGCTCTCACGCTCTGGGCGCCTGATCCCGCTCGCGGCGAGCCGCCGGGATGAGCAGCGGTCGTGGCAAGTCCGCGTCAAGCCGTGGTCGTCATCCTGTCCAGGACAGCGGTCACCGTTCAGGCGCCGAGCGGTGCTCACGACATCGCATCAGTGGCCTTGGTCAGGCAACGGGATTCGCGAAACTCTCGCGCGCACTTCTCCCCCGCCGAGCGATACAGCCACAGATACAGAGGAGAGACATGTCCAGATCAAAAATCATGGCCGGACTGCTGGCCGGCATCGTCACCGTGATCGTGGCCGCCACCGGCCCGAGCCAGGCGATGGCCGACTCCAGCACCGACATCGGCCCTGGTCCGACGGTGATCGGCCCCGGTCCCACTACGGCGCGGGCGGACTCGTCGGCCGATCTCCCCGCGCCTCCCGCGCATCGAGTGCGCATCGAGCTCACCAACTCGGGAGGAGCGACGAGCGAGCAGGGGGGCGCCCCCAAGGCAGGAATCGCATCCCTCGCCGGTGGCGCCTATGGCAGCCCCAAGTATCGCTCCAGCTACTACGACGGCTCGAACGGCGCCGCGTTCTTGTGGCGGGCGCCCGGTTGTGGCTGGTGGAACTTCGGCAGCACGAGCCAGTTCAACCCTGTGATCAACGATCGTCTCACGTCTGTCGACAACAACAGTGCGAGCTACCTTGACCTGTACAACTGGACCGGTACCTGGACCTACATGGGCACCATATTTCCCTGGACGGCGGGCAATCTCCCCTCCGCCTACAACAACATCGTCGACGCGGTAGACATCAGCTGCTGAGCGGCTCGCGCAACAAGGCATAGTGATCGGTTGGCAACATGATCCCGGCCGCCATCTGGCGGCCGGGATCCACTGCGGTCAGAGTCGTGCCGATTGAGACCGACCACATCCGGCCATCTCGGAACCGGAGTTCTCCGTACGTGACCACATGACGATGCTGAGCTCACGGAGGATTCAGCGTTCCAGTGATGAGGCCCATGGCGAGAGAGGACGCCGTCATGAAACCGTGTTCGCCGGTCGCACGCAGCTCGGCCTCGAAGAGGAACAGGTCGCGCCAGAGGTGGCCGTATCGGTGCTGGTCGTCGAGGGGGAGCCGGGGGATGTGGGCGCGACGGGGGTCGAAGCGGCTGACGCCTGACTGCGTGGCACCGCCGCCGGCCGACAACGTGCGGATGAACCCGGCGAGGAAATAGGGATCCAGGCGATCAGGGTGGGGTCTCAGCAGCGTGAGACGCGGGCCGAGGAGGAGCCCCGGCACCTCTGCCACCCTGGTCGCGATCTCCCGGTCGCGGGTCGCGACCACCACGTCACCCGGCTTGATCAGGACCCTGTCCTCCGGGTGCGCGCGCGTCATCGGCTGCCCGCCGGTGAAGACCTGGCCGCCTTCGAGCACCAGATGACCGGCGCCTTCGGCGTCGTAGCGGCCGGACTGGAGGATGGAAAGGGCGCCGGTGCGTTCGAGCTCGGACAGCGCGACCATCGGCATCTCGCGCGCGTGGCCGGGAACCGCCTCGGGCACCAGCGCCGCGAGGCGTTCCAGCCGGCCCAGGAAATCGGCCCGGATCGCGAGATAGTCGCCCGGCTCCCCGTCCGCCACGCCGACGTGCCGGGCCGGGCTGATGTCGACGTCCTCGTCGACCAGGTCGATGATCGGGACGGTACGGCTCTCGCCGGGCACGTCGACAGCCAGATCGGGATCGCTGCAGAACTCCCGCCACCGGTCCGCTGTCGCGCCGAACGTGGCCGGCTCGGCCATCGCCATCAGCACACGCGACGGCGTGCGGTCATCGCCGGCGGGCTTGCGCAGCACCCAGACGTGCACGGGCAGGCCGGTGCCGGGTGCGATCTTCGGCGGGAGGCCGATCACCGCCCGCAGGGCGCCGCGGCGAAGCAGGTTGCTGCGGATCCGGCGACCGGATCGCCGGTTCGCGGCGATCTCCGGCATGAGCAGCACCGCCACGCCCCCGGGCCGCAGATGCGCCAGCGCGTGCTGCACCCAGGCCAGTTCGGACTCCGACTTGGGCGGCAGGCCGTACTCCCAGCGCGGGTCGCTCGCCAGCTCCTCGTAGCCCCAGTTGCGCTCGTTGAACGGCGGATGGCACACCACCGCGTCCACGACGAGGCCCGGCCAGGCGTCCTGGCGAAGAGAGTCACCGGTCTTCACGCTGCCGTCCACCTCGGACAGGGCCAGGCGCGCCTGCGCCAGCCGCGCGAGCGCCTCTTCGTACTCCTGCCCGTGCGCCCGCTCCGCCTGGGTCGTCACGGCCAGGAGCGTCCCCAGTCCGCAGGCCGGGTCCAGGACCGTCCTGACGTCAGGGCCGGTCAGCTCGGCCATGAAAGCAGCCACCTCGGCGGGCGTCTCGGCCAGTCGCCGCGACTGGACGTCGGCGAAGCGGTCGACCAGAAACCGGACCACCTCCGCGGCGCCCTGCTCCTCGGCGTACTGCTTGATCAGTTTCCAGGCCGGCCGGGGGACCAGCCGCGCCTTTCCCTGACCGTGCAGCAGTTCGGTCGCCTCCGCGACCACCTCTCCGAGGCGCAGATCGTCGGCCGCCATCCTGATGTGCTGCCAGACCCGCTCGCGCAGTGGCAGTTCCTCGACCTTGCCCTGGCCGAGCAGCCACGCCTCGACGGCTTTGAGGGAGAAGGTCGGACTGGTCGCCGTCCCGCCGACCGGCTCGGGAAAGTCCTCGTACCGCCGCCGCCAGTTGCTCACGGCCGCCCGGCCGACACCCGCCATCCGCGCGATGTCGGCCGAGGTGATCGTCGCCTCGTCCCCGCTGATCGCCGGCCTCCCGGTCTTCCGCACCCGGCGCATCGGCACGCCGGTCTCCCTGTGTGGAAGCCAACGTAGCCCAAGAGCCTCTGCCTACAAGGTTACGGGTCGGAAACACGTGTATGCCATTCACGCTCCCGCGTGACCGCGCGGGTGTGCGGGCGCGATACTCCAGCGACACGACTAATGGATGGTGGGCATGAGCGGGTCGAAGCGCAGGGTTCGGATTCTGGCCGATGAGGAGACCGCGTCGTTTCTGGCCGAAGAGCTGACCGGTGCGGGGGAGACCGTGGTCGACCGGGCGCCCGTGGCCGACCCGGGCCGACTGGCCCTGGACCTGGGCACGGTGGAGTCGATCGTCGCTCTGGTCTCGGCGCTGTTCATCGAGGGGCCGATCATCACCCGGCTGTGGGAGCGCATGCGGTCGGGCAAGACGCAGAAACTGGTCTTCGAGGGACCCCTGCGCAAGGTGACGATCGAGGCGAAGAGCGACCTGACCCAGGAGGAGATCAAGGCGGCGTTCCGGCTGGTGACCGGCATGGTCGAGCCGTGAGCACGGTCTTCGGCGACTTCGACCCGCGATTCCCCGGCATCGCGCTCACGGCGGGTTCGGCCGAAAGGTGGGACCGGTTGCGGCGTTACGCGCTCGGGCCCGACGTGCCGGGGCGGTTGTCCGAGCTGGACGATCGGGCCTTCCTGGACGCCGTCGCGAGCACGTCCGTGCTCTCCCACGAGATGCGGCACTTCCATGACTTCCTGCTGTCTCCGGCAGGGGCACGGCACATGCGCACGCGCGTGGTACTGGGCCTGAACGTGATCCAGCTACTCGTCAACCTGCGCGAGAACGGCATCTGGGACCGCGCGGACGCCTTGCCCGTGCCGATCACCACGTGGTGCCGCATGGCACCGGGTGAGCGCGAGGACTGGGCGGCCATGCTCGCCGACATGGGAGTGCCGCTCCGGTTACCGATGGATCTGCCGTATCTGCCCGACAAGCCCGACTACTCCATCTACACGAAGACGAACGTCATGCCGACGGATGCGACCAGCCTGGCGCATCTCATCACCGTGTGCGAGGGGTACCGCGCCCGGCTCGTCGAGACTCCTCTGGCGGGGAGCGGCTTCACGGCGGCGCACCTGAAGGAGGCCTCGGCGTTCCTCGTCCAGGCGCAGGACGCGTCCGACTCCCTCGGGCCGGACGTCGCGGAGCGCTTCCTCGCCCTCATGACGGCGGCCGGCAACCGGTACGGTGTGGCCCTGCGATACCTGGGCAACGCCTTCGCCTACGCCGGTGCGTCCCCGATGTCCGATCTCATGGCGATGTTCACCGGCTGGGTGCTGCTGGGCGACCCGGTCGCGGCGCAGGACCAGGCCGATCCTCTGATCCGGTTCGCGCTGCTCACCAAGGCGATGCACGCGACCGGCCCCCGCGCGTTCTTCGGGGACGGGGACACGACCCGCGCGTTCGCCCGGTGGGACGAGTTGACCGGGCAGCCGCCCACCCTCGATGCCCTGCGCGAGTCATTGGACCGCGACGAGCGTTCCCTCGCGTCGTTCCGCGCGTCCACCGACCGCGTGCAGCCCGGCCTCGCCGACTGGGTGACCGGAATCCTGGACGGCTACCAGGAGTTCGTCCACGCCCGGCGCCTCATGGTGGACGCCTTTCTCGGCGATCCTTGGGCCTATCTGTCGCCGTCCGGCTACCTGCGCGACGCCGGGCGCTGGGTGGCGCCGCAGCTCAGGGTGACCTTCCTCGGCAACTCGGCGCTGGACATGGGCACGTCCGCCGACCACGGGTGGGCGGTGGCCCACGGGTTCGAGGACTCCGGCGGCCGGTCGATCGCCAAGGTGGTCTACACCGACGCCGAGCCGGCGGGCGTGCCCTGCATCAGCAGGGAGGGCGCGGACGGGCTGCACTCCCTGTTCGCGGCGGCCGACGTGATCGTCGGCCCCAGCCCCGCGGACGCCTCCGAGGTGGAACTCCTCCTCGCCCAGAAGATCGTCGGAGAAGACGTCACCCTCACCCGCCTCTTCTGAACCGAGGCGGCGGACTGGCGTACGACTGCGCGACGTGGGGGCATGGACGTGACCGACGCCGAGTGGCGAGACATCACGCGGCCGGCGCCTGCGAGTCCGGCTGACCTCGCCTACGCGACGTCGGGCCGGGTCATCAGTGGTGATCGCAGGTGGGACGCCAGGCTGGGGGTGGTCAGGGGCACGATGTTCCACGTGGCCACCGCTGTCGCCGCGTCGGCGTCGACCACCAGCCGCACGCGGTGCGGGGTCGTGATGACGTAGAGGTCGGCGACGAACGTGGTGCCCTGCCAGGCGCCGGCCGCGACGACGGGGCGGCCGAGCGGTGAACTCTCCCGCCATTCGCCGTGGCCGACCTCGATGTCGAGTGACGACCCGAATCGCACGAGCCACCCACCGTCCACGGGATCGACGATCACCGTGGTCCCGTCGGGCAGAGCCGAACCCTCGGCGGCGGCGTCGATGCTCGCCTTGACGGAACGCTCCGGCGCGGCCGAACCCGGTACCGGCGCGAGCGACAGCCGCCGCAGCCGATCGGCGAGGATCTCGTCGTCCCTAGTGCCGCCCGCCTGGTCCATGCCGGGCAGCAGGCACTCCCATACCGCGTCGAGAACCGTCTGCGCCTGCCTGTTGGCGCCGGTCACGGCGACCACGAGGTCGTGGGACGGGACGACCACGCACAACTGGCCGAAGGAACCGTCACCGTGGTACCCGTGACGCGACCTCCAGAACTGGTAGCCGTAGCCGCGCAGGTAGTCGGCGTCCCCCGATCCGTCCTCAGCGGGAAGGGTGTCGATGTGCCGTCTGGTCGCGAGTTCCACCCATTCGCGGGAGACGAGCCGCCGGTCGCCCCAGAGGCCTCCGCGCAGCAGCAGTTCCCCGAAGGCGGCGACGGCCTCGGTGGTGAGGTGCAGTCCGTGGAAGCCGAAGGCGGCGCCGCTCGCCACCCGGTCCCATTCGGCGTGGTCGATGCCCATCGGGGTGAAGAGGCGCTCGTCGAGCAGTTCCGGCAGGTCGCGGCCGGTGACCCGTTCCACCATCCGGGCCAGGACGAAGGTGGTCGCATTGTCGTAGGCGTGCCCCGTTCCCTCGGGCTCGGGAAACGGCACGCGCAGGAAGCCCTTCACCAGGTCGCCCGGTTCGAGTCGCCATGCCTCGGCAAGGCTGTCCGTGCGGCGCCCGGTCGTCATGGACAGCAGGTGGTGAACGGTGAGGCGGCGTCCCTGTTCCGAGATGCCGGCCGGAACGTGGTCGGGCAGCACGTCCACCACCCGGTCGTCCAGCGAGAGCAGCCCGTCGCCGATCGCGAGCCCCACAGCGATCGAGGTGAACGACTTGGTCAGCGAGTAGAGCAGGTGCGGACGTTCCGCTGAGTACGGCGCCCACCAGCCTTCGGCGACGACAAGACCATGGCGCACGACCATGATCGAGTGACACTCGACGGATCGCTCGTCGAGCCGATCCAGCAGCGCGGCGACCCCGCGGGACGACACCCCCGCCGCGGCCGGCGTCGACCGCGGCAGCAGGGCACGCTGAGCAGGCATTGAGGAACCCTAACAAAACACCCGATCAAGGTACGAGACATCGCTATGGGCGATCACCCGCCGCGGCCCTTGTCGTATAGCAGTCGCGAGGCCTACGCCGCGCTCGGGTTCGAAGTCGCCGCCGAGGACGTCGCGCTGTGGCTCAGCGCGCTTGCCTCATCACGCGAGGTGAGTCATATTGAGGTCAGCCGCGCCTCTGGGAGTGCGGAAGTGAGGCGGGGACTACCGAGGGATATCGGGTGCCCGGCCTTCGCGCTGTCAGGTCACTCCAGGCAGATCACGCGGATCTGATCGGCGAGGGCGTCAAAGTATCGTGGCTCTCCGTCTAGCCACCAGGTCGTGGCCCCCACGACGGCGTCCGCCGCCCAGAGCAACGGCTCGTCGCTGGGTGACTCCCAGCTCACTCTCATGGTCAGCGAAACGCGACGCGACCGGCGCAGGCTGGTGAGGAGGCTCCGGTCGAGCCGGTCGTCGGTGTAGCGGCTCTCCAGGGACCGTTGCGACGCCCGCCGTGTCGAGTTCGTAGAGCAGATGTTCCATACAGAGTCGCCTCGCGCGCTCATGCCGGACGTTCTTGTCGTGGATGCGTACGGTCACGATGCTTTGCAAGGGGAGCTTGGCCACCGTCTCGGCGATATGAAGCCGGTGCGGCGGGGACTCGTCGCGCCAGTGCAGACGGTGGCGTTTGCTCAGACGGAGGGATTCGAGGGTCGTCCGGATGTCGTCATGGTCGGCGGAATCCATGATCACGGCGGCCATCGCATAGATGCTGTCATCGTCCGGGCGGCGCCGCAGGGTCTCGTCTATATAGGCGGTAAGCACTGCGTCAACATAACGTTGCTCAGGGTGATGGCGATCGAGGTTGTTCGATCGAGGATGGAGCGCGATCAGGGGCAAGTGCGGGGGCGGTCTCGTCTATCGCTGGGTGGCGGTGTGGGCGTGGCGGAGGGTGGTCATGATGGGTTCGCGGAGGCCGGGGGATAGGGCGATGGTGGTGGCTGAAGCGGCGGTGTGGGGGGTGTCGTCCTGGTCGAGCACCAGGCCGCCGGCCTCGCGGACGAGGAGGACGCCCGCCATCGTGTCCCAGGGCTGGTTGGCCAGGATGATGGTCGCGTCGAGTTTCCCCTGGGCCACCCACGCCAGGTCGATGGCCGCGGTGCCGATCATCCGGATCCGCTGCGCCTGCCCGCCGAGCTGCGCGAGCAGCGCCACCCGGAGGCGGTTCTTCGGCTCCGCGTCCGGGCCGACGGCGAAGTCGCCGATCGAGATCATCGCCTCGGACAGGTCCCGCGTCTCCGAGGCGCGGATGCGCTCGTCTCCCATGTACGCCCCGTGGCCGGCGGCGGCGGTGTAGCGGACGCCGAGGAACGGCAGGTCGATCGCGGCCAGCACGCTGTTCTCGCCCTTGACGAGGGCCAGGGACACCGCGCACAGCGGGATGCCACGGGCGAAGTTCGCCGTGCCGTCCACCGGGTCGAGGGCCCACCACAGTGCGTCACCGTCAGAGCCGGTACGTCCGCGTTCTTCGCCGACGATCCCGATCTCCGGGGTCTCGCGCGCCAGGAAGCCGCGCACCGCGTCCTCGACGGCGAGGTCGACGTCGGTCACCATGTCGCGCTCGCCCTTCGCCATGACCGAGAGCGGCATCCGGGACCGGATGATCCGGTGCGCCGTCGCCACGGCCTCCCTGGCGATGGGCAGCAGTTCGAGGTGGTCGGTCATGTCAGGCACCGGCGGTGCCGAGCCGGCCGTGCGGGAACGCGTCGAGGTGCGGCAGGTGGTGTCCGAGCCGATCGCGTTTGGCTATCAGGTAGCGCAGGTTGTGGTCGTTCACCTGCATGAGGAGCGGCACGCGGGCGGACACCTCGATGCCGTGTGACTCGAGCGCGTGGATCTTGTCGGAGTTGTTGGACATCAACCGGATCGACCGGACCTGCAGGTACTTCAGCACCCGGGCCGCGGCGCCGAAGTCGCGGGTGTCGACCGGCAGGTCCAGCGCGGTGGCCGAGTCGACGGTGTCCAGGCCGTCGTCGTCCTGCAAGACGTGGGTGCGCACCTTGGCGACCAGGCCGATGCCGCGGCCCTCGTGCCCGCGCAGGTACACAAGGACCCCGCTTCCGGCCTGGACGATCGCGTCGAGCGCGGCGTTGAGCTGGTCGCCGCACTCGCACCGCATCGCGTCGAAGATGTCGCCCGTCACGCATTCCGAATGCACCCGGACCAGGACGTTCTCCCGCATCCTCGTCTCGCCGAAAACCAGGGCGAGATGTTCGTGCCCGTCGAGCGGGTCCCGGAACGCGACCGAGCGGAAGGTGCCCCGGCGGGTCACCAGATCGGCCTCGGCGACGTCCTCGCCCGAGATGCTGAGGTCAGGCATTTCTCTCTCCTCGTTTCTCGACGGCCGACATTCGGCGGCTCCGGCTGTTGTGAGATCGCGATCGGTGGCGCAGGCTGGCGGCCTATGGACGACTCCGCGTACCTTCTGCCGCTGGCCACCACCACCGAGATACGGGATCGGGGCGCCGAGGTGGCGCTGCTGCCCATCGGCAGCTTCGAGCAGCATGGGCCCTATCTCCCACTGGCCACCGACACGATCGTCGCGTGCACGATCGCCGGTGAGCTCGCGGCCGCCCATCCGGTGCTGCTCCTGCCGCCGGTCACCGTCTCCTGTTCCCACGAGCACGAGAACGCCGCCTGGCCGGGAACGGTCAGCATCTCCGCCGCGACGCTGTACGCCGTGGTCCGCGACATGGCGGGCTCGCTCCAGCGGTCGGGCATCACCAGGCTGGTGCTGGTCAACGGCCATGGCGGAAACTACGTGCTGGGCAACGTCGTCCAGGAGGCCGCCGGGTCCGGGCAGCGGATGGCGGTGTTCCCGGGCGCCGCCGACTGGGAGGCGGCGTGGGCCGCGGCGGGTTTGGAGACCTCCGCCTGGAGCGACATGCACGCGGGGGAGCTGGAGACCTCCATCCTGCTGCACGCTCATCCGCGGCTGGTCAGGCCCGGTTATGAAACCGGCGACCGGCTGGCGGACGATCGTCAGCATCTGCTCACCCTCGGCATGGCGGCGTACACGGAGTCGGGGGTCATCGGCAGGCCGTCATTGGCTTCGGCGGGCAAGGGAAAGGCCGTTCTCGCGAGCCTGGTCGAGTCGTTCGGCGACTACCTCGCAGTCCTCGGCGCCTAGCTCCGGCGCCTGCCCGGCCGGCGGGCGGCCGGCCGATCCGGTGCCGCGACGCAGCAGCAGCACCACGGCGCCCGGCAGGCTCGCGACGAAGGCGAGCACCCCGTATACCACCGCGGTGGTGAGCCCCTGTTGGGCGCCGAGCCCGACGGTGCCGAACGCCAGAGCGGAGAACGCCTCGCGCGGCCCGAAGCCGCCGACGTTGACCGGCAGGGCCATCACGAGCAGCGCCAGAAGGGCCAGGGGGAGGAGCCGTCCGATCGGCGCGGCCGAGCCCGCGGTGCGCGCCGCGACGACGAACATCGCGACGTACCCGAGCAGTATCAGGGCGGACAGTCCCAGCACTCCTGGCCAGGCGTCCCGGGCCAGCAGGCCGCGGCGCGCGTCCGACAGGGCGGTCGTGGCCGCGCGGCGCCATCGCGGAATGTCCCTCCTGCGCCAGGCCCATGCCGCGAGCCCCCCGACGACGGCGAGCGCGCCGAGAAGGGCGGCCGTGACCCCGAGACCGGGCAGGATGGCGTGGGCCATCGTCGCGGCCAGCGAGGGCTCCACCAGCAGCGCGGTCACGCCGGCGCCGATCAGGACCACCTGGCCGGCGGTCCGCTCCAGCACCACGGCGCGGACGCCGCGGCCGACGTCGCCGGCGTACCGGCCATGACGGAGCGCGCGGTGCGCGTCGCCGAGCACACCGGCCGGGAGCACCGCGTTGAGGAACAGCGCCCGGTAGTAGTCCGCGACGGCCGTGAGCACCGGCAACGGCAGGCCGAGCCGATGCGCCAGCAGGCGCCACCGCCAGACGCTGAACACGGTGGTGAGCAGTCCGATCGTCAGTGCGGCCAGCACCGCCGGGCCGTCGATGAGCCGGAGCCCGTCGGCGAACGCGCCGGTGCCGAGCCGCCACACCAGCACGAGCAGGATGACCACCGCGATGATCATGCGCAGCCAGGGCCACATCCGTCTCATCAAGGGAGTTCACCGTTCGCGGGTACCGGGAGCGCGAGCAGGTCGTCGTGCCCGACCACGACGCGCAACCTGCCGGCCGCGCACTCATCGAGCCTGCGCGCGAGATAGGCCTGACCCTCGGCCGCGAGGTCCGGCCGCTGCTCACAGGCGGCGCCGACCCAGCCGCGCAACCATTCCGCGGTCAGCGCCCGCTGGTCGGGGCCGAGCCGCCATGGACTGGGCCGGCTGAGCACCGTGGCGCCCCGTCGCGCGAAGGCCGCCGTGGCGACGGCGGAGGCGTCAGGGCCGAGCAGGCGGCGGCCGCCGGTGACCCGGCGCTGGTGGGCGTTGAAGGCGGCGGCGATGTCGGCGTCGAGCGGGTCGGCCGGGTCCAGTTCGACCCGGCCCACCACGGACAGCGTCAGCAACGCGGGGCGCCGAGCTTCGGTGCAGGCTTCGGCGAGGCCGTCCACCTCGTCGGCGGTGAGCAGGTCAAGCAACGCGGAGGCGGTCACCAGGGAGGTGCCGGCGAGCTCGCCGGCGCGGAGCCGGGTGAGGTCACCCCGCTCGGCCTCCACCGTGACCGGGCCGCCGTCGCAGGCCGGGCCGCTGACGCCACCGGTGGCGAGTGCGAGCAGGGCGGGGTCGCGGTCGTGCAGGATCCAGTGCTGCGGGCCGGGCAGCCGGGGGGCCAGCCAGCGCCCCATGGCGCCGGTCCCGCAGCCCAGATCACGGACGACCAGCGGGCCGGCCGGCGAGCCCGCGCCCGCGCCGGAGCCCGCGCCCGCGCCGGAGCCCGAGTCCGCGTTCGTGCTCGAGTC
The DNA here is from genome assembly GCF_040607475.1 of Sphaerisporangium sp. NPDC005288. Taxonomy (NCBI): domain Bacteria; kingdom Bacillati; phylum Actinomycetota; class Actinomycetes; order Streptosporangiales; family Streptosporangiaceae; genus Sphaerisporangium; species Sphaerisporangium sp. NPDC005288. The sequence continues at coordinate 9,204 of NZ_JBEXGT010000001.1, read as the reverse complement.
CGCGTTCGTGCTCGAGTCCGCGTTCGTGCTCGAGTCCGCGTTCGTGCTCGAGTCCGCGTTCGTACTTGAGTCCGCGCTCGTAGCGGAGCCCGCGTGCGTGCTCGAGTCCGCCAGCCAGGCGCGCAGCGGGTCGAGCAGGCCGGTCGCGCGGGCGGAGGCATCGGCCTCCTCACGCAGTGCCAGCCATCGCGGGCTGTACCGGGGCGCGTTCATGCGGCCGTCAGGGGCTGTCGCCGGAGCCGTTCCAGCACCTCCGCCAGGCGTCGTGAGGTCACGTCCCACCTGTCGAGCACGTCACGTCTGTCACGAGCCGCCCTCTTGATCCGTTGTCTCAGCGCGGGCGCGCCGAGCCAGCGGCGCAGCGCGTCCGCGAGCGCCGCCGGGTCCTCCGGGGGCGTCAGCACCCCCGGGACGCCGCCGTCGGGGGCGTGGCCCAGGGTCTCCGGCACCGCGTCCACGGCGGTCGCCAGGACGGGGATCCCGCGGGCCAGCGCCTCGGTCACCACCATGCCGTAGGTCTCGCCGCGCGAGGCCAGCACCACCAGGTCGGCGGCGGCATAGCTCGCGGCGAGCGCCTCGCCGGTGCGCGGGCCGGCGAGCCGTACCCGATCCTCGAGGCCGAGCGAGGCGATCAGCTCCCGGAGGTGCGTGACGTACTCGGGCCGGCGGTTCAGGGTCCCGACGAGGTCGCAGCTCCACGGCAGGCCGGTCAGCGTCCCGAGAGCCCGCAGGAGCAGGTCCTGTCCCTTGCGCGGGGTGAGCGCGGCCACACAGAGGAGCCGGGACGCGCCGTCGGTGCCGGGCGCGAGCGGCGCGGGGTCGGCGCCGGGCGGGGCGACGTGGACCCGATGCGGGTCGAGGCCGTGGTGGCGGATCAGTGTGCGCCCGGCCCACGGGCTGGTCGCCACCACCGCGGTGGCCGCGCGCAGCGTCGTCCGCTCGCCCGCGTCGAGCTCCCCGGCCGCCGCGGGCGCGATGCCGGTCTCGGCGGCCAGCGGCAGGTGGACCAGCACCGCCAGGCGCAACCGGCGCGCCTGCGGGATGACGACCTCGGGGACGCCGCACGCCACCAGCCCGTCCATCAGCACCACGGCGCCGTCGGCGAGCGCGGCGAGCGCCCGTCCCAGCTCCGTCCGGGCGTCCGCGCCGGGTGAGGGCCAGTCGCCGCCGACGGCGACCTCATGGACCCGCCAGCCCTCGGCGGTCAGGCCGTGGCACACGCGCCGGTCATAGGTGTTGCCGCCGCTGGGCACGGTCGCGTCGTCCACGTCACCGGGGAGGAAGACGTGCACCGAGCGCGCTGCCGTGCTGGTGGACGCGGCGACGGGCGAGCTCAAAGCGCGCGCTCGTAGCTCGCCCAGGCGACGTGCGACTCGTGCAGGGTGACGGTGATCCCGGCCAGCCCGCGCGCCCCCTCGCCCAGCCGGCCCGCGCGCGCCCGGTCGGCGAGCCGGTCGGCGATGACCTTGGCGAGAAATTCGGTCGTGGTGTTGGTCCCGGCGAAGGCCGGCTCGTCGTCCAGGTTGCGGAAGGTCAGCTCGCCGAGCACGGCCTTGAGCTCCTCGGTGGCCAGGGCGATGTCGACCACGATGTTGTCGCCGTCGAGCTCGGCCCGGCGGAACGTCGCGTCCACGACGAACGTCGCGCCGTGCAACCGCCGAGCCGGGCCGAAGACCTCGCCGTGGAAGCTGTGCGCGACCATCATGTGGTCGCGAACGGTGACACTGAACAATGAGTTCATCCTCCAGGAGGTCGGCTACCCGTCAGTCCTCGGCCGGACCATACACGACTCGATGGCACAATCCGGGCAGATTGCCACTAGCGATGCGGGCCATCACCTCGGGCAGGTCCGTGAAGGCGCATTCGCCGGTGACCAACGCGTCGTACGCGGGGTCGGCGAGGAAACGCAGAGCCAGCGACAGCCGGTCGGCGTAGGTCCGCCGGGAACGCCGCGCGGGGGAGATGGACCCCACCTGGCTGCCGCGGATGGTCAGGCGCCCGGAGTGGAAGGCCTCGCCGAGCTGCACGCCGACCCGCCGGTCGCCGTACCAGCTCAGCTCGATCACCGTGCCCTCGGCCGCGACGAGCTGCAACGACCGCGCGAGACCCGCCTCGGTCGCGCTGGCGTGCACCACGATGTCGCATCCCTCGGCGGCCTGCTCGGGGGTCACGAAGCGGACGCCGAGCGCCTCGGCGACGGCGGCCCGCGCCGGGTCCACATCGACCAGCTGCACCTGCACGCCGGGGAACCCGGCGAGCAGTCCGGCCACGGAGCAGCCGACCATGCCCGCTCCGACGACGGCGACCCGGTCGCCGATGAGCGGCGCCGCGTCCCACAGCGCGTTCACCGCGGTCTCCACCGTGCCGGCCAGCACCGCCCGCGCCGGCGGCACCTCCTCCGGCACCACGGTCACCGCGTCGGCCGGGACGACATAGCGGGTTTGGTGTGGATAAAGGCAGAAGACGGTACGGCCCCGCAAGGCCGGTGGCCCCTCCTCGACCACTCCCACGTTGAGGTAGCCGTACTTGACCGGCCCGGGGAAATCGCCCTCCTGGAACGGCGCCCGCATCAGCCGGTGCTGGCTCTCGGGCACACCGCCGCGGAAGACGAGGCTCTCCGTGCCCCGGCTCACGCCGGAATAGAGCGTGCGAACCAGCACCTCACCGGCACCGGGGCGCGGCACCGATACCGGGCGGATCTCCCCTTCACCGGGAGATCTGAGCCAGAAAGCATCTGAATTGAGCCGCATCGGCCTCCTCGCCGTACTACATCGCAGGGGAGTCGCTCCTAGTCGGAGCGGGTCAGCGAATGCTATTGGACGCCCCGTATCCGGGGTCATGGAGCGGGAGGCGTAGTTGACCACACTGGATTGGCGCGTGACGGAGGTGCCGGTCCGCGGGCCGGCCGCCGGGGTGGTGACGCAGGTCGTCCTGCTGGCCGTGCTCTGGGCCGACGCGGGCCTGAGCCCGGCGGGCTGCCTGGCCGGCGTCGCAAGTGCCGTGATCCTGTCGGCCGTCCTCACCCGCTCCATGCGCCGATCCGGGATCCACTCGCTGGGACCGGCCGGCCTGGTCACCCTGGCCCGCGCCGAGCTGGCCGGAGGCGTCACGGCGATGGTGACGACCGGCCTGACCGGCGGAGACGTGCCGGTCGCCTCGCTGGTCGCGCTCGCCGCCGTCGCACTGATCCTCGACGGGGTGGACGGGTACGTGGCGCGGCGCACCGGGACGGTGTCCGAGCTCGGGGCGCGTTTCGACATGGAGACCGACGCCTTCCTCATCCTGGTGCTCAGCGTCCACGTGGCCGGGTCCACCGGCGCGTGGGTGCTCGCGATTGGCGCCATGCGGTACGTCTTCGTCGCGGCGGCCTGGGTGGCGCCCTGGCTGCGGGCGCCTTTGCGACCGAGCTTCGCCCGCAAGGCCGTGGCCGCGCTGCAGGGGATCATCCTGGTCATCGTGAGCGCCGGGGTGGCCCCGCCTCCCGTCGCCACCGGCCTGGCCGGGCTGGCACTGGCGTCGCTGGTGTGGTCGTTCGGCCGGGACGTCCGGTGGCTGTGGCGGAGCCGGTACACCGGCCGGTCGCGATCGAGGTGGGAGCCGAGGCCCGCCGCCCACCACGACCGGCACCTCGGCCGATGGCGGGCACGCCGCGAGGCCAAGGGCACGGCGGGTGAGATCGCCCGCGAGGCGGTGGTGGACGAGCCGAGCCTGGTCGGTTCCGCCTGAACCATCGGCGGCCCCGGGCCGTATACGTACACGATGCCGCCGGCCCGGGCCGGCGGCATCGCCCGGCACCGCGACGGTGACCGGCGTCACCGGGCTCGGCATGGAAGGACCTGCGGATTGTCGTCCATCATCCGCTTTCGCCGGTCGTCCCAGAGAGGGACGCCCGCGAAGGATGCCCCCGAGGACGTCGTGGAGGACGTCTCGAAGGACCCCTTGAAGGACATCTCGAAGGACCCCTTGGAGAACGCCTCGAAGGATGCTTCGAAAGACGTCCCGAAGGATGCTCCGGAGAACGCCTCGAAGGACGCCTTGGAGAACGACTCGAAGGACGCTTCGGAGGACGACTCAGGCGATGCCGGCGCGGCCGGACCCGCCGGCCGTCCCCGGAGGCACCCGGTCGCCGGGCCGGTGACCACCGCCTTGGCCTTCCTGCTCGTGCTGTTCGCCCTCAACGCCCCCGACCAGATCGGTCACCTCACCCCGTGGGCCTTCGCCCGCGTCCCGCTGGAAGGACTCCTCGGCGTCGCCCTCGTGCTCGTCCTGCCGCCGAAGCCCAGACGGGTGGCGGCGGCCCTCGCCGGAGTGGCCCTCGCCCTGGTGACGATCGTGAAGTTCGCCGACCTGGGCTTCTACGCGACCCTCCAACGGCCCTTCGACCTGCTGCTCGACTGGGCCTTCCTCGGGAACGCCGTGGACTTCCTCACGGCGTCGTTCGGCGGGGCCGGCGCGGTCGCCGCCGTCGTCGCGGTCGCCGTCCTCATCGCGGGCGTGCTCGTCCTCGTCACGCTGTCGGTCATGCGCCTGGCCCGGGTCGTGGCCCGGCACCGCACCCCGGCGACCGGCGCCGCCGGGACGCTCGGGGCCGCCTGGCTCGTCTGCTCCCTGTTCGGGGTGCAGATCACCCCAGAGGCGCCCGCGGCCGCCCTCGTCCACGACCATGTACAGCAGATCGGCGCCGGTCTGCGCGACCAGCGGGTGTTCGCCGCACAGGCCGCCGTCGACGCCTTCCGCGACACCCCCGGCCGGGATCTGCTGACCGCGCTGCGTGGCAAGGACGTCGTCTTCTCCTTCATCGAGAGCTACGGCCGCGACGCCGTCGAGGACCCGGAGTTCGCGCCGCAGGTCGACGCGGTCCTCGACGCGGGGAGCCGCCGGCTGCGCGCGGACGGGTTCGCCTCCCGCAGCGCCTTCCTCACCTCACCGACGTACGGCGGCGGCAGCTGGCTCGCCCACGCCACGCTGCTCTCGGGGCTGTGGGTGAACAACCAGCAGCGCCACGGCGACCTCGTCGCCGGCGACCGCCTGACCATGCCAAGCCTGTTCCGGCGCGCGGGCTGGCGGACGGTCGCCGTCATGCCGGGCAACACCAAGGCCTGGCCGGAAGGGGCGTTCTACGGCTACGACCGCGTGTACGACTCCCACAACCTCGGGTATCGCGGCCCCGGCTTTAACTGGGGCACCATGCCCGACCAGTACACCCTGTCGGCCTTCCAGCGGCTCGAACGCGCGAAGCCGGGCCACGCCCCGATGATGGTGGAGATGCCCCTGGTCTCCAGCCACGCCCCCTGGGCGCCCATCCCCAGCCTCACCGACTGGAACGCCGTCGGTGACGGCTCGGTCTTCGGTCCCATGGCCGCCGCCGGGGAGTCGCCGGACGCCGTGTGGCGCGACGCCACCCGCGTGCGCACCGAGTACCGGCGCTCCATCGAGTACACGCTGAGCGCCCTCATCTCCTACGTGGAGACCTATGGCGACGACGATCTCGTGCTCGTCTTCCTCGGCGACCACCAGCCCGCCCCGATCGTCACCGGCGAGAACGCGAGCCGCGACGTGCCGATCACCATCGTCGCCCGCGACCGGGCCGTCCTGGACCGGGTCTCCGGCTGGGGCTGGCAGGACGGCCTGAGGCCCGGCCCCACGGCCCCGGTCTGGCGGATGGACGCCTTCCGCGACCGCTTCCTCACCGCCTTCGGTCCCCACCCCCAGCCCACTCGACCCTCGGCCCCGGCACCGCGATGACCGCGTTCGTCGCGGGCAGGCCGGCCGGTCGCTCAACCCGCCGGGCCGGGCGGTGACGCCTGAGGGGATCGCAGGGGCACCGTTGTCGATTCGCGCACCACCAGGTGGCAGGGAAGGGCGTGGACGCCGGGGGAGGGGGAGCCGTTGATGGCGGCGAGGAGCCGTTCGGCGGCCGATCGGCCGAGCCCTTGGAGGTTCATGTCGACGCTGGTCAGCGGGGGTTTGGCGCCTTCGATCATGACGTCCCAGTTGTCGAACCCGACGAGCGCGACGTCGTCGGGGATGCGGCGCCCCGCGGCCCTCAGGGCGTCGCCGACCCCGCGCGCGATCTGGTCGCTGCCGCAGAAGACGGCGTCGAACTCCGTCCCGCTCCCCAGAAGGATGCCGGCGGCCTGCCCTCCCCACGCCTCGCTCCATCCGCCGAACAGCGGCGGCGCGACCAGGGAAAGCCCTTCTTCGGCCAGTCGCCGCGTCGTCGCCGCGGCGCGCACCCGGGCGGAGTTGTGGTGGTCGGGGCCGGTGATGTGCGCGATGCGGCCACGCCCTATGGCCAGCAGATGGTCGATCGCCTTGCGGGCGCCGCCCGCCTCGTCGGGGACCACCGAGCAGTCGTCGGGGTCGGCCGAGCTGATGAAGGCGTAGACGACGGGCACCGGGAGGCCGACGCCGATGGGGGCCCGTGCCTCGGTGCGCCGGCCGGTCACGATGATGCCGTCGACCCGCCGGCTGAGCAGGGTCTTGACGTAGTACTGCTCGCGGATCGGGTCGCCCCGGCCGTCGCAAAGGAAGATCGACATCTCTCCGGCGCCCAGCGCGTCCTCCGCGCCCATCAGGACGGGGATGCTGAACCGGCCGATCGTGTCGGTCGTGATCATGCCCACCGTGTAGGTGCGGCCCGAGTGCAGGTTGCGCGCGCCGGCGTTCGCCTCGAAATTGAGCTGCCGGGCCGCTTCCCGGACGCGCCTGCGGGTCTCTTCGCGTAGCGATCCGCGCCCGTTGAGGGCCTTGGAGGCCGTGCCCACCGACACGCCGGCCAGCGCCGCGACGTCGGTGATGGTGGCGTGACGCTCCAGTCTCCCCACGTTTCCCTCCGCTTTCGGTGGTCGTTGCCCTGTCCACTGTATAGCGCGACTTGTCGCGTCCCTGCACGCCCATGTAACCGCGGTGAAACGTACTGTTGACCCTCCCCGGCGGCGTTGGTAACGTGACGGCAATCGTTTTCCTAGGTTTCCTCATCGGCTGTGCCCCCCGTTCTGTCCTCCTTACCTGCGGTTGTTCCCGGCGACCGGCCCAGGCGGTCCGAACGGCCCGCTCGCCGGGGGACGAAGCCCCCGCGGCCGCGCGAGAGACCTCCGCATCCCCACACGAAAGACCGGAATGACCGAGCAGAAGCTGTCAGACACGCAGACCGGCCCCGGCATGGACAGGACCGCGGAACCGGCCCCGTCCGGCCTTGGCGGTCCCGCGGGGCCGGCCGTCCCCGGGCCGGAGGCCATCGCCGCACTTCGGCCGCTCGGCGTGGACCAGGTCCGGCTGCACCCCGAGGGACTGCTGGGCGGTTGGCGGCGGCGCAACGCCGAGGACACGCTGCCGCACTGTGTGGACAACCTGCGCGGCAGCGGCAACATCGGCAACCTCCAGGCCGCCGCGGGAGAGGGCGAGCAGCCCTTCACGGGCATGTGGTTCGCCGATTCCGACGTCCACAAGACGCTGGAGGCCGCCCTGTGGGAACTGGGGACCTCCCCCGGTGACGCCTCTCTGGAGGCGTTCGTCGAGGACACCGTGGCACTGCTGGCCCGGGCCCAGCAGCCCGACGGGTACCTGAACTCCTACTTCACGGTGGCCGCTCCCGAGGAGCGGTGGCGCAGGCCCGACTGGGCCCACGAACTGTACTGCGCGGGCCACCTCATCCAGGCGGCCGTCGCCGGCGGCCGCGTCGGCGCCCACCCCGTCCTGCTGTCCGTCGCCCGCCGCTTCGCCGACCTGCTGGTCGAGCGGTTCGGGCCGGACGGGGTGGAGGAGGTGTGCGGTCATCCCGAGATCGAGACCGCCCTCGCCGAGCTCTACCGGCTGACCGGCCACCGGCCGTACCTGGATCTGGCGCGGCGGTTCCTCGACCTGCGCGGGCACGGCCTGCTCGGCCGTGGCCGGTTCGGCCCCCGCTACCACCAGGACCACCAGCCGGTACGCGAGGTGCGCGAGGTCGCCGGGCACGCCGTGCGCCAGCTGTACCTGCTGGCCGGCATGGTCGACGTGGCGGTGGAGACCGGCGACCTGCCGCTGCTGGACGCGGCAGAGCGGCTGTGGGTCGACGCCTTCCACACGCGGACCTACGTCACCGGCGCGCACGGTTCGCGCCACCGGGACGAGGCGTACGGCGACCCGTACGAGCTGCCGCCCGACCGGGCGTACGCCGAGACCTGCGCGGCCATCGCGAGCTTCCAGTGGAACTGGCGGCTGCTGCTCGCGACCGGCCGCGCGCGCTACGCCGACGAGATGGAGCGGGCGGTGTACAACGCGGTCGCCGCCGCGGTGTCGGCCGACGGCAGGCGCTTCTTCTACTCCAACCCCCTGCACCTGCGCACCGGGCACGTCGGCTCCGGCGAGGAGGAGGCCGCCCGCCGCCTGCCCTGGTACTCGTGCGCCTGCTGCCCGCCCAACATCGCGCGGCTCATGGCCTCGCTGCCCGGATACCTGGCGACCGCCGACGAAGGGGGACTGCAGGTCCACCTGTACGGCGAGGCCACCCTCACCGCCGCCGTGGCGGGGCGACCGGTCCGGCTTTCGATGCGCACCGACTATCCATGGCAGGGCCGGGTCGAGCTGACGGTGGGAGGCGAGGCAGGGCAGAGCGGGCCCTGGACGCTCGCGCTCCGCGTGCCGTCCTGGTGCGAGGCGTACTCGGTGAGCATCGGCGACGAGACGGTGCGGGCGCCGTCACCCGACGGCTACGTGCGGCTCACCCGCGTGTGGACGCCGGGAACGAAGGTCGTCCTCGACCTGGACATGCCCGTGCGGCAGGTGAGCGCGCATCCGAGGGTCGACGCGGTGCGCGGGTGCGTCACCCTGGCGCGCGGGCCCCTGGTGTACTGCCTGGAGCAGGCTGACCTGCCACCCGGCGTCGTCCTGGAGGACGTGCGGCTGGACCCCGCCGCGCCCATCACGGCGGCCGACCGGGACGACCTTCCCGGCGCCCCGGTCGTGCTCAGCGCACGCGGCGTGCTCGCCGACGCGCACGACCCGCTCTACACCTCCGGTGCCTCGCGGGAGCGGCCGAACACCCCGCTCACGCTCACGGCGGTGCCGTACTTCCTGTGGGGCAACCGGACCGAGGGCCCGATGCGGGTCTGGATTCCGCTCGCCACCACCGGATGACCGCGGGGGTGGGGGGGGGGGGGGCCCCCCCCCCCCCCCCCCCGGCCCCCCCCCCGGGGGGCCCCCCCCCCCGGGGGGTTGGGG